>JAGOVY010000015.1 GCA_018060515.1 Anaerolineaceae bacterium | reverse complement strand
AAAAGCCGCGGCAACGTGGTTGCTCCAGATGCCTTGGTAAAAGCATATGGCGCAGATACGATTCGCGCCTACCTGATGTTCTTTTCCCGCTGGGATATGGGCGGTCCGTGGAGCAGCGGCGGTATTGATGGCGTGGCGCGTTGGCTGCGGCGGGTTTGGTCGACCTTGCTAGAACCTGGCTGCCAGACGAAAACATCAGAAGAACATGTAAAGCTGCTGCGGCGAAAACTACACCAGACGCTTAAGGCCGTGACCAGAGATTATGAGCAGTATGAATTCAATACCATCGTATCAGGCTTGATGGAACTGTTGAATGAAATGATGCGCCTGAAAGCCCAGGTTTGCACCAGCCCGGCCTGGAGAGAAGCCGTAGAGGTATACATCCAGATGATGGCACCTGTTGTTCCCCACATTGCTGAAGAACTCTGGCAGCGACTTGGCAAACCGTATTCGGTGCACACCAGCCAATGGCCCAAGGTGGACGAGAATGCCGCCGCGGTGGAAGAAATCACGCTCGTAATCCAGGTCAACGGAAAGCTGCGCGACCGCGTCACTGCCTCTGTGGATATATCTGAAGAAGAGGCTCACAAGCTTGCACTGACCAGCGAAGCCGTTCAGAAGTTACTTGATGGGCGTGAGCCACGGCAGGTGATTTACGTCAAAGGTCGGCTGGTGAATATTGTTCTCTAATCCCGTTCAAGCCGCTCAAGCTGGCTGAATCTGGCGTAGCCTTAATGAACACTTTAACTCGGAGTTTGATTCAAGACTCCGAGTTTTGCATCATTTACTGCGGTCTTGATTGTTTCGGGAATTTTCATGTAATCTTCTTCAGTTGTATAGGGGGCATTTCATAAGAGAATTGGTTTACGCACTCAAAACCCTTATCCATGAAACCTCGCAGCAATTTTGCATGCGGTATCTTGTTCCGCTATAATGAAAACAGAGAAAACAATGAGGATCAGGAGATGAAATTATGTACCTTGGTGAGATGACTTGGATGGAAGTTGAGAAATATCTGAAAAAAGATGACCGTATCATGTTAGTGACTGGTGCGACTGAACAGCATGGTTACATCTGTCTTGAAACTGATATAAAAATTCCGCTCACATTGGCGATGGCGGCTGCTGAACAAAGCGGGGTGCTGGTGGCACCGCCTTTGAACTTTGGCTGTTCTTCGTATTTTATGGATTATCCGGGCACGATCAGTTTTCGGGTGCAAACGTTGATCAGTGCACTTGAAGATATGATCAAATCGCTGCATCATCAAGGTTTCAACCGCATGTTGATCGTGAATGGTCATGGCGGCAATGACCCGGCAAAGGTTGCGTTAGGCGACTTGGTGAACGAGCTGCCGCGTGTACAGCTCACCTGGTATGACTGGTGGAAGGCGCCTTCCGTTGCTGTTGTTGCTGCAGCTCATGGGCTCGAGACCTATCACGCCTCGTGGATGGAAGCTTTTCCCTTTCTGCGCACCAGCGGTATGCCTGAGGGTATGAAACCGGCTTTCAAACCTGAGCAAATCCTTTCGTCAACCAAAGTGCGGGCCGCCCTCGGAGATGGAGTGTACGGCGGGGCTTACAAAGCCAGCGATGAAATTATGAATGAAGTGTTCGCGGCTGCGCTGGGTGATGTTGTACGCTTATTGAATTTCGAATAAACCCAAGAAATCTAAATGAATTTTCATCCCCGCCTTTTCCAGCAAGCGCGTGCTCTCGGGTTGCTGTTTCTGTTGGCAGTTCTTGCTTCTTTTCTTGTCGGCGGGCTAGCGATTCTGCAATCTTACCAGTTGAGCAGAGTTGTTGCGGGGGTTTTCATAGAGAATTTGACTCTGGCAGCCGTTAGCGGGTTACTGCGCGTGATTTTTGCCATTGTGATTCTGCGTGTGTTCTTTACAATTGCTGCTGAGCTGCTGGCCGGAAAAATGGCAGCACAGATCAAGGAACGATTGCGACAAGAATTGTTGAGCAAAATCAATCGCCTTGGACCGGAATTTCTGAAAAACGAAAAAACCGCTGAACTAACCCTCACGGCTCTACAAGGCGTGGACGCGCTGGACTCTTATTATTCGCAGTACCTGCCGCAAGTGTTCATCGCAGGAATGCTGCCCTTGACGATTTTGGTGGTGATTTTCCCATTGGACTTGCTGACCGGTATCGTCTTCGTTCTCACTGCTCCTTTAATCCCACTTTTCATGGTGTTGATTGGCAAGGCGGCGGAAGGTATCACCCAGCGCCAGTGGCTGGCGCTCACCCGTTTGGGCAGTTATTTTCTCGATACGCTGCAGGGGATTGCGACACTGAAAATGTTGGGGCGCAGTCGTGACCGGGCAGCTGAACTCCGCCGCGTGAACGAAGATTACCGTGACAAGACGCTTAGCGTACTGCGCATTACCTTCTTGTCTGCGCTGGTATTAGAGCTGATTGCCACGATTTCAACAGCAGTGGTGGCGGTTGAAATTGGGCTGCGCCTGCTGTATGGGCGAATGCTGTTTCAGGAGGCTTTTTTTATCCTGCTCATCGCGCCAGATTTCTATCTCCCGCTGCGCAGCCTCAGCGCGCGCTATCATGCCGGGATGACCGGAGTGACCGCCGCGAAGCGCATTTTTGAATTGTTGGATACCGCGGAACCGCAAGACAACGCCTATAGAGGTGTGGGTCAGTTGGAAACCTGCTTTGCAGGCGACTTTACGGTTTCAATTAATCAACTCTCCTTTACCTATACAGAAATGAGTGAGCATTCGCTGAGGAATGTTGATTTTTCAATCAATAAAGGCACTCATTACGCTTTGGTGGGGATGAGCGGTTCAGGCAAGAGTACATTGGCGCGCTTGCTGCTCCGCTTTCTCGAGCCTTCGCAGGGTGAAATTCATATCAACGGCATGAATATTCAAGATTGGACGAAAGCGGAGTGGCGCCGTTTTGCGGGATGGATCCCGCAGCAGCCGTTTATCTTTAATACCACCATGGGCGAAAATATTACTTTGGGTGATGCACGCTTTACACAAGGTGAAATTGAAATGGCAATGCAACAAGCGGGGCTGGAAGGGTTGGTTTCGCGTCTGCCAATGGGGGTGGAAACCCCGCTGCTCGAAAGCGGAGCGCGCTTCAGCGGGGGAGAATTGCAGCGTGTGGCGTTGGCACGCTTGTTTCTGCGCTCTCCGGCTTTGCTTGTTCTGGATGAACCGACTTCACATCTCGACCCGGAACTACAGCGATCGTTGGAAGATACCATCCTCAAGTTGGCGCATGGACGTACCACCTTGACCATCGCGCACCGCCTTTCTGCCATCGAACGGGCAGATGTGGTTTTATTTCTTGAGAACGGTGCTCTCACTTGCCGTGGACCGCATACTGAACTATTGAACACTGTGCCGGCTTACCGTGACTTTATACTTGGCAAGGGGGATGTTCGATGAAAGACCTCAGACACGTATTAGCGATTATCTGGCATTTCAAAGGCAAAGTGTTTTTGTCTATGCTTTTAGGGGTCGCAGCCATTGCTGCTGGGATTGGGTTGATGGGAACGTCGGCTTATCTCATCGCCAGCGCCGCGTTGCAACCCTCAATTGCTGATTTGCAGGTGGCAATCGTTGGTGTTCGTTTTTTTGGTATCAGCCGCGGCTTCTTCCGTTATCTTGAACGATTGGTATCACATTCAGTTAATTTGCGTGTGCTGTCACAATTGCGTGAAAATTTCTACCACCGGGTTGAACCCGGCTCACCGCAAAACCTGGCTGGCTGGCGCAGCGGCGATGTGCTTCAGCGAGTCATCGGTGACCTCGAGACGCTGGAAAACTTCTTTGTTCGAGTTATCTCACCAGTCATCATCTCGTTGGTGGTAATCACCGGAGTCAGTCTGTTCATTGGTGGTTATGCACTGCAGCTTGGGATAATTTTGGCGCTTGGGCTGGTGTTTACTGGTTTTGTACAGCCGGTTGTTGCGCTTCTTATCTCTCGAACGCGGATTAACCGTTTGGCCCAGTCCAAAGCGGAGAACGCAGCCAGCATGGTGGATTACCTGCAGGGGTTGGAGGACATCCAGGCTGGGAATGCACAGGAAAGTTTTCTCAGCCGCATTAACAATGAATTCTCTCAGTCAACCAGGCTCCACAATCAGATTGTGTTCATCAACAGCCTTAATAGCGGAATGACCCTGTTTTTCATTAACCTAACACTGCTGGTGATGCTTTGGGCAGCGATACCTTTGGTGAGCCGTGGAGATTTACCTGGCATCTCGCTGACGGTGATCTCCCTGATAACACTGGCGAGCTTCGAGGCTTCTCAGCCGCTGCCGAGTGCAGCGTTAAACTTTAATGCCAGTGCTGCGGCTGCGGCGCGTCTCTTTGCAATAGGCGGTGAAAACGATGAACCAAGGAATGAGGCAGGTTTAGTACCAGACAACTCCGCATCGGCTTTATTAATGGATCAGGTCAGCTTTTCCTTTGAGGGAGAGGCGGAGTTATTGCTAGAAGATATTTCCATTCAAGTTGCGGCAGGGCATTGTATTGCGCTCGTTGGCGCAAGCGGGGCAGGAAAATCCAGCCTTGTCAATCTGCTGCTCGGTTTTGAATTCCCACAAGCTGGAAAGATCACAATCGGAGGGGTGGATATTCAAACGGTCAGTCCTGAATCAACCCGTTCGTTTATCGCCGTTCTGCCTCAAGCGCCGTATCTGTTTGATGATACGCTGAGTGGAAATTTGTTGTTGGCGAATATGGAGGCTGAGCCTGAGGAGTTATTGGCTGCCCTTCAACATGCAGATTTGACTGACTGGTTCGATGCGCTGCCAGAAGGGTTAGACACTTGGGTTGGAGAACACGGTCTGAAAATGAGCGGCGGCGAGAGACAGCGCTTGGCTATAGCGAGAGTTTTATTGCAAAACCGACCATTTATTTTGTTAGACGAACCCACCGCCAACTTGGACAGATCAACTGCTGTTCGCGTAATGGAAAATGTGTTAAAAGGCCGGACAGACAAAGGTTATTTAATCGTGACGCATGATCTTCGCCTGCTGCCAAAAATGGATGAAATCATTGTCCTGTCAGGCGGCAGGATTACACAGAGAGGAACATTTGATGAGCTTCAAAGTGCTGGCGGAGAGTTTAAAAAATTATATGAAATGGAGATGAACCGGCTGCAAGAAACATAGCACGGCAGGGCGAACTCGCTCAGATTCTAATCCAATGGTGCATTGAGGGCTTCTTCAATTTCTAACTGACTGATCGTACCTTCTCTCAAAATACTTACTTTATCTGTTGTGCAATCTACCACGGTGGAAGGGATTCCGCCAGGACAGCGTCCGCCATCAAGAATGAGGGGCACGCGGTTATTGAGTTGGCGGTGGACATCTGTGGCATCATGTGGATTGTTAATGCCGCTGAGGTTGGCGGATGTAGTGGCTAAGGGACCGAAACTCCGCAATAGGTTTAAGGCGACCGCATGATTGGGCATGCGAATACCAATCGAACTACCCGCGGAGAGAAGCTCGGGAAGATTTTTCTTTTTTGGTACCACGATCGTCAAACCGCCTGGCCAGAAGCGCGCAATCAACTTTTGCGCCGACAGCGAAAGTTCATCCGTTAATATTTCTGTTTGTTCAGGAGAGCCAATCAGGACGGCAATCGCCTTGTTGGCATCCCTTCCTTTTGCTTCGAACAATTTGATAATCCCAGGGGAGTAAAAAGCATTGGTACCCAGACCGTAGACAGTATCTGTTGGGAAGGCCACAATTTCACCATCATTGAGCAGCATTAGCGCTGCGTCGATTGAGGCCGGGTTTTCTGCAGGTAAGACGGTGGTTTGCATAGCTATGCTCGCTTATGTATTAATCACCACGATTCGCGGTAAAGAAGCCAAATCGTGCTGAATTGAAATAAGAGCTTCTGGAAATTGCTGCCTGGCAATTTCTCTAACCTTATACCCTTGATTATATTGTATTTCAAAAATTGCGCTGCCACCTGGGGCAAGTGAATTTGGCAGTTGTGCCATCAATTGCTTAATGAAATCCATACCATCGTGCCCGCCATCCAGTGCAGTCTGTGGCTCGTAACGCAGCGCATCAAGCTCTTTCAGCGTTGCCGTGGGTATGTAGGGCAGGTTGGCGAGGATTAAGTCGAAATATTTTGTATTGCCCTGTAAGAGGTTGGCGTGAACGAATTCAATGCGGCGCTCAACCTTATGCTTACGTGCATTTTCTTTGGCTACCTCGAGCGCCTCTTCAGATATATCAATTGCTGTTACTTCAAGCTCAGAGCAACTTTTTGCGAGGGTAACGGCGATTGCACCAGAACCTGTGCCTATGTCAGCCGCGAGTTTTTTCGCTGGGTGGGTGTTAAGCCAGGTGATGGCATGTTCAACCAATAACTCCGTTTCAGGTCTTGGAATGAGGACGCGGGAATCGACTAAAAATTCAAGCCCGTAGAATTCCTGCTTTCTGGTGATATAAGCCAAGGGTTCGCCGGCATACAGGCGACTTATCGCGTTTTCGAGGAGCGCAGTTTGCTCAGCAGTCAAGTGCGTTTCTGGGTGAGAGAATATCCAGGCTGTGTTCTTGTTTAATACGTGTACAAGGAGGGCATTTATTTCAATTTCGGCGGTGCTGCTAACCTTACGCAAGCCAGCCAGGTGCTGAGATTTCCAACTTGCAAGATCAACCGTCGGCATCTTCGCTGCTCATGGCGAGACGGTCAGTTTCATCGCGGATGGAAAGCTCATCAATGAAGAGGTCAATATCGCCAGCCATCACAGCCGGAAGGTTGAAGGATGAAATGTTAATGCGATGATCGGTCACCCGGCTTTGCGGATAGTTGTAAGTGCGAATTTTCTCTGAGCGGTCACCGGTGCCAACCTGAGAACGACGGTTATCATCACGTTCCTGGCGACGTTTTTCTTCCTCAATTTCGAATAGCCGGGCGCGTAAAATCCCCATGGCGCGCAGTTTGTTCTGCAGTTGAGAGCGTTCGTCCTGACAGGCTACCACAATACCCGTGGGCAGGTGGGTAATCCTTACTGCGGTAGCATTTTTTTGTACATTTTGCCCGCCAGCGCCTGATGAGCGAAAAACATCGATGTTGATATCTGTATCCGGAATCTGCACATCAACTTCTTCAACTTCGGCCATCACAGCAACCGTCACAGTGGAGGTGTGAATGCGCCCGCCTGATTCGGTCGCAGGGATGCGCTGCACCCGGTGAACGCCAGATTCGAACTTAAAACGCGAGTAAGCGCCCTTGCCCTTGACCATGAAAATCACTTCTTTGAAACCGCCGATACCTGTTTCATTCGAAGAAATCATCTCAACATTCCAATTGCGCGCTTCAGCGTAATGGATGTAGAGGCGCATCAGTTCAGCGGCAAACAGCCCGGCTTCATCTCCGCCGGCACCGGCTCGAATCTCGATAAACACGTTGCGATCATCGCGCGGGTCTTTTGGTACCAGCAGGCGTTTTAGTCGTTTTTCGAGGTCTTCGATTTGGACTGAAAGTGTTTCAAGTTCATAGTTTGCGAGCGCCCGAATTTCCTCATCGTCATTTTGTTCAAGTTCTTTGGCTTGTTCGAGCTGATCGAGGAGTGAGTGATATTGGGCCGCGAGCTCGATTACTGGTTCAATTTCGGAGCGCTCTTTTGCAAGCTCAACCACTTTTTGGTAATCCTGACTGTTTTCATCCATCAGTCGGGTCAACTCAGCGTATTTTTTTTCAATTGAAGTGATGTTTTCGAGCATGTTTTACCTGGCATTACAAGATTATTGCGCTCAGATTATACCAGCCTTCATCTCGAGCGCTGAATCGTTTGCGATGAATCGTGAATATTTCTCTGCTTATCCAAAAGTAGGTGTGTAGACGATTTCTTATGGTCAGCCTAAAAGCAGAACTAAGCTGCTGCAGGCGGGCCATACGGCTTAGTTATTATTATGTAAGAATCCATGATTTCCGAGGCGTATTCCTTCTTAATTGCTGTGTTCGGCGCTTGCTTTGTTATTTACCTTTTTCTGTACTTAGCTTAAAATAAAGGCAACATTACCCCATTGGAGGATAGTATGGCTTGCCACGATAAGAAAACCTATAAAAGCGAGAAGGCTCCAGCGGCGATCGGTCCATATTCTATTGCTGCGGGCGGTGGTCCGTTTGTTTTTACTGCCGGACAGTTGCCGGTTGATCCTGCAACTGGTGAGTTCGTCCCTGGGGGAATTGAGGAGCAAACACACCAGGTTTTGATTAATCTGAGAACAGTATTAGAAGCGTCATCATCCTGCATGAATCAGGTCGTCAAAACGACCGTTTTTCTAAGGGACATGAATGACTTTCCGGCTTTAAACAAGGTTTATGGTGAATACTTTACCGAGCAGCCGCCAGCTCGCACCACGGTGGCTGTGGCAGGGCTGCCTAAAAATGCCCTGGTGGAGATTGAAGCCATTGCTTTGTTATGCAAAGACGCTAATTGTTAAACGCAAAACCATTAATCAAAATATCTGAATTATTATGGCGCCTATAACCTTGTCGGTCATCATTCCATGTTTTAACGAGGAGCGGACGATTGAGGAATTGTTGCGTGCCATTTACGCGCAGACGTTTCCTATGGCTCAGATGGAGGTCATCATTGCCGATGGACTTTCTACTGACCGTACGCGCGAACGCATTGCGGCTTTCCAAGCTGGGCATCCGCAGCTGATTATCAAGGTTGTAGACAATCACCAGCGTACTATCCCCGCGGCATTAAATCAGGCTATTGCCGCTTCGCAAGGCGAAATTCTCACTCGCATGGACGCACACGCTGTACCTGCGCCAGATTACATTGAGAAGAGTGTGTCAAGATTGCGTGATGGATATGGCGAAAATGTCGGCGGGGTTATAAACATCAAGCCTGGTAAAGAGGATTGGATTGGGCAGGCGATTGCTGTCGCAACCTCACATCCGCTCGGAGTGGGTGATGCACGCTATCGTTGGACAAAATCCGCAGGTGAAGCGGATACTGTGGCGTTTGGCACTTATCGCCGTTCGCTCATAGATCAGATTGGCGGATATGACGAAACCCTCAGAATAAACGAGGATTATGAATTTAACAACCGCATCAGGCGTGCAGGCGGTAAGATATGGGTAGACCCCGCGATTAAGGTTGATTACTACTCGCGGCCCACCCTCAGATCGCTTGCCAAACAATACTTTTCGTATGGGTTTTGGAAATACAAAATGCTGCGCCGATTCCCTGATACTTTGCGCTGGCGTCAGGCATTACCCCCTGTTTTTGTATCCGGCGTTTTAGTGTTATTATTACTATCCACATTCTGGATTCCAGCGCGGTACATTCTCTTATTTGTATTAAGTTCCTATCTGGTGATCCTGTTGGCAGGCGCGGTTAAGCCTGCCATGCATCGGAAAAACCTCACGCTTATTCTCTCGATTCCACTGGCTATCATGACCATGCATTTTTCATGGGGATGCGGCTTTTTGTGGAGTTTAGCCAAGAATATTATTTTGGGTTCACAAAATGACGATTGAAAAATCTCAGTTGAATAAAAGATGGCGCATTCGCACAGGCGAAAGGCAGGTTATCCTCTTATTAGGTGATCTGCTCTGTGGTTATCTCGCTGTCTTCCTCGGGTTATATTTTTGGGGGCAGAAGGACTGGCTTGATTTTTCATGGGAATTCCTGGGGCAGCGCGCGCCTTTCTGGTTCTTTGTCTTGCCGTTGTTATGGATCATATTACTGATTGAAATCTATGATATTCGTAAAGCCAACCATAAAAAAGACGTGCTGCGGGGAATTGCCACCGCTGCCGGTTTCAGTTTCGTAATTTATCTGGTGATTTTCTTCGTGTCTGGGCCAAATTCTCTGCCGCGCCGGGGCGTATTTATCTTTATCCTGGCGGCAACCTTCTCTACCTTATTCTGGCGCCTTTTATATATCAGCATTTTTACAGCGCCGGTGTTCACGCGCCGAGCGCTTATCATCGGCGCGGGCAAGGCCGGCTCTACGCTGGCAGAGATGCTGCGCGACATCCAGCCAGGTCCATTTCAGCTCATCGGTTTTGTGGATGACGATGAAGAAAAACAAAACATGGAAATCAATGGTTATCAGGTTCTGGGCACCGGACCCATGCTTACCCAGTTGATAGAAGAACATGATGTTACAGATCTCATTTTTGCGATATCGGGCGAGTTGAACCATGATCTCTTTCGCTCGATTCTGAAAGTTGCAGAGACTGATATAGAAGTCACCTCAATGCCGACACTTTATGAAGAAGTTTTTGGCAGGGTGCCGATCTTTCTACTTCAATCTGATTGGATTCTGCGCTCTTTTCTCGACCAAACGCACACATCTGGGGCGTATGAAAGCATTAAACGCCTATTGGATATCCTTGGAAGTTTGATGGGACTGGCGTTATTGTTGGTCTTGTACCCATTTATTGCAATAGCCATCCTTATTGAATCTGGCAGTCCGGTGCTTTACTCTCAGATGCGGGTAGGGAAGTTCGGTCAACCTTATAAAATTTTCAAATTCCGCAGTATGTTTCAGGATGCTGAAAAAGATGGCGTGCAAAAAACAGCGACGGTTGGCGATGAAAGAATAACGCGGGTGGGAAAAATTCTGCGCCGCAGCCACATTGATGAATTGCCCCAATGTTGGAATATCCTGAAAGGCGAAAATAGCATCATCGGTCCGCGCGCAGAACAGATTGATTTGGCAGAGAAGTTTCAAAAGGAGCTGCCCTTCTACCGGGCGCGCCTTTTTGTTCGACCGGGGTTAACGGGCTGGGCACAGGTCAACCAGCGTTATGCCTCGACCGTTGGAGATACAGCGGTGAAATTGGAGTATGACCTATATTACATAAAAAACCGCAACCTGCTGCTTGACTTGATGATTATTTTCAAGACAATTGGTACAGTGTTGGGGCTTAAAGGACTGTGATGAGATCGAAACCGATCATGCGTAACCGTTATATGGTGGTAATTGATTTGATCCTCACTGTCATTGCAGTGCTTGGCGCATATGCACTGCGGCTTGAACTGGGAGCGCTGTTTTATTTTTACCTCCCTTCCGCTTATTGGATGATCGCGTTAGCGCTACTCATTAAAATACCCCTGTATTATGTGTTTGGTCTTTATCGCCGCTTGTGGGGGTATGCGAGTACTCGAGAATTAAGGTTAATCCTTTTTGCGGTTACGAGCGCATCCGTGTTGGTTTCTGTTGGAATGGTGATTTTATTTTCGCTCAAAGTTTTCACGGGTTTTCCCCGTTCTGTGCTGATAATTGACTGGTTATTGTCATTAATTCTCATTGGCGGTGTGCGTTTCTTGATCCGCCTGGTTTCCGATAATATCAGCACGGCTTCAAAGTCCGGGTTAAATCAACAAGCAAAACGTACTTTGATCATCGGCGCTGGTGATGCCGGTGCATTAGTGGTGCGCGAACTTCAGAAAAATTCAGACCTGAATCTGATTCCGATTGGTTTTTTGGATGACAACCCCGATAAAATGAAACAACAGATTCACGGCGTTCCGGTGGTGGGTACGCTATCAGAAATTGGCAAAGTCATCGAACACCGCCGCATTGAAGAGGTGGTCATTGCAATCCCCAGTTCGAGCGGTAAAGTCGTTAGAATGATAGCCGATGTGTGCCGACTGCGCGGAATTCCGTTCAGGACGATGCCGGGTATTTACGAGTTGATTGGCGGCAAGGTGAGCATCAACCGATTGCGCGAAGTAGATATTACCGACTTACTACGGCGTCAGCCGGCGCACATGCAGGAAGAGCTGATCGGACAGACGCTGACGAACAAGCGCGTGCTCGTAACCGGGGCTGGCGGTTCAATTGGACGTGAATTGTGCCGGCAAATCTCACGTTGGCAGCCATCTCATTTGATCATGGTCGGTCATGGTGAGAACAGTATTTTTGAATCTTTACTTGAGCTGCAAGAATCCGCGCCGGGGCTGACTTTAGTTCCGGTTATCGCAGATGTCCGCGACTACCAAAGGATTCATAATGTTTTTTCACAGCATAAACCAGATATTGTTTTCCACGCTGCTGCACACAAACATGTTCCCTTGATGGAAATGAACGTTGACGAAGCCATTGATAACAATGTGCGCGGAACGTTGGATGTGGTTCGAGCTTGTGAGAACAATAACATCCAGCGGCTGGTCATGATTTCCACCGATAAAGCTATTCGCCCGGCGAACATTATGGGCGCCACCAAACGCCTCTCTGAAATGATCGTGCTGGATGCCGCGCAGCGCAGTGGTAATGCGTATAGTGTAGTACGGTTTGGCAATGTTCTTGGCAGTCGGGGCAGTGTGGTGCCCTTGTTCAAACATCAAATTGCCAATGGTGGGCCGGTAACCATAACTCACCCAGACATGAAGCGATACTTTATGACGATACCGGAAGCGGTTTATTTGGTATTACAGGCTGCAGGAATGGGCAGCGGCGGAGAAACTTTCGTTCTCAACATGGGGCAGCAAGTACGCATTCTCGATCTGGCAGAAGATTTAATTCGTCTTTCGGGATTGGAGCCAGGTAAAGACATTGAAATCATTTTCACGGGTATTCGACCCGGTGAAAAATTAAGCGAAGATCTTTGGGAAGGCAACAGTCAATTTGAACCGACTCAACATCCTGACATCTTCCAATACAACGACCCAGAAAATCTGCACGGAAAAGAACTGAAGGAAAAAATTGATCATGTATTGGAGCTGGCAGACAAGGGAAAGGTGACTGAGATTATCACCTATATCGATAAAATCATTCCAGGTGCTACGATCGAAAGCTCGCCGCCGCCTGAACTACTCTCGATTGAATAAATATGATAGTTTCTCTGACGGATTGGAATCACTATCTTTCTGAGTACCCCAATGCTCATTTCCTGCAGATGGGCGCCTGGGGGGAACTTAAATCCCATTTTGGTTGGAAACCTTTGCGAATCGTTGCAAACGGAGGTGGCGCGCAAGTTCTATTCCGAAATTTACCGTTGGGGTTCACAATTGCGTATATCCCTAAAGGACCGATAGCCGGGAACAGCGAGCTTTATGATGAAATTCGGGATGTATGCCGCAAGAAACGCGCTGTTTTCTCGAAAATTGAACCTAACGCTTTTGAAGGAGATCACGAGTTTGACTGTGTGCAGTTGGAAGAGAAGGTCATCTCAGATGCAGTTCAACCGCGGCGTACGGTCATCGTATCGCTCGAGGGCAGCGAAAGCGAGATACTGGACCGGATGAAACAGAAAACCCGCTATAACATCAATCTGGCAGAGAAGAAAGAGGTGGTAGTCCGCCCCTCCAGCGATATCTATGAGTTCCATCGCATGGCTGTGTTTACGGCAGAAAGGGATATGTTTGGGGTTCACAACCATGCTTATTATCAAAATTTCTACGATCTTTTTGCAGCCACCAAAAGTTGTGAACTATTTTCTGCATATTACCAAAAGAAAGTGCTGGCCTCCCTTTTCGTGATCAAGTCAGGTGATACAGCGTTTTATCTATACGGTGCCTCATACAATGTTGAACGCAATAGAATGCCCACCTATCTGCTTCAATGGGAGGCTATGAAATGGGCAAAAGAGAAGGGCTGCAAGTACTATGATTTGTGGGGAATTCCGGATTACGACGAAGAAGAGCTGGAAAAATCATTTACTGATAAAGATGCTCATGATGGGTTGTGGGGAGTTTATCGCTTTAAGCGAGGTTTTGGTGGCGAGATAAAACGCACTGTTGGCGCCTGGGATATGATTTATAACCCCAAGCTTTACAACCTTTATGCAAAGGTGATGAAACTGCGGAAAGGCAGCGCTGCCTGAAGCATGATGAAATATTGCCCGCATTGCGGCTCCTGTTTGACCAGGCAAGTGATTGAAGCCCATGAACGCGATTATTGCCCTGCTTGCGCCAGTGTTTACTATGATCAGTGGAAGGTGAGCGCAGGTGTGCGTATCGAGAAAGACGGAAAGCTGCTTCTGGTGCAGCGTGGGCTGGATCCATGGCGTGGGAAATGGCACTTGCCCGCCGGTTTTGTCGAGATTGATGAAGAACCAAACCAGGCTGCCATAAGAGAGGCTCGTGAAGAAACTGGTTTGGAGGTTAAGACAGGCAGGCTGGTGGATTGCTATCCAGATTCGAGCGACCCGAGAGGTAAGGTAATTGTCTTAATTTATGAAGCAGAAATTGTGGCTGGTCTACCTGTGCTGAGCAAGGAGACCCTTGCCATCAATTATTTCTCAGCCGAAGAAATCGTTGGCCTGCCGTTGGCAGGGATGAGCGCGAAAAATGAAATTGATGATTGGCTGAAGGAAAAAGTGAAATAGAAACCAGATGAATGCTGAACCCTGGAATGTATTGATTGAAAAATTACCCTGTGCCAACTTTTTGCAAACCTTGCAGTGGGCAGAGGTAAAAGAACAGGTCGGATGGAAACGGGAAGAGCTGCTCTGGCGGGATGATGATGGAAGTGTTGTTGCAGCGGCGCAGCTTTTAATTCGCTCGACCAGGCTGCTGCGTTTCGGCCCGCTGATCAGTATCGGCTATATCCCTCGCGGGCCGTTAATGCCATGGCAGGATGAAGGGCTGACCGCCAGAGTACTCAACAAACTTGAAGAAGTTGCGCATCAGAAAAAACTTGTTTTTCTCAAGGTTGACCCCGAAGTGACTTATGTGACAGATGGCGATGCCGACGATATTACTGCGCGCAACCCTGCCACTGCAGCCTTACATCTGCGTGGATGGCGCTACTCACCCGAACAAATTCAATTTAAAAACACCATGCTGCTTGATCTGAGCGGAGATGAGAAGTCTTGGCTGGCAAGGATGAAGCCCAAGACGCGTTACAACCTCAAACTAGCTCAGAAGAATGGGGTTACGGTCAGAAATGCATCGCTTGAGGATATCCCGCTGCTTTACAAAATGTTCGCAGAGACCGCAAACCGCGATGGGTTTGTTATCAGACCCGAAGCGTATTATACAGATGTTTGGACGCGTTTTATGAATGCCGATATGGCTCAAGGACTGGTTGCCGAGGTGGCTGGTGTTCCAATAGCTGGATTGGTGTTTTTTTATTTTGGAACTCGAGCCTGGTTTGTATATGGTATGTCTACCGGGCAGCACAGAGATAAGATGCCGAATTACCTTTTGCAATGGGAGGCTATGCTCTCGGCTTACAAGAAGGGCTGTACTGTATATGATCTTTGGGGAGCGCCTGATAAATTTGACGAATCAGACAGCCTGTATGGAGTTTATCGGTTCAAGGAAGGTTTTGGCGCTGAGATTTCACGCACAATTGGTGCATGGGATTTCCCAGTGAATCATATTCTGTACCGGGTTTATCATCAGGTTATCCCGAGAGTCCTTTCAATTACCCGTTTTTTCAGAAGAAAGCAAATGCAACAGGAGGTTGAATGAATTTCCCCAAAGTGAGTATTGCTCATTTGCCAACGCGCATCGATTTCTTGCCGCGGTTATCTGCCGCTTTGACTGGACCTCAAATCTATTGCAAACGTGACGACCAAACCGGCTTGGGGTTTGGTGGGAATAAAACCAGGAAACTTGAATACCTGTTGGCAGAAGCGCAGGCTAACCAGGCGAAAACGCTCATGAGTGTTGGCGCAATTCAATCCAATCATTGCCGTCAGGTGGCGGCGCTGGCGGCACGCTGCGGATACGATTGTATTCTGGTGCTCTCGGGTGCAGCGCCAAAACTGGCAAGCGGGAACCTTTTATTGGATACCTTGTTTGGCGCAGAGATAATTTGGGCGCAGCGTGATAACCGGCAACAGGTTTTTGATGAAGCTTTCCATCAGGCTGAAACTGCAGGCCGGAAGCCCTATAAAATTCCGTACGGTGGTTCAAGCATGACGGGGATGATGGGGTATGTAGAAGCCATGCAAGAACTGGCAGCGGCGGGCGAGCACTTTGATTGGATTGTGACAGCCTCTTCGAGCGGCGGAACCCAGTCGGGAATGATTCTGGGCGCTGCGCTTACAGGTTTTAGCGGGAAAATCCTTGGGATTTGCATTGAAGGCAGCGCGCAGGAACTGAAAGGGATTATCAGCGGCCTTATTGCCGAAGGAACCCGGGAATTGGGCATTAATCTGACGCTGACCGAAGAAAACCTGCTGGTCGATGACCATTATATTGGCGGCGGTTATGGTGTGATGGACAAGCCAGAAATTGAAGCGATAAAACTTTTCGCCAGCACAGAAGGGCTGCTGTTAGACCCGGTGTACACCGGCCGGGCTGCCGCGGGATTGATTGACTTGACAAGAAAAGGGTTCTTCAAGCCCACTGACAAAGTCCTCTTTTGGCATACTGGCGGTACACCGGCATTGTTTGCAGAACCTTATATTACTTTGCTGCAACAATAAATGTTCACCTGATAAAGCGAAATTTCACCGTGCTATAATTCCTGATTGGAGTTAATGGTGAACATTGATGTTGCGACGACTTTCAAGGTAATCCTGGTTTTACTCGGGATTGTAGCGATCACCAGTCTGGTGATGGCAGTGAAGTCGATTAAAGCCGGGCATAAACTTCTTTTTTATCAAAAAAGGCAGCTGCTGGTAAACCATGGTTGGCGCCTGATAATGCTGGCGGCCGCTCTGGTGCTTAGCGGCTTTCTGCTCACGCGGTTTGGAGAACCAATAGTTTATAAGTATCTCCCTCCTTCTCCAACCATCACGCAAACCCCTACGATTACGATTACCCCGACGATTACCAATACTCCATCGATGACTTACACGCCAACGATTACGCTGACGCTGGCGCAAACTTATACACCTTCTTTTCCTGAGTCTATTCAGGCAACCATTCAAACACCTATTGGGCCGGAAAGTAATGCGATTTTTAGCCAGATTAGCTTTTCAGACCAGATTAAAGATGGCCTGATCGAAGAAGCTGCCACGGAGTTTTCACTGCCGCTCACAACGCTTTTTGGCGGGTTTTCGTATGATCGTATGGCAGAAGGGGTTCAATGGACTGCGATATGGCTGTATGGAGAGGACGTTATTTGTGCTGAAACAAAACCCTGGAATTACGCCCCGGGAGGTTATGGCTATACCGATTGCACACCGTCAGGTACTTCTTGGCGGCCTGGAATTTATGAAGTAAAAATGTTCGCTGGTTCAACCTGGAAAGTTACCGGAACATTTAGAATTCTGGGGGATGAAATTGACGTGGGGAGTGTTCCGACCGCCATAGGCTCTCCGCTGCGAGATGTACTGACTGTCACCTCTACGCCAGAACCACCGACAAACTGAGCTAATAGCTGACAACTCCAGATGGATAGAGATGTCTGGCAATTTCAGCCGCGAGAACGGCGTTATTTTTTAACAACGCTAGATTGGCTTTCAAACTTTCACCGCTGGTCGCCTGATTCAATCGTTCCAACAAATAGGGTGTAAGCGGTGTACCATGTATTCCTGCGAGCTCCGCGGTTTTTACCGCTTCTTCGATGGCTGTAGTTAAGTACTGAGAATTCAAGGCGTTTTCGGCTGGGATGGGGTTGCCTACCAATACAGCTTGCTGACTGCCAATCTGCCAATGAGCTTCAGCGATTTCCGCGATCATTTCAGCAGAAGAGGCATTAAAGTCAAGTTTCAGCCCGCTTTCTCTGCTGTAAAAAGCCGGGAACTCATCCGTACGGTATCCGATAACAGGGATACCGCGGGTTTCGAGAGCTTCGAGCGTAGCGGGAAGGTCGAGAATGGCTTTGGCGCCAGCGCAAGCCACGAGGACAGGACACTCTTCCAACGCGTTCAGATCAGAAGAAATATCCAGTGAATTCCCGCGATGAACACCGCCTATGCCGCCGGTGGCAAACACCTTTATACCTGTAGTTTTCGCGGCAAACAGAGTGGCGGCCACAGTCGTTCCACCGTTAAGGCGTTGACTTAAAGCGATACCGATATTACGAAGGTTGATTTTTATTGCCGATTCATCTTCTGAAAGTTGCTCAAGTTCTTCTGGTGTGAGACCGATTGTGAATTTCCCGTTAATGACCGCGACAGTAGCAGGGCAGATACCTCGCTGGCGTAGGATTTCTTCCATTTCGAGCGCGAGTTCATGGTTCAGTGGGCGCGGCAGACCATGGGTGATCACAGCGGATTCGAGGGCAACTATGGGCAAACCTCGGGCTATGGCGTTGCTTACATCTGAATGAAGGTGAAATGAACCTGGGAGGTGTTTTCTCATTTGTTTTTTCCTCGGTTGATAATCAAGAGTATATAATAGTTTTATTGCAGCGGCAAACTTCAAATCAGCAACCTGTGCGTTAGGCGGCTTGCTCTTATGGGTTTCAAGGATCAGTGAATGGATAAACGACTTCGATGGGTTGAGTTTTCTCGTTATACAAAAATTGTGTGGCTAATTCCATTAATCCTGATGTACTTGCTGGGTCTGAGCCTTGCACATCATCTCGGCGGCGGCCTGCGCGCGGCCGATGCGGTAATTGGATTCTTTGTCGTCCTCTGCCTCTTTGCGATGCGCGTTATGCTGAATGCCTTTTTTGACCACCCAGAATCACTGGTTTCTGTCTTAAAACCAGGTGAACCTGATTGGGACTTCTTGAAAACATATAAGAAGCAAACGCTGCTTCAGGGTTCGCTTTTGGTATTGACAGCCGGAGCCGTGTTAACAGTGATTCTTATGGTGCGTGGGGTAATTACCCTCACAAGTATGGTGTATCTTGGGGCTTTATTGCTGGGATATTTTGTACTTGCAGCACCTCCCTTACGACTGGATAAAACCGGTTACGGCGAAATGGTTGAAGGAATTATTACAGTGACGCTGGTTCCCGCGTTTTCCTTGAGTTTTTCAGGCAAAGAGGTTTCACTGCTCCTTTTTCAGCTAACCTTGCCACTGCTTTTTATATATCTTGCAGCCAAACTCGCGTTTTCCTTCCGCGAGTATGGTACAGATATCATAAGAGAACGTAACACAGTGGTCACCCGAATCGGTTGGCAAAATGCTGTTGTTTTACACAACTCACTTATCTTGAGTGCCTTTGGCTTAATCGGAGTTTTCTTGTTACTTGGTTTTCCCTGGTCGCTCTCTTGGCCTTTGTTATTGGGTCTGCCTCTCGGTGCGCTGCAAATCATCCAGTTTTTGCGAATTGCAGAGGGTGATAAGCCGAAGTGGCGTTTAGTGTTATGGATGGCAATGGGGTTGTTCGTGTTGGTGTCTTACCTGGTCATCCTCTCGCTGTGGACATAAGTGCAGCATTAGAGAATTTTGGTTATAATTGGACAAAATCAGGAGGATTTAGGATGTTAACAGAAAACACACTGGCACCAGATTTTTCACTTCCAGACGAAACAGGTACTTTACATCAACTCTCGCAATATCGCGGTAAGTATGTTGTTTTATATTTTTATCCAAAGGATGACACTCCCGGCTGTACGACACAAGCCTGCCGGTTCAAGGATGATTACAGCGCATATGAGAAGGCTGAGGTGGTGATTTTGGGTGTCAGCCCTGACTCTCCGCAATCGCACATGAAGTTTAAAAAGAAGTTTATGTTACCCTTTACATTATTGGCAGATCAAGAGAAGCAGGTGTGCGAGCTTTACGGGGTTTGGGGAAAAAAGAAGATGTTTGGCAAGGATTATTTTGGCGTGAAACGGACGACATTCCTGATCTCACCGGATGGAATAATCGTAAAAGTATTCAAAAATGTAAAACCTGCGGAAAACAGCACAGAAATACTCGCGGCTTTGTCATAGCCTACGATCAATTAACAAACCAGTGGAAGGCGCTCTTCCACTGGTTTGTTACTGCAAATTGAGGATTACCTTTCCTTTTGCCCAGAGCTGCTCAAGCTTGTAATAGTTGCGCATTTCAGGTGAAAAGAGATGGATCACAATATCATCAAGATCGGCAACCAACCAGCCATCGCCGGAAGCTCCTTCGACAACAAAGATAAAATCAAGCTCTTTCTTTACAAATTCACGGAGTGAAGATGCCAATGCTTCCAACATGCGTTCACTGGTACCAGTACAGATAATAAAGTAATCAGCGAAAGTGGCTACTTCACGTATATCCAAAAGTACGATTTTTTCAGCCTTTTTTTCTTCAAGAAAGTTAACAATTTGATGTGCTTTTTCTAAGGGCTCCAGGTTTCACCTCTCTGAGTAATAGTTTATCCATTCTAACATAAATCAATTTTGCATTAGAACTTATGCTGAGAGAGAATCGTGTAAATCGGCCCGGCAGGGAGGAGCAGGGATCGATAGAAATTCACATGATCCACGGTCAAACTTCCAAATTTCGGTGTTGGCTGCAGGTTCATTAGCTTTTCGAACAGCGCTTTTTGTTTGGCGGCGTTACAATCCTGCTTCACTCTGGCAAGTGTAAGATGAGGTGAAAATGGTCTCTTTTCTGACTCAAAACCGTACGGGTGCAATGCCGATTCAATTTTCTGTTGAAAAACTCGCAGCTTTTCTAACGGCTGAATGCCTACCCAAATTACCCGCGGGTTTCCCTTCCACCCCGGAAAGGCGCCTAGCGCCAGAACCTCGAGTGTGAATGGCGTATCACTGTGGAGCACCGTATCCAGAGAGCGGCTGATCACCGGAACCTGATGGGATTCGATATCGCCGGTAAATTTTAAGGTAAGGTGAATGTTTTCAGGTTTTACCAGGCGTAAACCAAACTCAGGAGATTCCAGATTGTGCTGTCGGGCCAAATTTGCCAGGTTTTGGTGTATCTCGTGTGAAAGTGGAATTGCGATGAAAGAACGGATCAGGTTTGACATAGTGACATATTCCTATTGACATCTTCATAAGTTGTGTGGTTGTTGGTTGATCAGCCTCATCCTACACATTTTACACAAAACATGGTATAAGAACATTACCCTGCTGTGTTCGTGATGTTGCGACACCGGTTTTGAGCCAACACTAAAAAAAGGGATCCTCTACTCAACAGGGTAACGCGTTAGGCTTCGGCCAAGGCGGGTCTCTGTGGCAGGATCCACCTGCTTCGGCAGGTTCAAAACTACGCAGCACACGGCATGGTGGGGTCTTTTATTTTAACAGGATCAAAAAATTATTCGTTGACTTTATGAAATTCTGTTGCTACACTAAGAGTGATAAAGGAGGAAGCAAATGGCATCTTTTCGTTTGATTCTATTAAGTGGTAGTGGAGCGGGAACAGAGTATCCGCTTGAGAAAGTAGAGATATTTTTAGGCAGAGATACAACCAATGATGTGGTCATCAACGACCCGGAGGTCTCACGGCATCATGCGCGCTTGGTGTTGCTTGGCAATACCTATGCAATTGAAGACACTGGCTCAACGAACGGTACTTTTCTCCGCGGGCAGCGCTTGACCAGCCCAATGATATTAACCCCGGGCGAGGTGATCACAATTGGCGAAAAGGTGATGATTAAGTTTGAAGCGCCTGTGATGGACCCCAATGCGACAATGGCTGCATTTCGACACCCTGGTACTGAATCGCCAACCGTAGTTGATCCAGTCGCCCAGTCTTTCGTGCCGCAGCAAGCTGATGTGCCGTTTGTTCCCCAGGCTGTATCCCAACAGCCGGTTCACCAACCCTTTGTTCCGCAGCAACCAATCGCGCCGCAATATCCAGTCCATCAGCAGCCGGCCGCACCCCAACCAGCAGCAGCACAACAACCAGTTCCGGCTCATTTTATTCCCCAACAACCTGTGGCACCCCAATATGGACAGCCGGTTCCAGGACAGCCGGTATACGCACCTGCCCCGGTTTACCAGGTTCCGATTCCAAAGAAGAAGAGATCTGGCTGGTTGACCGCTCTATTGATTGTGATCGCCATTATGCTCATTTTCTGCATCATCCCGTGGCTGCTGGTTGAAATTACCGACAGCTATTGTGCAATATTTCCGGGCATTTTTAATGCCATACAACCGGGAGTTTGTCCTTAACCTCATTTAACCCGCAATGGGCTGGTAACCACACCAGCCCATTTTTTGTATTAACCCTTTATAATATCGTTATGGATAATCTGGAAAATCCCTCTTCTCCACATTGGAATACGACAGCCAAGACGGTTGTTGGCTTGGCTTTGACAGGCATCGCCCTCCTGCTTGTCGTAAGGTTTCAAAATATCATCGCACCGCTGCTTACCTCTTTCCTGCTTGCCTATTTACTTCATCCGCTTGCATCACTTCTGCACAAGAAGTTAAAAATACCCTGGCGTTTGATCGTTACGATTATTTATTTGCTCTTGTTTACGATAATAATCGGTTTATTAGCCTGGGGCGGGGTTTCGCTTATTGAACAGGTTCAAAATCTTATTACATTGATTCAAGGCTTGATTGCCGATCTTCCCGCTTTCTTTGAAAGAATATCCAGCAATCCTATAATGATTGGCCCCTTCGAAATTGACTTGGGGCGGCTTGACCTGAATGCCCTGTGGACGCAGCTGGTTGGGGTAATTCAACCGCTCTTAACCCAGTTAGGTGGAATGATCGGCTCACTGGCTACCGGAATTGGGTCAACCTTCACCTGGTTGGTTTTTATACTTTTGATCTCTTACTTTATTCTGGCTGAGGGCACGCGCACGAAAGTTGGGATGCTGCACCTGCCGCGATATCAGGAAGATATCAAATGGATGGGCTCACAATTAGGGCATATATGGAACGCTTTTCTGCGCGGCCAATTGCTGATTTTTGCGATCACGGTGATCTATTACACAATTCTCCTTGGGGTGTTAGGAGTACGATATTTCTTTTTGCTTGCATTACTTGCCGGGTTGGCGCGCTTCGTGCCTTATGTCGGTCCATTTGTCGCGTGGACGACTTATGGGCTCGTCGCCCTTTTCCAGGTTAACTATTTTGGCATGCAACCCTTACCTTACGCGCTCTTAGTTGTGGGGCTAGCATGGTTTTCTGATTTTCTGCTGGATAATTTTGTTGTTCCGCGTGTCATGTCAGATGCGCTTGCGGTACATCCGGCTGCTGTTTTGGTGATGGTAATTGTGGCTGCGGGACTTTTTGGATTTTTGGGTATATTATTGGCTGCGCCGGTGTTAGCCTCGTTGCAATTGATTCTGACATACATTATTCGCAAGTTAACCGACCAGGATCCGTGGACGGGTTTGAAGGTTATCAAGGCGCCGCCGCCATTTTCTGAAACCATTAAAAATGTCTGGATCAGCATAAAATCAAGGGCACGCTCTATTGCCTCTTTTTTTGAAACAAAATTTCTTCGAATTAAAAAACGTATATCTAAACAACCAAATGAAATTAAAGGAGATAAAAATGACTGATAAATCTGAACCCAAAGTAAATACTATTGCTGAAACAGCGAGCTATGCCGTTTGGTCTGCTGATGAACCTGATGGTGAAGTTACTTACCACCTTGAAATGAACAACGTCACCATTCACATGTTCCAGGAAGAGTATGATGAGTTCCTGGACCTGGTAAAGAAGCTAAAATAGTAAGAATCCCTGAAACCGGAGCAGCCACACTGCTCCGGTTAGGAAATACGGCGGTTACACTATGGATTTAAACAATTCAAATCAGTTTGCAGCTATTGACGATTCGGATATGTACACACATATCCACAGCCTGCCTGATCAGCTGGCAAATGCATGGCGCCTTGGTTTTTCTATGAACATGCCTGAATTTCGTGAAATTCAGCAGATAATCGTGGCGGGAATGGGCGGATCAGCGATTGGAGCGGATTTGCTTGGTTCGTTTCTTGCTGACCGGTTGGCTGTGCCATATCAGGTTCTGCGAGATTACACTTTGCCTGTGTTTGCCGCTGGCGCTAAGACGCTGCTGATTGCATCCTCCCATTCTGGCAATACCGAAGAGGTATTGTCGGCATTTGAATCTGGAATTAATAATGGCTGCCAGATGGCGGCCATCTGCACAGGTGGAAAACTTGAAATGCGGGCAAATGAAAAGGGAATTCCGGTGTGGAAGTTCGATCATGTCGGACAGCCACGGACCGCGGTGGGTTTTTCTTTCGCTTTGCTCATGGCGTTATTAACCCGGGCCGGTCTCATCCCTGATTTATCTGCCGAAATGCAGACTGCGGTTGAGGTCATGAAGAGTTTTCAACAGCAACTGGGCTGCGATGTTCCGGTGGTGAAAAACCCCGCAAAACGGCACGCTGGTAACTTGGTGGGGCGCCATGTAACTGTTTTTGCCAGCGGCTTTATGGCGCCTGTGGCAAGGCGTTGGAAAACTCAAATCAATGAACTGGCAAAGGCTTTCGCAACTTACGAACCGATTCCAGAGGCGGATCATAATACGCTGGCGGGGATCTTCAATCCTGAATCAGTTTTAGAGCGCGAGTACAGCGTCTTTATCCACGCAAGCCAGGACGATCCACGAAATCAGCTCAGACTGGCAAAAACACACGAAATCATGATGCTTGAGGGGTTGGGTACGGATATTTTCCATGCCAAAGGCGAGACGAAACTGGAGCAAATGTGGAGCAGTATCCTTTTCGGTGATTACCTTTCTTACTATCTGGCGCTGGCTTATGATACCGATCCCACCCCGATTCCACCAATTACCGCGCTCAAAGAAGAAATGGCTAAATAAGAGAAATCAGCGTAAGGTTTCTTTGACTTCGTGTCAGGAAATCGGAATTAAGAATCGCTTGACATTTAGAACAACAGTGCTACACTCTTAATTAATGACGCAAAAACTCACACGAAAAATTCTTCATCTTGACCTTGACGCATTCTTTTGTGCAGTTGAGGAATTAAATGACCCATCGCTGGCAGGAAAAGCCTTTGCCGTGGGAGGACATGCCAATCAGCGTGGTGTAATTTCATCCTGTTCGTATCCGGCCAGGCAAAAAGGTGTGCGCTCTGCCTTACCAACAGGGCAGGCGCTGCGATTATGTCCGGAATTGATCTTAATTTCGAGTCATTTTGGCGAATATACCAGGAAATCCAATGAGGTCATGGCGATTATCCACAGTATTAGCCCCCTTGTAGAGCAGATCTCAGTGGACGAAGCATTCGTGGATGTTACAGATTTACCACAGCCAATCGAAGAAATTGCGAGGGCGCTACAGGCAAGAGTGAAACAGGAAACAGGATTGCCGTGTTCGATTGGCGCGGCGAGCAACAAACTTGTGGCGAAGATTGCTTCTGACACCGGCAAGAGCAGAAACCAATCACACGGTTATCCTCAAGCTATCCTCTGTGTTGCGCCAGGTAGAGAATGTGAATTTCTTGCACCGCTGCCCGCTAAAGCCATGTGGGGAGTGGGTCCGAAAACGGAGGCGATTCTTGGCGAACTGGGGCTGCACACGATTGGCGATCTGGCGAACTGTGATGCAGATCTGATTGTAAAACACTTAGGCAAGCATGGCGCTGAGCTGAAGCTGCATGCGCAAGGGATTGATGATCGCCCGGTAACCACCGAGTACGAGGCAAAATCCATCAGTCAGGAAGTTACCTTTGCGCAAGATACAACCGATTTGTCGTTATTGCGCCATACACTGCAAGAGCTGGTGGCAAAAGTGGCATATCGCCTGCGCAGAAAGGGGGTTTGCGCCCAGGTAATCCGTATTAAAGTGCGCTGGTCAGATTTCACCACCCTCACGCGCCAGGTTGCGCTTGCGACACCAACCGATGTAGATAGCATCATTGCAACAGAGGCTGAAACACTGCTGAAGAAGGTTTTGCAACCAGGCAGACCTGTGCGTTTGATCGGGGTAGGCGGGTCGGGGTTGGTTGTGCAAGCCCAACAATTATCGCTTTGGGGAACCCATACTGAAAAAGAACGAAAATTACTGGCGGCTGTGGATGAGTTGAATGAGAAATTTGGTAAGGGTTCGGTGCAGCGGGCGAACCTCATCCGGTTGA
>JAGOVY010000087.1 GCA_018060515.1 Anaerolineaceae bacterium | reverse complement strand
CGGTGTAGAGGTAGCCGTAGCGGTGGGCGTAAAAGTGGCTGTTGGAGTGAGGCTGGGCTTCACCAGCATGCCTTCCGGGATGGGTGCGGCTGAACTTCGGGCTGAGGCTATCCAACCAGGCAGCACCGCCCAGGCAAACACGGCGATGGCACCGACTAAGGATAACGCCAGTAAAGTGATGAGTACAGTCAGGCAGCCATTTTTCTTTTTTTGAGGTTTACCCGGCACAGCGGCCAGCGCTGGCTCGGCGTTTGTTGCACCTTCAACTTGTCCGTCCTCCAAATCCATGGGGGCAGCGGCAGCGATGGGCTGCGTTTCATGCACGGCGGGTTGGGGTTCTTCTGCGGAACCAGGTTCGGGTTCGGTAATCGGCGCCGGCGCCGCGCGTTCAAGCGCCCATTGCATCCCCTGTGAAGCCGGTTTGCTCTGTGGGTTGATTTCGAGCGCTCTCTGCAGGTATGGGATGCTTTCCGCGGCAGTGGAGCTTGCGGCCAGGAAAAGCCAAGGCTCTTCGCGCTCTGGGGCAAGGTCAGCTGCGGTCTGTGCCCATCGTTTTAACTCAGAGAAATCACGTGCCTGCAGCGCTGACTGAGCGTTGCGAATAGCTTGTTTGAACGCGAGTAACTCCTGTTCGTTCATGGGGTTTGCGTCTCCTCGGTTAACGATACCTTCTCATTACGAATAAAACAAAGCAGCCCGTTGCTTATGCCCTCGGCGATCAACTCTGGCTTTTCCGTTAATATCTGCCTGTCAAGATTGAGGAAACCGGTTTCGATGATGACTGCGGTGGTTTCAGAATGAATTTCGTCGAAGGCATGATAGTAGGTCATGTCGTTGGAAGAGGAATTGGGCATGTAAGTAAGGCCGGTTGCGCTTTGAAAGCGGTCAGCCATACATAAGGTCAGACGGCTGGCTTTTTCGGGGTTGACGCTGTGCACCGCAGCCGCGACCTTGAAACCGCTGGCTTCATCGTGGATTGGTTCACAGGTATCTGCGTGTATCGAAACCAATGCGATGCCCTTGTAGAGCGACAATCGTTCGTCAAATTCTTCCAACAGGTCAACCTTATAACCCTCATTAATCAGATTTTGCTGAACGAGCGTGGCAATTTTCAGGTTTACTTCGGCTTCTGTAAGCCCGTCAGGGCAGACTGCGCCAGAATCATTCTTCCAGTGACCGGCAACGATGCCGATGGGCAGGGTGTTGGCTTCAGCAGTCACCAATACATCCGGCACCGAGCCTGAATCTGGATTGCTTCTCCAGGCTTGAATGGCACGCTCGAGCATCTCTCCTGAGAATAGATTGGTCGGGGAGAAGAGGGTGAAAAGCGACGCTAAAAGGAAAGCAGCCACCACAATGGATTGAATGCCCCCCCACATGCTGAACGGTTTGGCTGGTTCTTCCACCTTTGGCGCAGCAGTGGCTTTATTAACCTCTTCAGGTGAGGGAGACTCAAAATTATTCGTCTCAGGTGTTGTGTTGCTGGCACGATCAAGGGGTGTTAAATCATCTGAATCGCTCATATTCAATCCTCAGGTGAATTATAGCAAGGTTTATACCAGTTTTGATTTATGAAAAAACTGCTCTTGACTAACATTCGGGCAATGAGTATAAAATTAATACCCAATCATTTTGTAACTATGAGATGAATGAAAATGAAAGCAAGTTGAAGTTGGCTGGCATGAGTTATCGTAAGTGTTCCTTATTGCGAAGTAATCGCAGTGAATACCAATCAACCTGAGGATTGTTGATAGTACAAGGCAAATGGCAGGGAAAAGCATGAGCGAATCATTAACTGATCAAGAACGAATATATCTGCTGCAGCTTGCGCGGCAAACAATCGGAAACGCATTAAGAGGGCCGCAGCCACCTTCAATTGTGCTGGCTGATCTCACCCCGGCTTTGCGAGGTTTCGGCGCGAGTTTTGTAACGCTTACTCTCCATGGGCATTTGCGTGGGTGTATCGGCACGCTAACTGCGTATCAGCCGCTTGCGCAAGACGTGAGGCAGCGCGCCTACCAGGCTGCCTTTGAAGATTATCGCTTTCCAAGCATGACAGATGCGGAGTTTCAGCAGATTGCGATTGAGATTTCAAGGCTGACCGCACCACGTGATCTTGCATATGATTCGCCTGATACATTACTGGCTGCATTAACTCCAGGCGTAGACGGAGTGGTCTTGAGGGACGGATTGAGGAGCGCCACTTTTTTGCCTCAGGTTTGGGGGCAGCTGCCCGATCCCGCGGAATTTCTCTCACATCTATGCCAGAAAATGGGCGCACCAGCCGACGCATGGCAGAAAAAAACACTGCAGGTTTTGACCTACAGTGTTGAGGAATTTTCAGATTAGCGAATGATCACTTTAACAAACAAAGGCAGGTCCAGTTCAGAAATGATGAGTTTCCAAGACGTTCAAGACAAAAACCCGGCAGCGTTTTTGTGATTCTTCGCTGACGGCGGGGAAGCAGCCGCGGATGACAGCCAGTGCGCCTGCAAGCAATTCATCCTCGACAGCACAAATTAAAGTAGAAAGCCCTCTGCGCAGGAAACCGCCCGTAGAGGCAATCATGGTGACGCGGTGGTCTGCAGTTTTGAGGGCATGGGTAACCATTTCAGTATCTTCGTCATTGACTATAGCGATTATCATTTTCATGGCTACATCTCCTCTGAGTATTCTATTTCAAGTGCAAAAACGGTCGCTCCGCCTACAGTTACCGGTGTTGGCGCGGGAAGCGGTAATGGAGCGCTTTCCAATGGCACGGATATGTATTCAACTCTCTGGCGGCAATTTTCTTTAAGTGCTGCAAGAATCTCTTCTTGATTGTCAGGCGGAATACCGATGAGCAAGGTCGCGTTGCGGCGCCCCAAGAAAGCGCCCGTGCTGGGCAAACGAGTGACATTGACATTCATTCTTTGAAGGACGTTATCGACAATATCTGCGTCTTGCGCCTGTACGATTGCCATTAGAAGGGTTTCGTGAACGTTTGCGGGCTTGTCTGTCATGATCGTACGGCTCCTTTCTTTCCTATTCCAATAATACCCGGTTAAGGCCTGGCTGGTTCAAGTATACTTTTTCTCCTGATTGAAGTTGAACCTCGGTGAGGTGGTGCTTGATTTCCAGCCTTATCAAATTATATTGTACATTAATTGATTCAAGATTTACACCATCATTATGCGAAATCAGAATCTCACGGTTGGTGAGTTTTAATAGTCCGTGCAGTTTGAGGTATGTGCGCAGCGGGAAAAGCTCATCAATGCTGTTTGATGCACAACGAGTTAAAGGCACAGCGCCAGGCTTGGGAATTAATTGGCGATCGATGAAACAATGTCTGAAAATCATCTCTGCCGGCTCGATTTGCTGATAGCGAATCAACCCTTCAATAATCATCAGTGTAAAGCATGGCGGCAAAAGCAGTACAGGTTCGTTTTTGCCAGCCGCAGATGATGACAGACCACCTTCAACAAGAAAGGCTTGTAAATCCAGCGCCATCAAGAGCCTTTTCACTTGCTCGGCTGAAGGACTTCCGCAATATAATGGCAGCAGCCTATAAATGTCGCTGAGTTTCAGGTCAGCCATGCCCACTTCGCCATGTGCTCCTTCGGGCAAATGGGCGATCTGCAGCGACTCAATAAATGAATAGGCTTCGGGTGTGATGTACACATGGCAATCACCGATACGCTTAAAATCTTTTTCCCCTATCAAAAGTTCACGGTATTCATTGGCGGAAAAACCGCTCAAACGACAATAGAAATCAGCCGGCAGTTTTTCCGCTGCTTCAATGCGCACATATATTTCCCCCGGATGATTCAGGTTGGCTTTGATTTTTGGCAGCCCGGCATGGCTAAAGACAGCCAGGGTTATCCCCGAGTGTTCAGCAGCGCTTGAAAGGTCGCGGCGGGTGTACATACTCTTATCATCATTCCATAAATCTTTTATTCTTTCAGCTAACTGTAAACGTACTCGTTCCAGCCAATCTATGTCATCCTCCACACTGATCCAATGAGCAATTTGCAGCAAATCGCTGGTTTCCTTTAACAGGAGGGAGATCAGGAAGGTGTTTTGGCTGCTTTTCAACCTCACCCAGTGCCTGCACAGAAGGTTGTTTGTTGCAGCATCGAGTGAAACGAAATCAAGTTGTACCGGGTTTGATAACTCACTTAGGCTCAGTTCTCCGCTTTCTGTAATCGAAAGCCAGGATTTAAGGAACGCGAGAAGTTTTGGGTATATGGTGGTGAGCCAATTGAGGTCTTCGAGGAATGGGTGCAAATCAGCAGCCAAACTCGACAGCAACGGCAGCGAGGCGTGTCCGGAGCGCAGGTGATTCGCACTCGCGCGGCGGTCAATGGAGCCATCAGCGTTTTGCGTGTTGAGGAAATTCTGAAGCAAGCCTTTTACTACTTCTGGCCTTCCGGGCAAGAGTGTTTGGGCGAGACAATAAATTTCTGTCAGGGTTTGTCCGCTCCATTCAGGGTGTATTTCGAGCAGGTCTTCTGAATGATAATTGCCTGTATCCGGTGAACGCTTGGCGACGTAAGTGGGATATGTATGTTGACGTACGGGCATGGTAACCAATTGATAGGCGTGGTTTTGCGACTGGTCTATCAGGTCCGTGATCCCTGCAGCTGTGGTTTCGCAGCGGATTTTCGTTCGTCTGTCTGCCATTTCGATTTTGATTTGCTCAACCTCAAGCGAGCTTGATGAATATTGGCGTGAAATTTGTGCAGAGGCTTCAGCAGTGGACAAGGATGCTAAAGCCCAGGTCACCTGCCGTACTCCATTTGGAGCCAGGTGTAGTTTGTTGCCAAGGCCTGGATAGTTGCTGATAGAAGGATAAGCTCCTCCGGTTAGGTAAAAACTTGGAAATAGATCAGCGCATTCACCTTGTAAAATGGTATTCAATCCAGCTTGCGACTGTTTCATGGGGCTGCCATGCTGTATGGGCTGCAGATGAATGCGCCAGTCTACCCCGATCGTGCGATTAAAGTTGCTGGTGTTGCTGCAGCTAATCTGACCGACCACCACTTGAGGCGCTGGAACCCAGACACGATATTCCACGTCTAATAAAGGAAAAGGCGAAAAACTGACTGCTGCAAAACAGGTTGATAAAAATGTGCACTTCGGGCGATTGTTAAACTTTTCCGGGTCTCGCATAACCTGGTCATCGATAGAAAACTCGGGGAAGATGTGCATGCGAATGGCACGCAGGCCGTAGGAGGTCACCAAAGATAAAGCCGCGGGTGTTTCGAACCCGCTGCCAAAAGCCCAGCATTGGTCATTCAGCACCGATTGCTGGCTGAAACGTAAATCGCTGCAGAGCAAATGACAAAACTGAGCTGATTCTGAATTAGTCGACATAATTACATTTTAAGAGCATAGTTTATCGAGGTCAAATGAATCATGTTAGAATCATCACAAATAATGACCAGGCAGTTGATAAATGATGACGAATGATAATAATTTACCTGCAAAACCTCAAGCAGATCCCAATCAGGGTCCGAACCCTGACCTGCCGAATATCGGCAGGTTCCAGCATACGCCAAACCCCGAAGAACCGCCAGGCTATACCTGGCAGACTTTGAAGGATACAAGCAATTCAGAAAACACCATCCCGCATGTCATCCCTGCGCATCAGGTTAAGCCGCCTTCAACAGCTGGCGAAGGGAGTCCGGCCGAACAAGAGCTGAGCAGCGATGACAAAGAGGCAGGCGATTCTGTCAAACAGTCGGATGTTCAAAAACTGGAAGATTCTGACCAGGTTGTATCTGCTGGCGCAGTGGCGTTCGAAGATCAGCCCACTGTACCCTACATACCATTTTCTGCTGCGGATGCTGCCGTTGAGGTTAATTTCGGCAATAACCCACCTGCACCTGCCGGCAGTGGAGATTCGCTGCCAATAAAGGTGGAAGAAATTGACCTTTCCGCGACTATTGTCACGCCTGCTGCATTGCACGTTGACAAAGCCATAACGCAGCCGATTAAAATAGCGCCAGTTGTTAGGCAGGAAAAGCCCGCCGTTACTGAAACTGGCAAACACAAAGTGCCGCCACCGAAGAAGCCTAATAAGCCCAATAAACCAAGCTTCGATTACCGCGGTTGTTTGTTGAAGGTTTTCGTTATCCTCCTCTTTCTGGCGGTATTGGGTGTAATTATTGCCAGCATGTTCCTCGTAATTCAATACATCTCCATTGCTTCCACACTGCCCAGCGTGGATGATCTTCGCAACCGCGCATCGCAATTTGAAACCACGCGTTTCTATGATCGTAATGGGCAGGTGCTCTACGAAATGATCGACCCAAATGCCGGGCGGAGAACTTACACTCCGCTGGAAGAAATATCGCCTTATGTTGTGGCCGCGACGATAGCAATTGAAGATAAAGAGTTTTTCAATCACCCTGGTTTTGACCTGAAGGCTCTGGTAAGGGCGATGGTTCAAAACTACACCAGTGGTGAGGTTGTGTCAGGCGCTTCGACGATTACCCAGCAACTGGCGCGCACCCTTTTTTTCTCACCTGAAGAGCAAGTGGAAATCTCGTACCGACGAAAAGCGCGCGAGATCGTGCTGTCAACAGAAATTACACGCCGCTATACGAAGGATGAGATACTCGAATTATATTTAAATGAAATTAGCTATGGAAACATGGCTTATGGGATCGAGGCGGCGGCTGAAACATACTTTAATACGAACGCCAAGAATCTAGATTTGGCTCAAGCGGCTTTTTTGGCTGGGCTGCCGCAAGCACCGAGTGTTCATGATATTTTCACGAATCGCGAAACCACGCTGAACCGCAACAAGCAAGTGTTAACAGCCATGTATAACCTCAGCCAGGAGAAGAACTGCATCTGGGTGAGCAACTCTCCGCAGCGGGTTTGTGTAACCGCGCAACAGGCGGCTGATGCGTTTATTTGGATTGAAAGCTACCAGTTTGTCCAGCGGGCGAACCCAATGGTTTACCCACATTGGGTCACCTATATTCGCTCAATCCTTGAAGCGAAATATGACCCACAAACCATCTACCGTTCAGGTTTCAGGGTTTACACCACGCTCGATCCGCATCTTCAACTGGAAGCTGACCGTATAGTGAAAGAACAAGTTGAAGCATTGTCTGATCGGCATGTGACCGATGGGGCATTGGTGGCAATTGACCCCCAGACTGGCGAAGTGCTGGCAATGACCGGATCGGCTGATTTTTACAACGAAGAAATTGCCGGACAAATCAATATGGCGTTGCAGCCTCGCCAGCCTGGTTCTTCCATCAAGCCGATCACTTATGCAGCCGCCTTTGAAAAAGGCTGGACTGTTGCCACAGTGTTATGGGATGTGCCGAGTGAATTTCCGCCTTCAGGCGACCCCAATGACAACCGCGAACCGTATCGGCCGGTGAACTACGATGGCAGGTTCCGCGGCCCGGTGAGCGTAAGAGCAGCACTGGCGAACTCTTACAACGTTCCTGCGGTCAAAGCGCTGCAATTCATCGGTATTTACGATAATCCCGACACTTCTGAGCCAGAAGGGTTTATTGCCTTTGCCCGAAGGTTGGGCATTAGCACCCTCGACAGAAATGATTACGGTCTTTCGTTGACGCTTGGCGGTGGTGAGGTGACCTTGTTCGACATGACTGCTGCATTTGGTGTTTTTGCCAACAATGGCCTGAAAACCGTTCCTGTATCCATCACCCGCATCGAAGATCATGAAGGAAAAGTGATTTTTGAGGCTGAAGAACAACAACCAGAACAGGTGATTCGCCCGGAACATGCTTATCTGATTTCTTCTGTAATGTCTGATGAGATTGCACGGCGACCGATGTTTGGCGCCAATTCCATCCTCAATTTACCTTTTCCTGCAGCAGTAAAAACCGGCACGACTAACGAGTTCAGAGATAACTGGACGGTAGGTTATACCCCTGACCTGGTGGTTGGCGTTTGGGTGGGCAATGCAGATAATACGCCGATGGTAGACACTTCAGGTGTAGATGGCGCTGCGCCGATTTGGAACGAGTTTATGAACGCAGCAGTCCCGTATCTCACAGGCAACGCCCCTTCTGATTTCACCCGGCCTGAAGGTATTGTGGAAAAAGAAATTTGTGTTCCTTCAGGAGTGGATCCTTCCGAAGATTGCCATGACCGCGCTTACGAGATCTTTGCCGCGGATCAACTGCCTCCGCCGAAAACTGAGGATTTATGGAAGCACTTGCAGGTGGATACCTGGACGAATCTGAGGGCATCTGCGGCCTGCGAGGGGTTTACAGAAGAAAAACTTGTCCTTAATGTAACCGATAAATGGGCAATCAAGTGGTTAAGAGAAACCGAAAAAGGTGAAGCCTGGCTGGAATCCATTGGCTTTCCGGAACCGGTCATTTTTATGCCTGAACGAGAGTGTCGAGCGGATGATGCGCGCCCCACATTATTATTTGTTGGGCTTGATGATGGTCAAACGATCACTGCTGATACGTTGGATGTGTACGCTGTGGTGGATGCAACCGACGATTTTGACGAATTTTATCTTGAATATGGCGAGGGGAAAAATCCGAATCGATGGGAAAACCTCGTTGAACCAGGCGGAGATGTTTCACCTAACCCGCAGAAATTGCTCGAATGGGATTTAACCGATGTACAGCCAGGGGTGGTTACGCTGCGTTTGTATATGAAATCTACCAATGACGGGCACGCTGAGAAGCTGTTGCGGCTGAATATTCAGGTGCCAACGCGCACCCCGACCCCCACACC
>JAGOVY010000086.1 GCA_018060515.1 Anaerolineaceae bacterium | reverse complement strand
CTCTGCATCATGAAAGTACGGTAAGCGGCTATACATCCGCCCGATTTCGCTGGGATGGTGCGCGTCTGAGCCGGCGGTGCCGGCTGTGTTGAATTCTTGGGCATAGGCTTGCGCCAGGCGGTTGTGCTCTGCTTTGAGCACACGGGCATTGCCGGTTTCGATTGCATCTACCTGCGGTGTGATCAGTTCCAGAGTTTTTCGGCTCCAACCGGAGCGGTGTGGGTCAAATGGGTGCGAAATACTGATAAAGGCGCCCTGATCTCTCAGGCGTTTGAGGGCTTCGAGCGGTTCCAATCCGCGAGGCACCTCAACGGTTACATAAGCCGCGAGCAGCTCGCCTTCGGTGGTTTGTATTTCTTCGCCAGGGATGATTAAGTCAGGGGCTGCGCGCCAGGCTTCGAGCGCTCCAGCTAGCACGTTATGGTCGGTTACCACTACACGGTCGAGATTGCAGGAGCGGGCGGATTTTATCAGCTCTGCGATCGGCGTGTTGCTGTCTCCAGAAAAATGCGTGTGTGTATGAAAATCCACTTTAATCAAGTTCATCAACGATTCGTCTTCTTTCTGCGAAATTTTTGCACGGTACCAAATAGAGTATACCAAAGAGCTGATTGCTGCAGCAGCCGGGGAACTCAGGCGAAAACTAACAGGAAATGTGGTTAGGCCGGGAACTTTGCTGCCTGTATGGAACGTCTCAAAGTGTTGAAAATTATAAAATTTTGACTTTTTAAATCAATTATGCTATTCTACTTAATCAGAAGGCAATGTACGATTTCAAAGTCTAAGGACAGGCTTCCATGCATCGAGAACGCGTTTCAGAAAATGTCTATTGGTTTCGAAGCGAAGTATATGCCCAGGTAACAGCAGGGGCGGTTACCGGGCCGCAATGGGCGGTGATGATTGATACGCTGGCTTTACCGGAAGAAGCGCAGGAAATGCGCGACTTTATCGAGGATCAACTTGGCGTTCCAGTACGCTATGTAATCAATACCCATTACCATGCCGATCATTCATGGGGAAATTGCTTTTTTCCGAATGCAACCGTAATAGCCCACTCGCTGGCGCGTGAAACGCTCTTAGACAAAGGTGAAAATTCGTTGAACATGCTGAAAAAGCAGAACGCAGCCTTCCGCAATGTAAAATTGGTTCCACCAAACCTCACATTTAGTGAAGGCAGCCTTACGCTTCGCGTAGGGAAGAAAACATTGATCATGTCTGCCACTCCCGGGCATTCCTTTGACGGAATTTCGGTGCTGGTGGAAGAAGACCGGGTGTTATTTGCCGGCGATGCTTTTATGCCGCTGCCTTATATGGTGGATGGAGATCCTGACGACCTGGCTGCATCTATTAAACGCATCAGTAAAATGGGGCTCGAAAACATCGTCCAGGGGCATGGAGATATCATTTTGCGCGGAGAAATAGAAGAAGCCACACGGTCTAACCTGGCTTATATCAATAATGTGCGTAAAGCAGTGCGTTCAGCATCCAAAAAGCGTGATCCATTGGGAGCCTTGGCTGAGATTGACATTGAGTCTTGTGGTAAAAGCCGCGTTACGCTGGGCGGTTTAGGCGTTGAGCTGCATAAACGTAATGTGGTCTTTCTCTATAAAACCCTTACGGCCGAAGAGACTGAGGCTGAATTAGCGTAAAGCGCAAATCCCAACTCCGCGAGAAATTAGCGAAGCATGAATCCAATTGTGGTGAAAACTGCTGCCACGATCGCTGGCTCGATCCACAAAGTGCGCCAATTATCTTTTTCTTCGATATTTGTGGCGATGGTAATCAACCCATATAACAACCCTAAAATGAGCAGGCCAAACTGCAGCGGCAGAAGAGGAAGATAAAAAAGGGCAGCGGCAAGCTGCGTAATGATGATGGTGATCCCTGCTGCCCAGCCGAGGTGCCAGATACCGCGCAGCCGCAAATATAGTGACCGCGCACTGATGAGAAAAACAACCGGCATGATGGCTGCCAGTATGATATACAAGCGCAAACCGGCCCCACTGAGAGAGGCGACGATGATTAAAAAGAGGGTAAAGCTAACCGCATCCAAGCCCAGCACTGCGAATGAATAACGCAAGTCTGCAGGGTCAACTGATATGTATTCAACCGTTAGCACAGCGGCCAACAGAAATGCTCCCAAACCAAACACAATCCACCAGGCGGCGCCAACCGGAAGTGTGCCCAGTGTGATCCCGATGGCGACGGCGGTAAAAGCCGGGACAAGCCAATGCTGCCAGTGATAACGACCGCCAAGGTTCGGGTGAGAAGAAATGACCCATTCACTGCCGGCAGCGGCGAGGACAGCGGCAACCAGCGCAACAACTGTGGTGAAATCCAACCTCAACTCCAGCAAAATGCCCGGAAGCTGCACATCGAGGGTACGGGCAGGCAGAGTAACAAAACCCGTGGTGGCATATGCCAGTAAGATGAGCGCAATTACTACGCTCAGCCGTTCGAGATCAGGCAGGTGTTTATATTCACTCACAGGTTTATTTTACCTTATCCCGCACAGGGCTGTTATCACCGCCATGAGAAGGCAGGTATGGTAAAATGATAAGTTGAATGAAAACCAGTGAACCGATCCTGAATCCTGCCCCACCAAGGCTTGTTCCCACGATTGTCAAGGGATTTGACATGGTGGCTTCGCACGTGCATTTGATTCTGCTTCCCATATTGTTGGATCTTTTCTTGTGGCTGGGGCCAAAGTTGCGGATTGACCAATTACTGGCACCGTTGTGGCAAGTTGTCTCTGAGAATATGCTCAAAATTGCTTCGCCAGATATGCTGGATACGATTATGTCGGTGACCATTTTGTACACCCAAATGCTGGAACAGGTTAACCTGCTTTCGGCTATCCGTACAATCCCAGTCGGCTTACCCAGTCTGATTGCGCGAATTGGGGTGCTCGCTTCTCCGCTGCAAACCCCATGGGAGTTTCAACTTTCCTCCTATCGTATAGGGATTGCCATCATCGGCGCCTTAATACTGTCGGGTTTTTTTCTGGGGACGATCTATTTCAATTCTCTTGCGCGGTTTTCGCAAGAAGAGCCGGGGAAGTTGAATTGGAGCATTTTAGCTGCGCAGTATGCTCAAGTACTCATTTTGTTTCTGATTCTGATTGCGTTATTAATCGTTTTCTCAATACCCCTGATGTTGGTCACCTCGGCTTTGTCGCTGATAAGCTCAAGCCTGGCGCAAATCCTGGTGATTTTGGTTATTTTCATGGGGCTGTGGCTGGTGATGCCGCTGGTTTTCTCTGCGCATGGAATTTTTGTCCTTGATCAAAAAGTTGTTCCTTCCATGCTCTTTAGCCTGAGGTTGGTGCGTTTCTTCCTGCCAGGCACCAGTTTGTTTATTCTCATTACAATCATGGTGAGCGAGGGACTTAATAAAATTTGGACTCTGCCGGGGACTGGTTCTTGGTTGATGGGTCTTGGCATAGCCGGGCATGCTTTTATTGTGACAGCCCTGCTGGCCGCCAGCTTCCTTTATTACCGCGATGGAATTAAGTGGATGCAGTTTAATATCCAAAGGATGAATGATTCGAAGCAAGAGGATGGAGGCAACCAGGTTGAACACCAGTAATAATTACACTTATGGCGCGAAAGATATTCACGTTCTCGAGGGGCTTGAGGCAGTACGCCGCCGGCCGGGAATGTATGTAGGTGGAACAGACCACAAAGCTTTGCATCACCTTGTTTACGAAGTCGTTGATAACTCCATCGATGAAGCCCTCATGGGCGTGTGCAATCATATTCAAGTCGTTATCCATCCTGACAGCAGCCTGACGGTGATGGATAACGGACGCGGAATTCCGGTGGACATTCACCCTGAGAAACAAAAATCAGCGCTCGAGGTTGTGATGACCGTGCTGCATGCGGGTGGCAAGTTTGAACATTCCTCTTACAAAGTGTCTGGCGGTTTACACGGTGTTGGCGTATCGGCGGTAAATGCCCTTTCTGAGTGGTGCGAGGTGCAGGTGTATCGTGATGGGCATCAGTACTTTCAACGCTATGAACGCGGAATTCCTCAGGAACCGGTAAAAATGGTTGGCAAAGTGCCTGCCAGTAAAACAGGCACCTCAATTACCTTCAAATATGATAAAGAAATCTTCAAAGGCGATCTAGATTACCGTTTTGAAACGCTGGAGCAGCGCTTCCGTGAGATGGCGTTTGTTGCCCGCAATGTGAAAATTATGCTGATAGATGAGCGCCCGCCTGAGAAGGAAACCACCTTCCTCTTCGAAGGTGGAATTGTGTCGTTTGTGCGCTATATCAACCGCTCGCGCGAAGTTCTTCATCCCGTATTTTATGTTGAAAAAGAAATCGACAACATCGGAATTGAAATCGCCTTGCAGTACACCGATGCTTACAGCGAATCTGTGTTTTCTTTTGCCAATACCATCAATACAATTGATGGCGGCACCCATCTCACTGGTCTGCGAACTGCTGTGACTCGTGTGATTAATGATTATGCCCGGCGCGCAAATTTGTTAAAAGACGGTGATCCCAACTTCACCGGTGATGACACCCGTGAGGGTATGACCGCGATTGTAAGTATCAAGCACCCCGACCCGCAGTTCGAAAGTCAAACCAAAGTCAAGTTGATGAATCCCGAAACCCAAACCTATGTACAGCAGGTTGTCGGAGAGTCTCTCGGGATTTTCCTGGAAGAAAACCCCGCAGCAGGTAAAGCGATTGTGAGTAAGTGTCTCACCTCTGCCCGCGCAAGAGATGCAGCGCGCAAGGCACGCGAACTGGTGATTCGCAAGTCGGCGCTTGAGTCGCTGACACTGCCCGGAAAGCTGGCAGATTGCTCGGACAAGGACAGCAACAAGACAGAAATGTTCATTGTTGAAGGGAATTCGGCAGGCGGTTCTGCCAAGCAAGGGCGAGACCGGCATTTTCAGGCGATTCTGCCGCTGCGCGGAAAAATCCTTAATACAGAACGCGCGCGGCTTGATAAAATTCTGGGCAACGAAGAGATTAAAGCGATTATTTCAGCACTGGGTACCGGAATTGGGGATAATTTCGACGTCAAGAATCTGCGTTATGGCAAGGTCATCATTATGACCGATGCTGATGTTGATGGCAGCCATATCCGTACGCTGCTGCTGACATTTTTCTTCCGCTACATGCCGGTGATCATTGAGGAAGGACATCTCTACATCGCTCAACCTCCGCTTTATCGCGTCGCGCACAAAGGTCAGATTCATTACACATATACAGAAGAAGAGAAAAATGAGTATCTCAAATCGCTTGGCGCTGTGGCTGAAAAAGCCACTTTACAGCGCTACAAAGGGTTGGGCGAGATGAACCCACAGCAATTATGGGATACTACGATGAACCCTGAGTCGCGCACACTGCTTCAGGTTTCAATTGATGATACTGCCGCTGCTGATCATACATTTGATATGCTGATGGGCTCTGCAGTGCCACCGCGCACACGCTTTATTTCCACGCACGCCCACGCAGTGCGTAACCTCGACATCTGATTTCTGCTGACTCCCGATGCAAACGACCGGGAGTCAGATTTGATATATACTGGTGTTTGACGAATTTGGGTGGAGGTGTAAATATGGTTGAACGGGAGAATCTTAAAGCAGTTGTTCAGATAGTTGAACCACAATGGGTTCGCGAAGGAGCCGGGGTAAAACTTCGCCGTACGATTGGCACTGCCGCTTTTGACAACCTTGATCCTTTTCTGCTTTTGGATCACTTTGGTTCCAACAACCCAGAGGATTACCTGCGCGGGTTTCCAATGCATCCACACCGTGGCATTGAAACCGTCACTTACATGTTGGCGGGGCTGGTGCGCCACAAAGATAGCCTGGGCAACAAAGGCGTGATCACTTCAGGAGATGTACAGTGGATGACGGCTGGCAAGGCTATCTTGCATGAAGAAATGCCCGAAGGACTTGGGGGAAACATGGAAGGTTTTCAGCTTTGGGTGAATCTGCCGGCTCGTTTGAAACTAAGCCCGCCGCGTTATCAGGAAATTAAAGCCGGCGATATTCCCTGGATGAACCCGACCAAGGGTGTGGTTGTCAGGTTGATCGCAGGTGATTATGGCGGCAATTCAGGGCCGGTTACTGAAATTGCGGTAGATCCGCTCTACATGGATGTGGCTGTCGATGCTGGGGATGTTTTTACGCATGAAATCCCCGAGGAACATCATGCATTTATCTATGTTTTCAGAGGCGGAGGGAAATTCTGCGGCAGCGAGGTGGAATCGACGAGGCTTTTGATATTAGGAAAAGGGAATAAAATCGAAGTGAAAGCTGGTTTGCATGGCACCAGGTTTTTACTCGTAGCAGGGAAACCCCTGGAAGAACCCATTGTGCGCTATGGCCCGATCGTGATGAATACGGCTGAGGAAATCCATCAAACGCTGCGTGAACTGCGCGACGGAACCTTTATTTAGCCTCTTGAATCAGGCTTAAGTAAATAAAAAAACCGTTCACTTGGTGGAACGGTTTTTTGTTTTAGCAGGTTTTTAAGGTTTCTGGTTGTGAGAGAACCACACGCCAGGGCTCTCTTCAGTAAGTGTTGAGAACTGACCGACCAGGTGCATCCAAGTGTTGCCGGGCTGAAGTTCAAATGCACTGCCATCGGCGTTTAGGAACTTGATAGGGGTATCCCAACCGGATTTATAAGTGATTTCGTACATCATTCCGTCGCGAAACACGATTGCTTTACCGCGGGCGTTTTCGATTTTAATCTCATGCAGGGTGTCTTCATGATGCAGCGTTTCAATCTCAGCATAAACTAAAATCACGTTTGAGAATGCCAATTGTTCATTGGTGTTTCTGTCAACCAACGGGATCATGTCAACGGTTTCCTCATCCAATTTATGATCAATCTCCCGCATATACTTCTTGGTGTCAGGGTTATAAACCCAACCGGCTAAATTGTTCTTGCCGTATTGATGGGTTAAGTTAGTTGCCGGCACACCACCCTCTGGCGGCAGCGTGTAAAACGCCATTCCATCCAGGTTCGGGCGAGAATTGTTCGCATTGGGGCGGGCGCCATAGTATTTGCTCATTTCAGCAGAATTTGCGAACACGCTCAATTCAGGCATGAGAGTTTCGTCTCGGCAGAGCGCAGGGCAAGTATTGGTGCCTTCAGACACAACCCGCGTCCACCCCAGATAGTCAAGCACCTTTTGCCAGGAGGATGGGAAGCCGGATACTCCCGAAAGAACACCTTGATATTGAGAAACGAGGAAACGGTCTACCAGTCTTACAGAGCGCACAGGGCCGATATGATCAGAATCATTCCCATAAAAAAGTGCGATAAAGCGGTTGGCGCCTTCACCGGTATAGTAATCAAAAACGATGTCTGCGGCAGATAAGCCGGCATGGGGGCGGCCCTCTCGCGGGAAGTTGGAGACCTTGATCATCAGCGGACGGCGGTCGAGAATGGCTGGGTCAGCAACCGTCAAACCGGTCAGGGGGTTCACGTTAGTGGGGAAGTTGTCGGGTCCATATTGTACAATCGCTTGAGTCGGAACCGGCGTTGGCAGTGGTGTAGGAGTTTCAGTGGGGGTGCTGGTGACTGTAGGAATCGCTGTGAGCGTCAATTTGATGGCTTCATCCATGCTCAGTTGAGTGGGAGTACCTGCTGTGGTACCGCAGGCAGTAAGCAATAATAACAGGATGACGCTAACCATCATCAGGCGGTGTATGTGTTTCATGAAAGCTCCGTTTTCTTAAAGGTTTTCATCGATATAGGCTGGATTATAACCCAAAAAAATAGGGGCTTTCGCGGGGTTGTCTCAACGGTTAACGCTGAAGTTCAACCTTTCACCTGCTGCTGGAGCGCTGTAGATGAGTCCAGTGGGCGCGCCAATGGTTCCTAGCAATAACTTCCATCCGCCTTCAGGTCCGGAGGCGCCAATGAAACGATTAACATCCACCCAGACAACGTTACGAGCGTATCTGAAGTCTGGCAAAATAATTGGTGCCGTACCTGACTGGCCAACCCAAGCCCCGCTTTCTTCAATACGGTAATAGAATTTGCTGCTGTCAGTAGACCAAATGGGTAAATTGTAAATTGTGCCCGTTGCATAATCTGAAATACTGATACCATCAATACTCGCCAAACGCAATTTGGACTGATTATCAGTTGGCAGGCCAATGGGGGTTAAGAACGCCACCTTCGAGAGGTCAGGCGAAACCGATGCAACCTCAAAGGAGTACGACATTGCGGTCGAGAACATCAATTCGCCAATCAAGCCGTCTGCTGAAAGACGGTACACATTCGAATTAAGGATGGGGTCAGCGAAGGGCATTTCTGGTGGAACGACAGCGACAAGCTGCGAACTATCAGCCGACCAGGTTGGAGTTGCCACCCATGCATATTCAGATGCTGTTTGGATGAAAGGGTAAACCAGAACGGGTTTCTTGATCAGAGTGCCGGTGTTACTGTAAATGTCCATTCCATCAGGGTACGATATAGCGATTTTCGAACCATCGGGCGAGTAAGAATAATGCCAGCTCCAGGTTGTAGAGAAGGTCAATAACTCGGCGATGGTGGAAGTGTCACTATCAAGCAGGTAAAGACGGTCTCCAGTTTGGTAACCCGGGCCTTCAAAAAGGAGGCGTGTCGTCATAGCAAGTTTATTGGTACCCGGAACCCAATTGAGCTGGTTAGGAGCGGATGCCATAGACTCGGCAGGGCGGGGCAAGGCGGCAAAACCAGCCGGGTTGAGAATGGTTCGCAAACCGGATCCATCGGAATTAATCACTTCAAGCGAGTAGGCAACCCAGTCGGTGGTACGGGTGATGGCAATGCGCATACCATCCGGCGAGACGATGGCAGATTCGATATCTCCACTAATGGTAAGAGCGATGGGTGCAGCCATTGTCTCGTTCCAATAGTAGGCATTACGGTCTGGAGAGACAAATGCCACGCTGAGCGGATAAATAGTGGGCGGCGGGGGCAGTGTGGGTAATTCAGTGG
>JAGOVY010000085.1 GCA_018060515.1 Anaerolineaceae bacterium | reverse complement strand
CTTTAGGGCAGCCCAAAACATGGATGCAGGGCGGTGATCGCCTTTTTGAGCCCCTCAATATTTGGGTGGGGTCATGCGGCGCAATTAACGGCGCAAAAATGGCTATGATGAGCAGAATACCTAAAATAACAATGCCCGCCCTCCCCGAGCTGTGGCGCCATAAATTCCGTAACGCTTCGCGCGTAGGCGACTTGCGTTGTGAGGTGGCGATTTGTGTCAATTCCGATGTATTTTCCATAACAGCACCACCTAATCCAACCGTATACGCGGATCGAGATAAGCGTAAGAAACATCAACAATCAGGTTTACCATCACAAATATGATGGCAATCACCAAAGTAAACCCCTGTACCACCGGGTAATCACGCGCCAGTATCGCAGAAACAAGCCCGGTGCCAAAGCCAGGCAGGTTAAAGACCGTTTCAGTCAGCACCGCTCCTGAAAGCAGGCTGCCGGTCTCTATACCGATAATCGTCACAATCGGGATCATGGCGTTACGCATGGCGTGCTTGCGAATCACGCGCGGTTCGGCCATCCCCTTGGCGCGGGCGGCGCGAATGTAATCCAATCCAACCACCTCCAGCAGACTGGAGCGCGTCATTCGCGCAATAATCGCCATCGGGATGGTTCCCACTGCAATGGCAGGCAAAATCAAATGACGGAGGGCATCCCAAAACAAGGGCCAATCTCCGGTAATAAGCACATTAATCAAAACAGTATTCGACATCAACTCAACGATAAAAGCCTGAAAACCGCTGAGATCCTGCAGCCCCCAGTATTCCGCCAAATCAATGGGCGAAAGCCCGGCAGAAAACCTGCCCGATGGCGGCAAAGCAAACGGTGTTCCCTTAAGGGTCAGCGCAAAAAAGTACGCCAGCAGCAGCCCCAGCCAGAAGACCGGCATCGAAACACCGATATTCGCAATCACCATGGTTATCGTATCAATAAAAGTGCCCCGTTTTAATGCAGAGACAATTCCCAGCAGCACCCCTACTGTGGTCGAAAAGATCATCGCCAGCAGCGTCAGCTCCATCGTCAATGGCAAACGCTCGGCAATCAGCGTGGTCACTGGTCGAGTAAAACGGATCGAATCGCCGAAATCACCGCGAAAAAGATTTTGAATATAACGGCCGAATTGAACAACCAGGTTGTCGTTCAACCCATAGCGTTCCAAAAAAGCTTCGCACTTGGCGGGAGTCGCGCGCTCACCCAGCATCGTGACACATGGGTTGCCTGGAATGAGGCGCACAATCAAAAATGTTACCAGGATGACTCCGAGCATCACTGGCAGGAGGAGGAACAGCCTTCGCGCGAGGTATTGAAGCATGATGCGTCTTTCTATAAACTTGGTTTCGGATGGGGTTGGTTTTCCAACCCCATCCGGGGTTATTTACTTGTGGTTTACGACAAACTTACGGAACAGCATATCCAGCTTGAACCAGCAGTTCCTTCGCCAATTCCTGGTCGAACTCACGCCAGGGGATGTCTGGGCTGGCGCCAGGATGCACGAATGCAGGTACAAAGCTTTCAGAAACACTCGATCCAACAGGATAGAACTCATCCACAATGCGCTGGCGGTCAATTGCATGGGCGATCGCCTGGCGCACCAGTTCGTTATCGAACGGCGCAATGGTGTTGTTGAATCCAATGTAGAAGATATTGAATCCGTTGCGTGGATACAAAGTGAGGTTGCTGTCGGCTTCGATGGAAGCAATATCATCCGGACCGGGGTTGTCAATACCATCCACATTACCCGACTGCAATTCAAGCAAACGCTGAGCCGATTGCTCTGACCAGCGGAAGATCAATTGCGGGGTCTTGGCGGGTTCGCCCCAGTAGCCCTGGTAGGCTGAAAACACTACACTGTCTCCGCGATTCCATTCACTGACCAAATACGGGCCGGTACCATTGGGATTGTCGCTGATGGCCACTGAATCGCCCTTGGTCATATCAAGGTGCTCGCGATCCAAAATACTGAAGACCGAGAAGGCAACTTTAGAGGGGAAAGCGGGATCGGGATGGCAAAGGGAGAATTTCACCGTCATGGGGTCAACTGCCGCAATGGAGAGGAACTCACCACCGTAATCGCAGCTTGGAGCAGTCAAGGAAAGCAATCCGTCGGTCTCAACCAATTCAGCATCGACCGCTTCGGCATTCAAGAACGCACCAAAGAAGGCACTGAAATACTCAAACGAGCCCGTGCGCCCAGTGTGATTGGGGCTGGCTGCATCCCACAAAGAAGCATAGGTAGCCACAACATCATTGGCTTCGAGTGTCGCAAAATTGTGGAAGAGAACGCCTTCTCGCATGGTGAAGGTGTACTCAGTGAGCTCATCATTTGCCGAGTAGCTTTCAGCCAGAGCAGGGATAACTTCAGCCCCGCCAACAGTGAATGCCAACAGAGGTTCGTAAACTTGCTCACAGGCACGCAGTGTCTCACCATCAGTTTCATCTGAACACCAAAGAGCGTGAGGTTCACCATTCTGCATCCAGACCAGTTTGTCTGTGCCGTTGCTCATCACACTGAACACCTCATTGCCCAGCGGGCTTGAATGTGCACCTTCAACATCTGCGCTAAACACAGTTGAAGAGCCGCCATTCGCAACAGGAATCATCATGACTCTGTCTTTGAGCATCTGATTGACGGTGTCATAGTGCCCCTGGCGGATATCAGGATCTGCGACCTGACCAGCTGCCTTGATTTCTGCGACCATATCTTCATACAGGGTCCCAAACTGCTGATTCTCGGGTGCAGCGAAGTGGTAATCGTAGAAGTTGGTGGCATCCGGGTAGTCAGCGTTCCAACCAAGCAGATAGAAACCTTCCGTACCAGCAGCGGTCCCATCAATGAAGGCGGCGGATTCCATTTCCTTCAGGGTTACGTTGATACCGACTTCTTTCAACTGTGCCTGGATTTCCTGCGCCACTTTATCAGGTGAAGGCAGGTATGCACGGTCAACCACGCGGAACGAAAGCGTGATGTCGAGCGGCTGGCCTGCAACAGGTGCCTCTGTCACAACCGGTGCTTCAGTGGCAGGTGCCCCTGGAACTTCAGGAGCAGCTGTCGGCGCCGGGCTGGTGCAAGCTGCCAGCAGCAGCGTTGCGACCATCAAAAAACTAAACAGTACAAAAAATCGACCTTTCATTTCTTTTCTCCTTGATAAAAGTTTAAACCGATTTGGGCTCCTTACAGGGCAGCCCTGTTCAAATCGTTTTGCATCCTTAATAATATGATCACCTCCTTTTAGTACCTGTCAATCTCATCTTCAAGTTAAGCCGGCACGCCAGTTAAGCGAGCCAACAGGCAACACGGTGTTCAGGGGTCTTTTCTACTAACTGTGGTTCGTTGATTGCGCATTCTGCCACCGCAATCGGGCAGCGTGGATGGAAGCGGCATCCGCTGGGCGGATTGAGCGGGCTGGGCACATCTCCTTTGAGGATGATGCGCTCGCGTTTTACCTTCGGATCAGGGATGGGGATCGCGGACATTAACGCCCGAGTATACGGGTGCAGTGGGTTGCGAAAGAGTTCATCGCGTTGCGCCATTTCAACCATTTTCCCCAGATACATCACCGCCACGCGGTCTGAAATATGCTCCACCACTCCCAGGTTGTGAGCAATAAACAAATATGTCAACCCCAGGTCTTGCTGCAAGTCTTTGAGAATATTCAACACCTGTGATTGAATGGAAACATCCAGCGCCGAAACAGGCTCATCACACACAATAAAATGTGGCTTCAATGCAAGCGCGCGGGCAATTCCAATCCGCTGCCGCTGCCCGCCAGAAAATTCGTGCGGGTACCGTCGACTGTGGTACTCTTCCAAGCCCACCTTATGGAGCACATCCAGCACCATCTGATAGCGATCGCGCTTATCACCGATATTGTGAATTGAAAGCCCCTCCATCACCGAATCACCGATACGCAAACGCGGATCCAGCGAAGAGTAAGGGTCCTGAAAGATAATTTGCATCTCGCGCCGAACTGATTTAAGCGCCGCGCCCTTTAGTTTCAACACCTCCTGGTCGTCAAACCAAACGCTGCCAGAAGTGGGTTCAGTCAGCCGTAGAATTGCGCGCCCGATCGTGGTTTTACCGCAGCCCGATTCTCCAACCAACCCCAGCGTTTCGCCGCGGCGCACGCTAAAACTCACATCATCCACCGCCTGTACGTGGCCGGTCACACGCTGAAAAACACCGGTTTTTACCGGGTAGTATTTTTTTAAATGTTCAACCTTAAGCAGGTCGAGCGTGTTCTTCTTTAAATTCGTCTGTCCGTTCATTTTATTCAGCCTTTAATGGCGCGCTATGTTCATCAGAATCCGAATAAAGCCAGCAGCGCACGGTGTGATTCGGGCGCACCTCAACCAACTCTGGTTTCCTTCTGGCACAAATCTCCAGACCGTATTTCTGGCGCAGCAGACACCTCGGTTCAAACCGGCAGCCAATCGGCAGATTTATAAGATTCGGCACCAAACCCGGGATAACCTCCAAACGCTCAACCACATGCCCCAGTACAGGAATTGAACCGATCAAACCCTGGGTGTAGGGGTGAAGCGGCGTATCAAAAATCGGCTCCACATCTGCAAACTCCACAATCTCGCCGGCATACATCACCGCCACACGCTGCGCAGTCTCGGCAATGATGCCCAAATCGTGCGTGATGAGAATAACCGCCGTGTTGGTCTTCTCGCGCAGTTCGCTGATCAGGTCAAGAATCTGCGCCTGAATCGTCACATCAAGCGCGGTGGTAGGCTCATCTGCAATCAGCAGTTTGGGTGAGAGCGCCAGCGCCATCGCAATCATCACCCGTTGGGCTTGTCCGCCTGAGAGTTCATGAGGGTATGCGTTCGCTTTCTTTTCGGGGTCAGGTATGCCCACCTGCGTCAGCAATTCAACCGCACGCTTCCAGGCGTCCTTCTTCTTAATGCCCTTGTGCAGAATAAGCACCTCTGCCACCTGCTCCCCCACTCTGAACACCGGGTTGAGGCTCGATTGCGGTTGCTGGAAAATCATCGAAATCCGATCGCCGCGAATTTTTACCATCTCATCTTTTGAAACTTGAAGGATGTCTCGGCCTTCGAAAATTATCTCCCCATCCACAATTTTTCCTGGAGCTCCAACCAGCCGCAAAATTGAAAACGAGCTGACGCTCTTGCCGCAGCCAGATTCTCCCACCAGCCCCAGCACCTCGCCAGCTTTAACCGAAAAGTCCACACCATCAACAGCCTTCACCACGCCATCTTCAGTGAAGAAAAAGGTTTTCAGCCCCCGCACATCCAATATGGTTTCAGCTGTTTTTACGTCCGTTCTTTCGCTCATGCAGCGCACTCCAAAATTAAAACTTACATCTCCGCGGTAATGGTTTCATTATTAGGATAGATACAGATAAGCAAAATACAGGGTACTAATATTCATTATACGGCTTGAAAACCAATTATTACGCCGTTTCTTTTTTACCTAATATGGCTGATCATATTTATCATCACCGCCTTTTGAAAGCACAAAGTGCCGGCCGGGATATACCGTTTATGATGATATTTTTGTATCGGTATAATTGGTTATTGTACGGTTTTCCAAAGTCAATTTCAATAGGCAACTTGCCAGTTAACAGAATTCTTAAGTCAAACACCTTTTTAATCGGATAACACCTCTTCTTACTCTCTTTTTTTCATCTCTCTCGTGAAACCCTTTCTTCACACAAATTGCATCACGCCGCCTGTATTTGTACACAAGTATCCGCAAGTTAACCTGAACAGCCATCTCTTCATCTGCCCTTAGATTAATTGAAGCAGCAACTGATCTGCATAAGATAGCAATCAATACCTGGCAGCCACTCAGCAGTACCATGCCTTTAGCGGCCATCAACGGTAGAAATCTTCAGCGGTATGCTTTTCCTCTCCTCACTATGAACCATCACATACCTTCGAAGAATCAGAGCCTGTCCATCAGATAATCATTTGGCAATTTAGGTTGCCATCAGAATTCACCCCGCCATCTTGTCCTCCATCCCCTCCACAGAGGTTAGCGCAGCCAAAGGATGGAAAATTGTGTACAATCAAAAAGATGGAACCCGAGAAAGAAATTCAACCCCTGCTGCCAGGAGAACTCGCCCAGCTCATCGGCCTCAACGCCAATCGCGCCGCCGCGCAAACCCGCTTTCGCGATTACCGCTCGCGCCGCGCAGATGAAACCCTGCGCCGCCAAGACGCTGATCTGGCGCTCTTCCATGAGTTCCTCGAATTTGTGGACCTCAACACCGGCGATCTGGCGCAAGAAGCTGCAGCCTGGCGGCCGGTTACTTGGGGATTGGTCGAAGCCTTTGTCAAATGGCAACTTAACGAAGGCTACGCCATTAAAAGTATTAACGTGCGCCTTTCCACCGTAAAAACTTACGCCCGCATGGCCATGCAAACCGGCGCCATCAGCCCGCAGGAGTATGCCCTCATTCGCGCCGTGCAGGGTTACTCTTTCCGCGAGCAGGCGCGTATTGACCAAAAACGTCCAATAAAACGCATCGGTTTTAAAAAAGAGTTGCCTGTCAAAATCCCTTCACTGCATGCCGCGCAGTTAAAAGAACAACCCGACACTCCGCAGGGGCGGCGCGACCAGCTCCTTATGTGTCTGCTGCTCGATCACGGCTTGCGCGTCGGCGAAGCCGCCGGGCTGGCAGTGGCGAATATTGATACTGAAACTTGGGAACTGCGCTTCTTCCGCCCCAAAGTCAACAAAGAACAAATCCACCGCCTCACAGCCGATACCCGGCAAGCCCTGAGCGCCTGCCTGAACAACCATGAGCTGTTGCCAGGCGAGTTGCTGCTGCGGCGCAGCAAAAAGAATGAGGAGCTCGGCGCTGCCGGTATGAGCCAGCGCGCCATCACTGCCCGTGTACGCCTGCTGGGCGAACGCCTGGGAATCAGCGGGCTTTCTGCTCATGATTGCCGCCACTATTGGGCAACCTCCGCTGCCCGCCATGGCACCGACCCCTTCTCCCTGCAAGAAGCCGGCGGCTGGTCTTCTCTTGCCATGCCCCGCCGTTATATCGAGCATAACGCCATCGCCAACCAGGGCGTCAAACTCAAAACCGACAAAGCCAACCCGCCCGAGAAATAACCCTCTTCTCAGGGTTTTTCATCCCGGAATCTGGTTTTGATTCCGGGATTTTGCTCTGAACATGACCGTAAACACCCTGCCTCCACCAGTGGGCTTCCGTATTGTGCGTTTTGTGCAGGTTCCTCATGCTTTTTTCATCCCGGAATCTGGTCTTGATTCCGGGATTTTGCTCTAAACATGACCGTAGAAACCCTTTGTCCACCAGCAAGTTTCTGCTTCTTACGTTTAATGCAGGTTCCGGGAACCTTAAACCAGATTCCCGGAATCTGTGTGGGCGAAACTCAGCCAGGCTGATTTTGGTTTGCCCATAGCGGCTTGGATTGCATTACAATTCAGAACAGCGTTTACTCAATCGCAAAACAAAGGAGCTTATGCCCAAAGAACCATCTCTCTTTTCCAACATGACGCCGGTAGATTGGCTCCTGGCAGCGCTCTTCACCGTTGTGGTGGCAGCGCTGGCATACCTCACCTTCCCTCCTTATGGCTGGCTCATCGGCATCGTCGTCGCCCTCGGTTTGCTCTACCTCGCCAAACGCCGTCGTGACGGGCTGCAGAATCGAGATTAGCAGACCCCTGCATGTTCTCCCCGCAGATTAAACACCCCCAACCTGTTTCTAATTCCTGGTTCTTGGCCTTACCGGCCTCCCGCCTGCCCCCACTCTCTCCCCCACCTTGCTCAGATATGCAATATAATCGGGGTGAGTGCTGCTCATGAACATTGATGTTCACCTCTTCTCACCCCTAAAAGAGTTTGCCGGTTCAGCGGACCTTTCAATATCGCTCATCGAACCCGCCAGTGTTGAGCTGGTGCTGGCGCAATTGGAAGAGCGCTTTCCCGCCCTTCGCCCCTTCTTGCCTGCCGTTCAGGTTGTCATCAACAACGAGCTCCTCTCGCGCCATTACCTACTGCACGATGGCGATGTGGTTGAGCTGCGCGTGCCCATGTTCGGCGGATAGCCCGCCAGCCTGCGCTCATCATCGCAACGCTCAAGTTTGAAAATATCATATCCAAGGAGTTTTTATGGATTTCAATCAATGGATCCAGGATTTTATTCAGAGAACAATCGAATTTCTGCCCCAGCTCATTTTTGGTATCATCATCTTTGCCATAGCCGTTTTCATTTCAGGTCCGGCAGCACGCTGGGTGGAAAAGAAAGCCAAGCCCCGTATCGGAGATAGATCAACTGTTCATTTGCTCTCTATTATCGTGCGCTGGGCAATCATCATCAGCGGCACCCTCTTCGCCTTGGATAAAGTAAATTTCAACATCACCCGCTTTGTTGCCGGCTTGGGCGTGGCTGGCCTCACCGTGGGTTTTGCCCTGCAAGATATCACCCGCAACTTCATTGCTGGCATCATCATGCTCGTTAATAAACCTTTCAACATCGGTGATGAGATTGAAATCGCCGGCAAAACAGGCAAAGTCATCGACATCAACACCCACGACACCACCATCACCACTTATGACGGCGAGCAGGTTATTCTGCCGAACATCAACGTTTTCACCTCCACCATCACCAATTTCTCCACCGCCGATTCACATCGCCGCACCATCCGCATCCGCCTGCCCTATACCGAAAACCTCGAGCACGCCTCCAATGTGTTCCTCGAAGCCATCAACCGCGTTGAAGGTGTGCTGCAGCAACCCGCAGCTTCCGTTTTAGCTGAAGGGTTAACAGAAACCGGCGTCACGCTGAACGCTCGTTTTTGGATCAATCACCAAACCAACTCTCTCTTAGCCACCCACTCATTGGTCATAAATGCCATCAAAGAAGCCGCAGAGCGAGAAGGGATTACCCTCGCCTCCCCTGTTCTTCTGGCGCAGAATGAGAAAACGGCTTAGAATTACGCTTGTTATTATGCGATCATTAACTTATTTCATTCCACAAGGAGCCCATAGTAAATGAACCTACACGAA
>JAGOVY010000084.1 GCA_018060515.1 Anaerolineaceae bacterium | reverse complement strand
TATTGATCGCTGGCAGCCGCGATTGGCACGAGCCAGTGTGAAAGCCATTCTTCATGTGGATGAGAGAGTCGGTAAGATGGTTGGCGACACGCGCTCGCTTGAAAACGTTTTTACTAACCTGATTTCAAACGCACTTGAAGCGATGACCGAATCTGGAGATACTCTTTCTATTAAAGTTTCCAGCATTCAAGAATTCAATGGCGCACCAAAGGTGGAGATCAGCATTTCAGATAACGGTCCAGGCATACCGAATGATATTAAAAACAGGATCTTTGAGCCTTTTGTGACCACAAGAAAGCTCGGAACAGGGCTTGGGTTGTCCATCACCAAACAAATTGTAAATGCACATAAAGGCAGTATTAAAGTCGATTCGTTCCCCGGTGGAACGGTTTTCACTGTACAATTACCAGCAGACACTGGAGAATAACAATATGAGCCTTTCCGTCCTAATTGTTGATGATGAAGAAAATGCGCGCGCAAATGTCGGCGCGATGCTGAAATTAAAAGGATATGAAGTGATCGAAGCGGGAACGCTGGGAGAGGCTCGCGAGCGAGTAAACAAAGGCGAGGGAGATATCGTGCTTTTGGATATTCAATTAAATGGCGAATATGGATTGAACTTGCTCTATGAAACCGCATTGATGCCGCTTCGACCGCCAATAATCGTGATTACCGGCTTTGGAGATATTGAAAAGGCGGTTGATGCGATGAAAAACGGTGCCACTGATTTTTTGCAAAAACCCTTGGATTTGAACCTGCTTGAAAAATCGCTGCAAAGAGCAAGCGAAATTGTCGCGATGCGCAGAGAGCTTGAGCATTATCGTGGTGCTCAGGCTAAGAAGAGCAATTTTGTGGTTGGAGAAAACGATACGGTCAAAACCGCTATCAAGCAGGCGGTAGTGGCTTCTGAAAAGCAGGTTTCGGTATTGATTACCGGAGAGACTGGTACTGGCAAAGACGTCATCGCAAAATACATCCATTCCATCGGCCCACGGGCGAATAAACCATTTATCTCCATAAATTGTGCTGCGATTCAAAACACGATGCTTGAATCTGAGTTGTTTGGGCATGAAGCCGGTGCATTCACCAGCGCAGATCGGAAAAAACCCGGGTTAATGGAGATTGCTGATGGCGGTGTGCTTTTCTTGAATGAAATTGCATCGATGGCAACTGATATTCAGGCAAAGCTGTTAACAGCCATTGAAACACAATCATTTCGCAGAGTTGGCGGCACGGCGGTGATTAAAGTCGATGTGCAGGTGATTGCCGCTTCTAACCGCGACTTGAAGGAAATGATCAAAAACAGCGAATTTCGCGAAGACCTTTATTATCGGCTGAAGGTGGTGGATTTGGACATGCCGCCTTTAAAAGAACGCGTAGAGGACATTCCGGAGCTGGTGGGTTTCTTTATCAGAGAAAACAACGCAAAACAAGGCGCTAACGTTGTCGAAATTTCCGAGGCAGCCATGAAAGCGCTGAAGAATTATTCCTGGCCGGGTAATATTCGCGAATTATCTAATGCTATTGAACGCGCCATGCTTTTTTGTGATGGAATGACTATTAACCTGGCAGACTTACCCAAAGATATAACAATCGCATAGCCAATTAGTGTTGGCATAATAGTTGCATCAATCCCTTCAGATATTCTAATCTGGAGGGTACTATGCTTTCAATGACTCTAAGTGATTTTATTCTGACCATGGCAAGTGTGCTCCTTGTTTGCGGCGTGGTCATTTTGGGGCTTGGTGTGTGGACATTAATTGGAAAACTTAATGGCAAAGAGATCCGCACAATTGCTGCTCAGACAACCAAATTAGCACAAAAAGGGATCACTGATGAAATTTCGGGATTGGTTGGTAATGCGCGTTCTCTTATTGAAGCGCTTGACCAATTGGTAAAAACCACTGCAGGAGTCGGAGTCTTTCTGGTGTTTTTGGGTGTGTTATTGATTGGCGCTGCGTACCTGCTGATCACTCGGATCTAACCCAACAAAGGTGATTCAAGGGCGGTTCTTGGAAGAGGAGACTCGATGCGATATAACGATGTCATAGCCAGGGTGAATAAGCTCACAGATGATGATGATATCGTCATCAATTTCAAAGCCTTGCGTCAGGATGCGCTGATCTGGGGTGGGTTTCAGAAGTTTTTAGGTCAGCCTGCATTGGCAGAAATGTTAACGCTTCAGCGCCAGCCCTTAACCCCCGGGACGCTTGCGGTGCTGCTGTTTGACCGTGATTTTGATTTTTCGCTGCTGAATACGCGTCAGGCTTCTCGTGAAAACCTTGAGAAAATGATGTTTGGGTTCGAAGATTATCTGCTTTCTTCTGAGCCTATCAACGCTGCTGAAGATGCAAGCCTGATCGCTCTTGCAATCATCGAAAAGTATAAAAACGATAAGAGCTGGATCAACATTTTCCAGGATATTATTTTTCGCATGAAGCCCTCGGATGATGATACGTTTCTAGCATTCTGGGGAACAATTTTTGCGATTGTGGTTAACCTGATTGAAGAAAAAGATGAATTTATTATCAATCTAACCAAAACCACACAGCTTGAAATTAGTGTGGGCATTCTAAATCATTGTGTTTTATGCATGCCAATATCAGATGCTGATAAAGCAGAACTATTAAGCCAATGCAGCTATCCCTTAAACCCACAAATACAAGTGAACTTGTTGAGCAAACTCAAAGTGGCAGCCGGAAATTCATTAACAGAAAGTGTAGCGGAAAAACTCCTGAAAAAATATCCTCTTCCTGAGGAGGAACCAAAAACAACCCGGGATTATTGGCAAAACCCATTCAACTCAATGCAGCAGGCTTTGGAAATTCAGGCAATTGCTGATATCGCACTACTTTCAGGAAATAATAGTCTGGCAGAGGGATTGAACGACCAATCAATCAGTATTCTTGCTGCATTATTAAAAAAAGGTAAAGTGAAAAAAGCAGGGGTTTCTCAACATGAGACCACTGCGAACAATATTACTGACCTCTTTTCCGCCGAGGAACTTACTGATCCAGATGTCCTTAGAGAGCTTGTCTATAAATCCGAACACCTGGAAATTTCTGCCCAAGATATGCCAGCTTCCAGCCAAATTATCAGGCAAGTAAAAGACGTTGGGCTTGGCGAAAATGATGCTATGGCGCGCGTAGAGTTGAGTGAGCGATTGAATCAGCTTTCGGATACTGAGTTTGACAGGATTCTGGTTGATGGCCCCGAGCAAATTCACGGCTGGAATCCGCTGGAGTTGCTTCAAACACTGCATAACTCGGGTGCAAATCATGATGCACTGAGACTGGCAAAACGGATCCTGGTGCATAACCCAAACAACATAATGGTAAATAAAATTGCGGCTGCTGCTGCAGAATCTGTACTGGATTATTCTTCCACAGTGAATTCCCTTGAGACCTTGGCTGTTCTTGAATCTGATTCCCCAACTATTAAACGTCAATTAGGGGAAGCGTATATTAAATCAAATGACAACGAGTCTGCATATTCGATCTATGAACAATTAGCTTTTGCTGACAACAAAGTGGATGAAGCTGACCTCGTTAACTTCGGTGAAATCGCTTTGCAAACCGAACGCCCTGACCAAGCCTTAAAAGCCAGCGCGGTTTTGCTCGAGAGGCATTCTGTTAACGTGATGGGATTAACCCTTTCTGGGATAGCCAACTATAAGACTGGCCAAAACAAAATTGCTGTTGAGCAATTACGCAAAGCGGCTGCAGTTTCTGATGGCGAGCCGAGACCCTGGATTGAGTTGGGAAACATCCTCTGGATTGATGGAAACCAAGACGCTGCGTTGACGGTTTACCGTGAAGGAATCGCAGCCAATGCGGAAAATACAATGCTGCAAAAAATCTATGCTACAAAACTGATGGATTCAGGCATGATTACTGAGGCTTTGCCTTATTTGCAAGATCTCTCAGAGAATGAAACTGATGCCAATGTGGATTGGCTTTTGATTAAGGCGATGGAACACCTCGGCATGGATGGGGTAGAGTCAGCATTGTCTGTCTTTATGGTGCGGCACGCTGAAGATTATCGCTTTAGAGGTGAATATGGCGCGAAGCTCATCTGGCAGGGCAAAATTGAAGATGGCCTCCCGCTGCTGCAATCGATTAAGAACCAGCTGAACCAAGAAACGGGATGGGCATTAGCGTACGCTGAGGGTTTGATGCGGCCAGATTATCGCTTATTGATGCCGGCAGAAAAGTTGGAAAACCATGGCGAACGATTTACACGCGAACTGCTGAACAATGTTCTGTTACAGGAACCTGAAAACCTGAAAGCGAAACTACTCGATGCAGAGAGGCTGCTGGAGGATGGCAAATTTACATCCGCACGTGATGCCTTCAATGAGATTATGGAGTTGAGTCAGGGCGGACAAGGCTTGCCTGCAGCACGACTTTTTACCGGTTTTGCGCAAAGTGCCATACGCACCAATGACCAGGAAGTAGCATTGGCTGCGCTGGAGCAAGCCATGTCAATAGAACCGGAGTGGTACGGTCTGCAGCGCATCAAGACGGAGTTCAGCCAAATAGCAGGTGAAAAAGCTGTGGCGGTCAAGCTTGGAATTAATGCTTTGGAATTAGCGCCAGATTGTGCGGAAAACTATATTTGGCTGCTTGGTCTGTTGGACGATCTGAATGCGAAAAAAGAATATTATGTGAAATTAAGTGAAGCAATCGAAAAGTACCCGAACAACTTGGGTTTAAGACTGATCGAATCTCAAAAGACACTTCCTGATGCTTCAGATGAAGAATGCAAAGAAATCGAAAATCGAATATTAGCATTGATCAATGACACTGAAGATGAACGCGATTTGATTAAAGCTGCGGTGGTTTTTTCCACCTTGGGCAATGCGGAGAGCACCATAACCTGCCTCGAAAAAGCCGCCAACCAAGGCAGCAACAAGGCTGGTTTATATCTTACCGGGTTGTATCGAATCCGCCGGGAGCATGAAAAAGCGCTTAGCAGGCTTGATCTCTTGAATTTGGATGATTCTTTTATCGAATTGCTGCGAACCGAAATCGAATTTAACCATTCAGGCATCTGTAACAACCAGTTTCTCGAGAATTACCAGAAAATTGTGAAGCCTGAGATTACTTTTGAAGAAATTTTCCTTCCAACTGAATGGAAAGTCCTGATTGAATCAGATTGTCCAGAAATAGTCTTACAAACCCAAATGGAAATGGTTCATGGCGGGGCAAATACGCTGTTGGAAAGAGTTGTAAATTGGGTGGAGCAAGAGCCTGACAATCTTGAAGCAAGAATCTATGGTATAGAGTTAACGCTTGCCGCCAATAACAATGAAACCTATATACAATTGTTGAATCATTTGGTCCCTGAAAATAATTCGCAGATGATGCATCATTTTGAGCTGCTGAAGATAGAACAAAAACTGGATTCTGACGCTTTCGATGAAGACATAGACATCGTACTCGACACAACAAAACCGCTGAATGTCAACAATCCACAGATAATTGCCTGGGTTCGAATATTGGCTGCGAAAGGCAACCTGCATGATGCTGAGATCCAACTTGAAATGGTGAAAAGCCTCTTTGCTCATGCAGAAGAAACTCCTTTTGTATTGAGAATCGGGTTACTTAGAAATTTGATAAAGAGCCTGGCTGCGGTAAATCGATGGGGGGAAGCGGTTCAGTTTGCGAACATGGGTATGCAACTCGCTCCACAAAATACTGCGTTAAAAGCACTTCAGCTTCAGGTTCACACTCAGGCGTTGGAATTCAACCAACGAAGCGAAGGATTGAATGTTGTTCTGCATCGAGCTGAAGAGCAGTTGCTCCAACCGCCACTGGATGTAACAGAAATCACGAATCAGTTCCCTGAACTGGGTGGGCAAGATTTACAGCGCTGGAGTTTACGTTATAAGCTGGCTATTGAACCGACGCGGGAGACTATTCGAGCGCTTGCGCTGGAAAAGCCTGAGGGTGATGGTGTGGCTGCCTTGATGGCTGGCTTGAGACAAATTGGGCAGGTTAATACGGCGATTCAAATTTCAAAAAAGTTCATGGATAACCCCAGCGTTCTTTTCGAGTTGGCATGCTGCCACGTCGAAGAGGAACCACTAAAGGCCGCTGAATACCTTGAAAAATCAATTCTTGCTTGTCCAAATCAACCGCTTGCATTCAAATTTCAGTCAGATTGTTTCGCTCGAGCTGGAGATAATTCAGAAGCGCTCAGGAATATTGAAGAAGCGCTCTCAATTTGGTCCAACGAACTCCAATGGCATGAAGAAGCCGCTGGTCTTTGGCAGATATTAGGCAACCTTGCAAATACGGTCACTCACTTGGAACAAGCTGTTCTGATCAACCAGGAAAGCATTGAACTTCAGCAAAAATTAGGTGACGCCTTATTGAGAACCGACAAAGCTCCTGAAGCCTTAAAGCATTTATTGATCGCTGCGGCCAGCCAGCCTGGGCAGGCTCCTTTATGGCAATCGATATCTGAAGCGCATCTGATGATCGGCGAACTAGACCTGGCAATGGAGTCAGCAGAGAAAGCAGTACAGTTAGAGCCTCATTCAGTAGGTGCTCGACTGCAAGCTGGTAAAACCCTTCTGGCGCGGGGCGAGCTTGAAAATGCATTGGAACAGGGTAACCTGGCAATTTCACTGGAACCGAATAACCCTGACAACTATGTGTTTATGGCGCGTATTTTGCTAAATCAAGGTGATAGAAATAAAGCAATGGTATTGTTGGAAAAAGTTATTTCTCTTGAGGCTGTCTCTTTACAGACCATGGTAGAGCATGCGAAATTATTGAAAGAAATTAAAGGTGTCGCTGCGGCCAGAGACTTGATCGCAACTTATAGCGACAAATATCCTGAAAACCCAGATTTGCTTAAGCTGTTGGCTGAAGCTGAAAATCAATGTGGCAACCTGAAACAGGCAGAAATTGTGGCGCGCAGGGCATTGGAGATCCATCCGGCAGAATCAGGATTGCAAATGTTGTTGGGTAAGATACAGGCAAAAGTAGGCAATCTTGATCAGGCTGTCAATTACTTTAGCCGGGCTATCGCAGTCGATCCCAAACTAAGTGAAGGTTACCTGCAACTATCAAATGTGTATTCAAACCAGCGCGATTTCGTAAATGCCAAAAAAGTGTTGGAACAAGGGATTAATAAAGCTCCAGCTGATGTAGAACTCTATACTGCCTGCGCAGCAATCCTAAAAGAAGCCAAGGATTACCATGGCGCAGAAAAAATGTTACGGAGAGCAACTCAGATTGAACCGCGTAACATAAATATTCATCGCCAACTGGGCGCGGTTCTTGCATTGAACCTGGTGCATCAATCACAGGAAGTGAGCTCGCAGCTATGATTTCAAACAATATGAAAAACGACAACAAGCCCATGCTAATCAACCGCCAGCGCATGCTTGAGATGCTCAAAGCTGGTTTGGCAGTCAATTCTTACCGTTTTACGCGCCAGGCAGCGCTTTCATGGATGACTGTTTTCCCAGGCGATTTGGAGATTAATCTTTTATACGCCGCTGCACTTGCTGGTGAAAAACGATTTACCCATGCTGCACCTGTACTCGAAAAGATTTTACGAGCAGACTCAGAATTTGACGATGCGGCTTCTCTTGGCGAAGATGTCTTTGTGCAATGCGCACCTGAACTTCTGCCGCTGGTTAGCGGAATTAAGAAGAGCCTTGGCAGTAAGGCTAAATTTATGGCCAAGGTACCTGAATGGGGATTTCAAATCGCCAGACTTCGCAGCGCACTGACAGAAAACAAAGTGGATGATGCCCAGAAAATATTGCAAGAAATTATTCAATACACAGAGAGCAATGTACTGGTCTGCTTTTATCACTTATTAGTTACCGATAAGATGGGCGAGAAAACCGCATTGCTCAACCTGGCTCGCTTATATCATACGCGCTGGCCAGACAATCTGCAAATCAGTCTGCTTCTGGCGAATCAATTGATGGAGCAGGGTGAAACTGATGAAGCCATCAAACTGTTGCATCTCTGTGCTGCTAATGATCCTGCAGCCCAAGTTCCAAACAGGATATGGGGTCCAGGTTTCGCGTACATGCCTTTATACCCGGGCGACATGCAAATTGAGTTTGATACGCCAATCCCGGCTGAGGTGGCGGGAAAACTTGGTTTGAATCATCTGGCTGCTGGCGTACCAAACAGCAGAACTGAATCAAGTTCTACGCATGTGCGCTCTGAAGTATCCTCTTTTGATGGTTACAAGGTGATTCCCACCACAGAAGAACCCTATCCGCAACACCCGAAATTGCAACCCGAAACCAAGAAACAAAAATCGCAGTTTATTGTTGAAGTTGAAGAGTCGCTTAAAAAAGTGGCGCTTGACCTTTCCAAACCGGTATTAACCCAAACTGACGAGCGTTTCCCTGTATATATCCTGCTTTCGATGCGGGCAGGTTTAAAAAAGCAGTTTGGCAGCTCTGGTGCTAACTTAGTACTCGATGAAATGAAAACCCTTTCTTCCTCAATACAAAAAAGGATAGGCTGGTCTACGCTTGTTTTCTTGCCCGATGATTTGGCGATTTGCGGCAAATACAACATCACTCCAGTAGATCGGCTCGATCCGTGGCAAATTAAATTGGCACTTGTTGATCTTGATAAAGCGCTTGCTCGTACTGGCGAGCGTATCGGTGCGGTGTTAATAGTTGGCGGAGATGAAGTCATTCCTTTCCATCGACTGCCAAACCCAACCGAGGATGCTGATCTCAACGTGCCTTCTGACAGCCCATATGGCGCGCTTGATACAAATTATTTTGTTACTGATTGGCCTGTTGGCAGGCTTCCTGGTGAAAAAGGCTCAGACGTCGGGTTATTGCTTGAACATTTACGCAATACAAACGGCTACCACACCGAAACAGCTTCAACTGGATCTTTTATTGATGCGCTGCTTAAACTTGTGTTTTTCTGGAGTCGCAGCCTGTCTGACAATCATGTTAATATTGGTTATTCGGCCTCAGTATGGAGACGATCGTCACTGGCGGCATTTAGACCTGTAGGCGAGGGGCGTAACCTGTATATCACGCCAAATGGCCGGACC
>JAGOVY010000162.1 GCA_018060515.1 Anaerolineaceae bacterium | reverse complement strand
CATATGATTCCAGCCGGAGCGAGCGTATTGGAAATTGGCTGCAACACTGGCGACCTGCTCGCCAGCCTGAAGCCCGCAAGAGGTATTGGTGTGGAGATTGCGCCGCAGATGGTTGCGCTGGCGCAGGAGCGCCACCCCGAGCTGACCTTCATCTGCGCTGCCGAAGATCAATTTCAGCTTGACGGCGAGGTCGATTTCATCATCCTTTCCGACATCCTCAACGAAGCCTGGGACGTGCAAGCCATCTTCATGCGGATACAGCAAGTAGCCTCTCCCGGAGCTCGGGTAATCATCAATACTTACAACCGCCTATGGGAGTTTCCTTTATGGATCGCCGAAAAAATCAATGTCGCCAAACCCAGCATTGGCAAGAACTGGCTGCTGGTTTCTGATCTCTGTGGGCTGCTGCAGCTCTCAGGTTTCGAAACGATCAAGACTTCACAAGAAGTCCTCTTTCCATTTGGTATTCCAGTACTTGAGCAAATTTTCAACAGCTTCTTGGTGCGCCTCTGGCCTTTCCGCCATTTCGCCATGTCCAACTTCGTCATCGCGCGAAAGTTACCCCAACCTCAACAAGCAGATGCCAAGCCCATGGTAAGTGTAATTGTTCCAGCCAGGAATGAGCGGGGCAATATCGAAAACATCCTCAGCCGCACCCCTGAGATGGGCAGTGGAACCGAAATCGTTTTTGTTGAGGGGCATTCCAGCGATGATACCTACGCAGCAATCGAAGCCGCCATATCGCGCCACCCCGAGCGCCGCATTCAGCTCATGCGCCAAGGCGGAAAAGGCAAAAGCGATGCGGTGCGGATGGGTTTCGCGGCTGCCAGCGGCGATGTGCTCATGATCCTTGATGCCGACCTGACCGTGCCGCCCGAAGATTTGCCGCGCTTTTATGATGCGCTCACCTCAGGCAAAGCCGATTTCGTCAACGGGGTTCGGCTGGTGTACCCCATGGAAGAAGAGGCGATGCGATTTTTCAACCTGATCGGCAACAAGTTTTTCAGCCTGGCTTTTTCATGGCTGCTGGGTCAGCCGGTGAAAGACACTCTCTGCGGAACCAAGGTATTGTGGAAAAAGGATTACAGGCGCATTGCCGCAAATCGTTCATATTTCGGCGAGTTCGATCCCTTCGGTGATTTTGATCTGCTTTTTGGGGCTTCTGTGCTGAATTATAAAATCATTGACTTGCCGATTCGTTATCGTGCGCGCAGTTACGGCAGCACCAACATCGAACGTTGGAAGCACGGCTGGGTGCTGCTGCGCATGGTAATGTTCGCGGCGCGGAAGATTAAGTTCGTCTGAAAACAAATCCCGCTTACGCGGGATTTTTATTCAAGTTGGGTGGAGCGCTGTACTTTCGGCTTGGCGCGGGTTTTTGTCGGTGTTATCCGCCCTGGGAAAATCGTTTTACCGGCGTTGGGGCTCAAGAGCAAGGTCAGGCGGGTAAGCGCATTTTGATCGCAATCGCAGCGCCCGCAGATATCACATACCCAGGCAGGAAAATCGGGGACGGTGATCAGTTCATCACCCAGCCAGGTGAAATAGGCGATGTAATCGCGATGCATGTGCCCGGCCTGGCATTCAGGGCATGGAAAAACAGGGTCGGTACTGAATTGTGAGTTCTCTGTCATTTTCTCGTTCTCTTGACTTAAGGTTATCACAAATTTTAAATTTGAGTATGATTTTGACGAACAATTATTCTCTGGGAAGAACCGGTTGATGATGCGTCACCAGCCCGATCATGGAAGGCGGCCAATAAATCACCAGAGCTTTGCCAACCACATCTTCAATCGGCACAAAGCCCCAAACATGTGAATCAGAGGATTGGTTGCGGTTATCGCCCAAAACAAATATCATACCCTCAGGCACCATCCAGGCGCCGTTATAATCCGGCGCAGCGGCAATGTAGGGTTCGTCAAGCTGCACGGAGTTTACAAACACCTGCCCATTACGCACCTCTACAAAATCTCCGGGCTTGCCAATGAGTCGCTTGATAAAATCTTCTGAGCGGTTGTTGGGAGCGTGAAAAATCACGACATCACCAATTTGCATGTCGCCGAAAGTGTACGCCAGCTTGTTCACCAGGATGATGTTACCCTCCACCAGCGTGGGCTGCATACTGATATTAAGCACTTTCACCCGGGCAAAAACCGCATCAATGGCAAAGTAAAGCAGCACTGCAATCACAATCGTCTGAACCAGTTCCACCCAAAAAGGCTTGCCAGTAGCAAGGTTTTTTTGTTCTTTGTGCTGATATTCAGCAGGCAGCTCTTCTAAAGGGGTTGGTGTGGGGTCAAAGGTCATGATTGCGGCAAACTTTCCATTTGGGGTTAGTCACTGCGTGGTTTTAGAACAATGCGGATTGGAGTACCGGTAAACGGGTATTCCTTGCGGATCTGGTTTTCAAGGAACCTCAGGTAGGTAAAATGTGCAAGTTTCGGATTATTACAATAAATCATAAAGGTGGGCGGATCTGTCCGCACTTGGGTGCCGTAATATAATTTGATAGAAGACCCGGTACGAGAGGTCGGCATGTGCATGTCTTGCGCCTTGTGTAAAATGCGGTTTAAAGAGCCGGTGTTTACGTGCGCCAATCTTTCTTCCTGCACCTGCAACGCCAGCGGCATTACACGGTCAACCCGCTGCCCGCTCTTAGCTGAAATAAAGAGAATGGGAACGTAGCTGATAAAGTTTAATTCTTCCAAGATGCGGTCGGTATATGTTTGCATGGTGTAAGTA
>JAGOVY010000014.1 GCA_018060515.1 Anaerolineaceae bacterium | reverse complement strand
CTGTGATGATGCAGCAGGTACGGTTATCAGTGCAAAGCGCGGCTGCCATATCCGCTTCATTAGATTGACCGCTCAGCGTGGCTCCTAATTCTCTGCCAATCACGAGATGGTCAATCAGCGGCAACAGTCGGTTCACATCTGGCGGTGGGTTGGGTTCTACATCTGCTATCACGGGGATGTTCAGCGAGCGGGCAATCCCAGCTGCTTTGATGCCTGCTTCGCCGCCATTATCATCTACATACAACAGGCGGGCTTGTGAAATTAACTCGGGAGTGATAGTGTGCAGCGGCAGGGCGAGCTTTCCGCCGCTGTGCAGAATGGTGCGTGTGCCTTCCTCAAGAGAAACGATAATGATCGAATGATACGGACTTCCTTCTGCATCTTGATGGCATGGTGTGCAATCCACACCCTCCCGTTCCATTTCGGCGATGGAGAATAACGAGAGGTTATCGTAACCGAGGCGGCAGCCAAAGGCTGTGCGGGCGCCTTGCCTGGCAGCGGCTACCATGGCAGTGGCTGTTTGTCCGCCGCCCTGACGGTACGATTCGAGAATATCCACTTTGCTGTCGGGAAGCGGGTATTGCGCCACCAGCAGCAGGTCATCTACAGCGATCGTACCAATTCCGAGAACGTCCCAGCGAGGATTCGTCATCTGTCACACTCCATGGCGCTACTATACCACAGCCAGGATTTTACACCTGCATTGAAAGTAAAACAAATACCCCTAAAACCCTCTGAATTTGACATTTAACCCGCAAACCTATACAATATTAAAAATTACGAAAATGAGATTGCTGTTTTTAGAAAAGGAGAAAGAATGAAAAAGAGTTACCTGTTGATCACGATTATTTTAACCTTGGCGCTGCTGCTTGCAGCGTGCGGTGCACCACCTGCCACCCAGGCTCCGATTGTGCCACCTCCGGCTGCAACTGAAGAACCGGTGGAAACTGAAGCACCCGCAACACCAGAGGAAATTACCCTGGTGGTTTGGGATCAATTCTACCGCGATGTTGAAAGTGAGGTAATGAATACACTCAACGCCGAATTCGAAGCTGCCCATCCCGGGGTAAAGATCGAACGGGTTACCAAGACGCTGGATGATCTGAAAATCACCCTGAAACTGGCTTTGTCGCAGGCAGATGGACCGGATGTGGCCCAGGTTAACCAGGGGCGCAGCGATATGGGCGCAATGGTGCAGGCTGATTTACTGCTGCCCCTGAATGATTATTCCGCCACCTACAAATGGGATGAACGCTTCGGCAGCTCGATTGCCGGGCGTAATAGCTTTACTGCTGATGGCGTCACCTTTGGTGAAGGCAACCTTTATGGTGTGAGCCCCACCGCCGAAGTGGTAGGCGTTTATTACAACAAAACCATTTTCGAAGCCAATGGCTGGGTAATCCCTACGACCTTTGCTGAGTTTGAAGCCCTGCTTGGCACCATCAAAGCAGCAGGCTATACTCCCATCTCATTCGGCTCACTCGACGGCTGGAATGCCATCCATGAGTTTAGCGCAGTGCAGCACCTGCTGGTGCCCCTCGATGAAATTAACGCATTTGTTTACGGTATCGAAGGCGCAACCATAAATACTCCTGAAAATCAGCAAGCTGCCGCAATTATGCAGGATTGGGTGCAGCAAGGGTTCTTTACCGAAGGCTTTGCCGGCATCGGTTATGATGACAGTAATAAGCTCTTCAAAGCTGGCGAAGGCGGGGTAATGACGATCACGGGCTCATGGCTGGCAGGAGAACTGATCGGCGAAACTGACCAGGAGTTCGGTTTCTTCCTGTTGCCTGGTGCTGAATCTCAACCCAGGGCAGCCATCGGCGGTGTGGGTATTCCCTTCTCCATCCGCAAAACTTCAGCACACCCTGATCTGGCTGCTGAGTACCTGGATTGGATGATTAGCCCCCGGGCTGCGGAACTGTGGGCTGATTCTGGTATGGTGCCTGCAATGCCTCTGCCTGAAGGCTATGTTGCAGCAGGAACCCCATTGTTCAACGATACGCTCGTCGCTTGGGATACCATCAACTCAGAAAATGCGGTAGGTCACTATATTGATTGGGCAACCCCAACAATTTACGATACCCTTGTATCAGAGCTGCAGAAGCTCTTCGGTCTTCAAACTCAACCTGTTCAGTTCACTGAAGCCGTTCAGGCTGATTTTGACGCATTCCTGGCTGGTAACTAATCAATAAGCGCAGCCCGCTTCCTTGCTTGATGGAAGCGGGCTGTCTTTTTTCTGGAGATGATTGGTGAAAACTCACCAACGCTGGCCAGGTGAGTCGCGTTTTTATGGTTGGATGTATATCCTGCCCGGGCTGCTGATTTACCTGGTTTTTATCGTCTATCCAATCCTCGAAACCATTCGCACCAGTTTCTATCGCTGGGATGGTTTCAGCAGTAATCGCGTCTTCATATTATTCGATAATTATATTAAGCTCATCAGCGACCCGCAATTTCTGAAGGCGCTGCTTAATAATCTGACCTTTATCATTTTCTATTCGATTATTCCCATCTTCATTGGTTTACTACTTGCTTCACTTCTCGGCCGCAAGCCCCTGCCCGGGATGTCTTTCTTTCGCGCCGGGCTCTTTCTGCCGCAAATCCTCAGCATGGTGGTTGTGGGGGTTACCTGGCGCTGGATTTTTAATCCAGCGTTTGGCTTGTTGAATTCAGGGCTTAGGGCTGTGGGGTTAGATCATCTCACCCGAGCCTGGCTTGGCGATTTTCAGCTGGCGCTGCCTTCTGTTGGTGTGGTGGGCACGTGGGTTATGTACGGGTTCTGTATGATCCTTTTTCTCTCCGGCATGCAGCGTATTCCAGAAGATCAATACGAGGCGGCGGAACTTGATGGTGCAAATGGGTTCCGGCAGCTTATCCATATCACCCTGCCCAGTTTGAGGAGTGAGATGAGTGTGGCGCTTATTACCACGATCATTGCCGCGCTGCGCGTTTTTGACCTGGTGTACGTCACCACCAAGGGCGGGCCGGGTGATTCAACCCTGGTTACAGGCTTTTTGGTGTATCGCTCAGCATTTCAACAAAACCAGCTTGGGTATGCCTCAGCGGTAGCCACGGTGATGACTTTGCTCATTTTATTAATTTCGTTGATCATTCTGCGCTTTCAAGCCAAATCAGAGGAAATCTCATGAAGCCGATGCAATGGAAGCGTTTATTGCCGAATTACCTCGTTCTCGTGTTTTTCCTTTTACTGATTCTCATCCCTATCATCGGCTTGGTTTTTGGAGCTTTCAAAACTGATATAGAGATCATCCGTGGACCGCTCTCCCTTCCGACCCAAATCAGACTTGACGCTTTTAAAGAAGCCTGGGTGACTGGCCGGTTTAATTATTTCTTTCGCAATAGTGTAATTGTTACGATAGTGGTGGTGGTTGTCAGTGTGCTGCTTTCCACGCTCACGGGGTACGCCTTCGGGCAGCTGCCAGTACCGGGCAGGGTACTTCTCTATCCTCTGCTGCTTATCGGCTATATGGTGCCGTTTGAGGCGGTGATTATCCCCCTGTACCACATGATGAATCGGATGGGATTGACCGATACATATTGGGCATTGATTTTGCCTCAAATAGGCTTGAGCGTTTCATTTGGCACGTTATGGATGAGCAGTTTCTTTAGAACTGCACCTCCGGAGCTGGTAGATGCTGCGGCAATCGATGGCTGCAATCGTTGGCAAATCCTGTGGAAGGTGTTGTGGCCGTTGGCGCGACCAGCTGTGCTCACGCTGGTGGTGTTGATTTTTATGTGGACCTGGAATGAGTTTTTGCTCGCGCTCGTCATGATTCAAAAGGAGACCATGCGCACCCTGCCGGTTGGGCTGGCGTTCTTCCAGGGTCGTTACTCTGCAAATATCCCGCTGATGGCAGCCGGCGCACTGATTGTGGCTGGACCAATTTTATTGGTGTACATTGTTTTCCAACGTTACTTCATCCGTGGTATGTTAGGCGGAGCGGTGAAAGGATGATCTTTTTTCTGATTGGAGGAATTAGATGAACCAAAACGACACGCTCTTTGTAAACGAGGCTGCAAAACATGCTTTAGATATCTTGCACCAATGCACAACCTCTTACGGGTTTCGCGCATCTGCCGACCCCACAGGCTATCCGCAGGTGTGGAGTCGGGACAGCGCCATAACACTGGTAGGCGCACTTGCAACCGGAGATCAAAGCCTGATTCATGCAGGACAACTTTCTCTTGATGCCCTCAGCGAAGCGCAAACCTGTTGGGGGATGATTCCTCTGAACGTCAACCCGGATACTGGTGTTGTCAGCACTGAAAATGCAGGCTCTTGCGATGCCAATTTATGGTACATCCTGGGGCAATACGCACTCTTCCGTGCCACTGGAGATCGCAGCAAGCTGAAAACTAACTGGCAGAAGATCAACAATGCCCTTACCTGGCTGCAATATCAAGATATGAATGAATGTGGTTTGTTGGAAATCCCTGAAGCCGGCAACTGGATGGATTTGATTGCAGTGCGCTACAACACTCTTTATGACAACACCCTCTACTACGCCGCAACACTTGCCTATGAAGAGATGCGTCGCGATCTGGCGCAAGAGGTGGAAGACTTCGCCTGCCATATCGATGCAGATTCAATTCACCAAAGGCTTAATCTGCTCTTTTGGATTGATCGCTGCTGGGTTGCCTCTCATTTTGCTGAGCATCTCGAAAAACTCAAAGCCATTCGCCTTGAATGGTACATGCTTTACTACAACATTGGCACCATATCCAGTCGGCCATTCTATCTACCCTGGGTGGCGTTCCGCGAATATGGCGATTGGTGTGACAGCCTGGCAAATGTGCTGGCGATCCTCACCGGCATTGCCGATGGCCATCGTTCAGAGCATATCCTGCGTTATATGAAGCAGGTGGGCATGGCTGAACCGTACCCCACCAAAGCTATCCATCCGCCGATCTACCCTGGCGAGGCTTCGTGGCGCGAATATTATCGCAGCCGCAATCTCAACCTGCCCGATCAATACCACAATGGAGGAATCTGGCCGATGGTTGGCGGATTTCACATTGCGGCGTTGGTGAAGCGCAATTGGCTGGATGAAGCGGAAAGGCTGCTTATACGGCTTGCTGAGGCAAATCGGCAGGGGTCCAACGCGCCGTGGGAATTTAACGAATGGATGCATGGCAGAACCGGATACCCCATGGGGTTTGGTCACCAGGCTTGGTCTGCGGCTATGTACCTTTACGCTTGGAATGCCGTAAACACAGGCAAGCTGCCGTTGTTTGACGATTTGCAAGCCGCCAAACCTGCCCGTGCATTGGCAGAAGAAGTAAATACGGCATATTTTCACCCAGGCGGGGGGCAGGAAGGCTGATGCATGTCGAATAAATTAGTCGGATCCAATTCACAGTTAATCAAACAATCGGGGTCGCATTGAAGAAAATTATTCTCGTCTCCTTGACTATTCTGGCTTTTGTCTTGCTCATCTCCGCATGCAATAAAGAAGACCCCGTGCTGGGGATTACGCCCGAGGTGGTAAAAGACAGCGCGCGCCTTCGATATTGCACTCAAGAAACCTGCCTTATACTTGAGTTCCTCGATGATGATCTCTTGCATGTGGAATACGCCCGCGAAGGCGCTCAACATGATTTGAGCCAGCCAATTTGGGTTTCACCGATGGTTTATAAAAGTGATTATGCCGGTCCGGATGAATTTAAGACAATTTCAGACAATCAGGTAAAAACTGCCTCACTCAAGGTGGTGGTAAATCAAGATCTCTGCATATCGATTACAGATATTACAGGTGACTCTGATTGGCAATTTGCCCACTTCTGCCCAACGGACATGGAGGGCTATCGCAAGCACCTCTCTATTGAAGCGCCGGATATCACCGATATTTACGGATTAGGAGAACAATTCATAAAACCCGGTGAAACCGATGGCAATTGGTTTGGCAAAGTGCGCTATCCGGGAGTAGACCAGGGGAATGCCATGGTGGGCTTCCAGCAGGGCATGGTGGGGAATGCGCAGTTTTCAGTCGCGTATTTTTTGGGTGAAGCATTGCAAAACTTCGCTCTTTTCATCGATAACCCTCAGGCGCAAACCTGGGACCTGCGTAAGCAGGTTTGGGATATCAATGTCGCCGGTGATGCCCTGCGCTTCTATGTGTTTACCGGGCAGGATCTGCCTGAGGTGCGCCGCGACTACATGGCATTGACCGGTACGCCGCCCGTACCGCCGAAGAAGATGTTTGGGTTGTGGGTTTCTGAATACGGTTTTGACAATTGGGAAGAAATGGAAGAGAAACTCGCCTCGCTGCGTGCTAATCACTTTCCGGTGGATGGGTTTGTGCTTGACTTGCAGTGGTTTGGCGGTATCCGCTCTGACTCAACCGAAAGTTCTATGGGCGGTCTCAATTGGGATACGGTGAACTTCCCCGACCCTGCCGGGCATATCGCCGCATACCGTGAACAGGGCATCGGCATCATGACGATTGAGGAACCCTACATCAGCGCCGGTTTGCCCGAGCATCAGGCGTTGGCTGAACACGGCTATCTGGTAAGGCAATGCGAAGGCTGCGAACCGGTTTTACTCACCGCCAATCCCTGGTGGGGCATCGGCGGGATGATGGATTGGACCAATCCGAATGGGCAGGTTTATTGGCACGACACCAAACGCCAACCATTGATTGATCTTGGCATTATTGGGCATTGGACCGACCTTGGCGAACCGGAGTTGTTTGATCCGGTCTCTTGGTATCATGGCGTTGAAGACGGTTACGTATCCCTCAACAATCAGTATGACATTCACAACCTTTACAACCTATTGTGGAGCAAAGGTATTTTTGAGGCTTATACGCGTAATGAGGTTGAACAACGCCCGTTCATCATGTCGCGTTCAGGTGCACCGGGCAGCCAGCGTTATGCCGTGAGCATGTGGTCGGGGGATATTGGCGCCAATCTCGAAAGCCTTGCTGCGCATTTGCAGGTACAAACGCAGATGTCACTTTCGGGTATGGACTATTTTGGCTCGGATATTGGCGGGTTTTACCGTTCAAATTCTGACGGTAATATTGATTATATCTATACTCCGTGGCTGGCCTCAGGCGCCTTACTGGATGTGCCTTTTAGGGTGCATACCCAGAACTTGTGTAATTGCCGTGAAACTGCCCCAGACCGTGTGGGAGACCCCGAGAGCAACCTGGCGAATGTACGCCTGCGCTATCGCCTTAGCCCTTATCTCTATTCTCTGGCGCATCGTGCCAACCTCTACGGCGAGGCGCTCTTCCCGCCGCTGGTGCATTATTATCAGCAAGATGAAGAAGTGCGCGAGTTAGGGAACCATAAGATGATTGGACGCGATTTACTTTCAGTTCATTCTGCCAAGCTTTACCAGGAGTATATCGATGTTTACCTGCCTGCTGGCGACTGGGTGGATTTTACAACCGGCGAGTGGATAAACAGCGAGGGACAATGGCGGGAGAAGTATCCCATGGGCGTTAATGGCGTGCTGCAGCTGCCGCTTTTTATGCGCGCTGGGGCGATTGTGCCGCTGATGTACGTGGATGACCAAACCTTAAATATCACCGGTTTGCGTGCAGATGGCAGCGTAAGAGATGAACTAATCTTGCGCATAGCTGCCAGCAGTGAGGCATCAAGTTTTGTACTCTACGAGGATGATGGAGTCTCGGTTGCTTATCAGGCTGGGCAGGTGAGAACGACACTGATAAGCCAGGAGCAAAACGGAAAGCAGGTGAATGTCACTGTAAGTGCTGCACAGGGTACATTCTCTGATGCGCCTGACGATCGTGATACTCAGCTCGAACTGATAACGGAATTTGGCAGCAAGCCCCTGTCTGTAAAGATGAATGGAAAAGTACTGCCAGAAGCGGCAACAGAAACAGAGTGGCAGCAGATGACGAACGGCTGGTTCTACTCTGCGCCGAACCTGGTGTTGGTTAAAGCGGGTGTGCTGGATGTGACGCTAGAAAAACGGTTTGAGATTAATTACTAAGCAGCAAACGAGTTCCTTTAATCGAGTCTTACCATTCAATCAACGGCAGAATGTTCTTATCCACGTCTGCCTCACTCTGCGGAGTCTGCACGTTCCGGTAGAGGAACCATTCTTCGCTGTGCATTACCTTATCTCCAGGTTTGAGGTCGACCAGTGGCGCGAGTGATTCCAACTCCAGCATCTTTTGATTGGTGTATGCTTCGAAGTTGACGTTGAAATCGGGGTATTGAGCGCCCGCCTGCCAGTTAAAACGCTTAAGGAACAGCTGATCTTCTACTGCGTAAGCTGCCCAGCCATAAGGGTTTTGCACACCAAATTTCTGTGGTGTAGCTGCCGCACCGGAAGCTTGTCTGAGGAAGACATAACGCGCCCCCCAACTCCAGCGCGGATCATTCATCTGCGTGTAACCCCATAAGCTAAGGTGGCGTACTGGCAGCAGCTTTTGAGAGGGTTCGAGGTTCAGCGGGATGATAGCCGTGCCGCCAGCGCGCATCATGGTTACTGCCCAGGGAGCCAGACTTAGCGTTTCGCTGCCAAGGTTCTCAACCCAATGCTCAATATAAAAACCATTGCGGCTGTCAATCGGTTGGATGCAAATCGTCTTTTGTACTCCGCTTGGTTCCATTGGTGAGGTAAAGCGGGCTAATCCATTTTGCTCTTGAAAAGAGACACTGAAATTATCCGGCGCATAGGTGAACGTCTCAACTTCAGGGGCGCACCACAAGCGATGACCGCCGTATGTTTTACATTCATTCCCAAAACGCGTACCTGCGTGTTGAGGGTTTTCATAGAACAAGTTGGAGCCATCCAAGAAACCACAAAAAATAATGCGCGGGCCAATCGCTGTAGTGACGACCAGCCGAATATCGTCATGACTTAGCTGTACACAGTCCTCCCAGCCGTGGTACCTGACCAACTTGATTTTCATCTCTTCAGCCTCGCCTCTGCTTTTTTACATTATAGCGGCAATTAGCCAGTGTACTCGCTAATTGTTAAAAAAATAAATTTCCACTGACTTGGCTTGCATGCTTTACATAATAAAATCAAATCAAAACTGGGATGAATGTCATCAAAACCGCAGCAGATTATAAGTATATTGGTAAAAAACAACTAAAAATCGCGCAACCATACTACAATATTGGTACACAACATATCCATAGGAGAAAACTGTATGCCAAGCAAAAATGTAAGCGTTGATGCTGTTCTTTTACAAGGGTACCAAATCGAAGTCAAATCAAGGCAGCATGTCACCATTGTTGACCAGCCGCCGGCGGGCGGCGGGGAAGATTCAGGCCCGACACCGCTGGAATTCTTGTTGGTTTCGCTCGCGAGCTGCTTTTGTACCATTGGCAAAATCATTGCCATGCAAAAACGGCTGCCTCTGCGCGCGATTGAAGTCCACGTTGAAGGAGAGTTGGACACAGATGTTCTGATGGGCAAACGCGACGATGTTCGTGCGGGTTTCTCAAGTATTCGTGTTGTTACAAAGATCGATGCCGATATGAACCAGGCGGAAAAAGAACAGTTCGTCCGGGAGATTGATGCCCGCTGCCCGATTTCTGACAACATCGTTAATCAGACTCCGGTTGAGTTTGTGGTTGAGTAATTCATAACAATGAACGCTGACGACAAGCACCGTGACGCAAATTCAACTCAGATCGAAGCAGAGCTGGGGAAAAGACTGAGGGACTACCGCCTTCGACGGGGTTATTCTTTGCGTACATTGGCAGATCTCAGCGGTTTGAACATCAACACACTTTCTCTCATCGAAAACAGCAAATCTTCACCCTCAGTGGGAACCCTGCAGCAATTAACGAAGGCGCTCGGGGTTCCCCTCTCGGTGTTATTTGCAGAAGAAACCGTGGCGAAGCAAGTCGTCTTCACGCCGGCGCACAGCCGTCCGCTGGTTGACCATAGTTCGGCACAGATGGAAAACCTTGCGCTCGACCTTGCCGGGGGTGTCGTGCAGCCGTACATGGTGACGCTCAAACCAGGTATGGGCAGCGGCGAGCGCATGATTGTGCACACCGGACATGAGTTTGTCTATTGCCTTGAAGGCGAGGTTCATTATCATGTTGAAGAGGTGGAGTATCTATTGAAATCAGGCGACAGCCTGGTCTTTCAAGCGCACTTGCGCCATTGTTGGGAAAACACAAGCCAGCACTTAGCCCAGTTATTGATTGTGCTCTATCCGGCAGATCTAAAAGACAATGCCTGGAGTCGGCATGTCTCATCGGAACAGGAACCATAGGAGAATATGATGAAAATTGCAGTAATTACAGATGACGGAAACACCATCAGCCAGCATTTTGGACGTGCTCTCTTTTATCAGGTATTGACTATCGAAGAGGGTAAAGTGATTAGCCGCGAACAACGTGCCAAGCCCGGGCATGGCCATTTTGCTGCCGCTCATACGCATGATGAAGCGCATCACAGTAGAGATCATCACGATGAAGATCACCACGCCGAAGGACATCATGGAGCAGCTCACGGGCACGACGGCGCATCTCACCAGAAGCATGTCAGCATGGCAGAGGTAATTTCTGATTGCGAGGCAGTGTTGTGCGGCGGCATGGGCATGGGTGCATATCAAAGTATGCTTTCTTTGAAAATCCAGCCCATAGTCACAGATCTGCACGACATCAACCAGGCCGTCCAGGCATTTATTGAAGGCAAGCTGATTGATCATACCGAGCGCTTGCATTAATCCTGTGCCTTACCGCGTAATCGGCTAACCGGATGCAGCGGTATATTTTGTCCATAATCCTAACCAAATATTGGGAATTAAAGTATGAAAATTGTGTATGAGGAGCTGACGATTATTCTTGGCAAGCACGCCAGATTCCTGCTCGGAGAAAGCGGCGGAGAGAAAGCCGACCTTGAAGGAGTGGATCTTTATGGCAGGGATATGGCTAACGCCAACCTGGCAGGCGCCAACCTGAAGGAAACCAACCTGAAGCGGACGATCCTATGGGATGCTAACCTCGAAGGTGCAGATATGGAAAGAGCAGCCCTTAAACATGCTATTTTACAAGGGGCAAACCTGAAAAATGCCAATCTGCGCTGCGCGGGCTTGAAAGGGGTGAACCTCAGCGGCGCTGACTTGCGCGGCACAGACCTGCGGGAAGCTGACCTTGACAGTGCTGTTTTTGATGGGGCACTTTATGATGAAAACACACGCTGGCCTTGTGATTTCGACCCTGGTGCAACTGGCGCAGTAAACAACAAATAAAACCAGAACTTGTGAAAAGCAAATTCACGAAGGCTGTGGTATAAAGTTTGCTGTTTCTATCAAACACATCAACTTGGAAGGCTGAAAAATGACATTACTCGCTGAATTGCTGAAAGCTCTGCCGCAAAAACCTGTACCGGTGCGCGATGTGATCATCGGAGTACATTGGACGATGGTCGTCAGTAAGACCTGTGGATTAGGCTCCACGCTTCTAAACAACGGTCCGCACGGGCATTGGAAAATGCGTGATGTGGGTGCGCTGCAGCAGTTCAGCGCTCAGGAACTTGCCACCTGGATTGAGTCTGACAATCTGCTTGAGGCCAGTGTGGGAGTTGCTGCGCTGAACTCACTCATCGAGGTTGACTCCAACAAACTAAAAGAAATAAACGCTGCCGAAGTAATTGCCCGCGAAGCTGCCGGGAAGAACCTGGCAGTGATTGGACATTTCCCTTTCCTCTCCAAAGTCAAGGAACTGACTCACAATTTGTGGGTTATCGAGAAGGATCCCCATGGCGATGACCTTCCAGAAGAAGCTGCTCGAGATTACCTTCCACAGGCAGATGTGGTGGCCATTACTGCTACAGCGCTAATCAACCATACCATGGAAGCCTTGCTCTCGCTGTGCCAGCCTGAGGCGCTTGTCATGATACTCGGGCCATCCACGCCGCTTTCACCTGTTTTATTCGAGCGCGGTGTCACCTATCTTTCAGGCGCCCGCGTCATTGAAGAGGCTGCAGCGCGGCGTACTATTCTGCAAGGGGCGAGCTTCCCTCAGGTGCAAGGCGTGCAGGTGGTTACCATGGGCAGAGATGTCTGAAAGGTAAAAAAACCTTGATGATCATGGCAATTAGGGGCGATTTCAAAGCCAAAATTTCAGCTTATCAACAGGGTTCCATTTGGAACAGAAGAATGATCGGGTTCCGGCTGGCTGCTTGGTCAGGAAAAAGGTTATATAGCCGAAAGCAGATTTCTGTTTATATGTATAATAAAAGAAATTGACCAAGGATATTGCAATCCCCAGGTATCCCAAATCTGATTATTTGGAGGCAAGATGGCTCGTGAAACGCAAGCAGTTAATCTCATCATTAATGGTGAGCCGAAGACACTTCAGGTAACCCCAACAGAAACCTTAATGCAGGCATTACGTACTGCAGGATATTTCAGTGTCAAATTCGGTTGTGACAATGGCGAGTGCGGCACCTGTACTGTACTGATTGATGGCAAACCCACACGCAGCTGCCGAACCGTAGCATTGAATGTTGAAGGGAGTCACATTGTCACCCTCGAGGGTGTCAGTATCGATGGTGAACCTGATCCAATTCAGCAAGCCTTTATGGAAACAGGGGCGATACAATGTGGTTATTGCTCCCCGGCGATGATTCTAACCTCTAAAGCCTTGTTGGATAACAACCCCAACCCGACCGACGAAGAAATTCGTAAAGCCTTAAACCCGGTGCTGTGCCGCTGTACAGGCTATGTTCGCGGCGTGGATGCGGTTCAGCGCGCGGCTGCAGTAAGACGCGGTGAAAAACTTGAGCCCTTCTCCCATCTCGACCGCCCTTTGCCGGAGGATCTTTCCAAAGTCGAAATTCCAGGCGAATATTTCCGCAAAGATGGCAGTGTCAATCCCTTGCCGCCGCTGGTATACACCCCTGGCGCGATGTCGCCAACGCGTGTGATTGGTAAATCAGAGGTCAAAGTAGATGCTCGAAAACTGGCGTTAGGCAAACCGGTTTTCACAGATGACATCCACATGCCTGCCATGCTCTACGCAGCCATGCTTACCAGCCCGCATGCCCATGCGCGCATTAAGCATATTGATGCCAGCCGCGCCCGTGCATTGGAAGGTGTGGCAGCCGTACTCACCCATCTTGACATTCCCCGGATCAAGTACGCCAGCGGCGGTCAGAGTTATCCGCAGCCGCTGCCTTATGATCAGGTTTGTTTGGATAACAAAGTCCGCTTTGTCGGCGACCGCGTGGCAGTAGTGGCGGCAGAAAGCATTGAAATCGCCAATGAAGCCCTCAAGTTGATCGAGGTTGAATACGAGGTGCTGCCGGCAGTGGTTGATATGGAAGCGGCGATGCAGCCAGGCGCGCCGATCATCCATGATGAACCAGACACCGAAGGTATTTTTGATCGTGAACGTAATATCGTCTATCATATCGAAGCCGAAGTAGGCGAAGTAGACAAGGCTTTTGCCGAATCGGAACACATTTTTGAAGGTGAGTACCACACGCAAAAGCAGCAGCATGTACACCTTGAGCCGCATGTTGCCATCAGCTACTTCGATGAAGATGACCGACTCGTCATTCGCACCAGCACTCAGGTACCCTTCCACACGCGCCGTATCGTAGCGCCGCTTATTGGCTTACCGCTCAAGAAAATTCGCGTCATCAAACCGCGCATCGGCGGCGGGTTTGGCAACAAGCAGGAAGTGCTCATTGAAGATCTCTGCGCTCACCTGACGATGATCACCAGGCGGCCGGTTCGCCTTGAATACACACGCAAGCAGGAATTCATCAGCTCGCGCACCAGGCATGCCACGATCATCCGCTATAAAATCGGTGTGACAGGCGACCGCGTGACCGCGGCCAGTTTATACCTCATCGGAGACACCGGCGCTTATGGTACACACGGTCTGACAGTTAATATGGTCGGCGGCTTCAAAGGACTCACTCTCTACAACTCACCTAATTCCCGCTTCATTTGCGACGTGGTTTACACCAATACTGCGGTGGCTGGCGCTTACCGCGGTTACGGCAGCATGCAGTGCCAATATGGCATTGAGGTGTTGATGGGCGAAATTGCTGACAAACTCGGTTTGGATGTGGTGGAGTTCAAGAAGAAGAATTGGATTAAAGTCGGCGATGAAATGTATCTCTCCAAACAGCTTGGAGAGGGCAGGGCAGGCGTACGCCAGGAACTTTCTTCTGGCGCGCTGGAACAATGTATGGAGATCGGTAAACGCGTAACTGACTATGACGCTAAACACGCCGCCTATAAAAATCAAAGCGGCAGGTACCGCAAAGGCATTGGCGTAGCAGCCGTATTACATGGCAGCAGTGTGGCCGGCTTGGATATGGCAGCCGCGACTTTGAAAATGAATGATGATGGTTCGTTCAATCTTCTCATGGGTGCTACAGACCTTGGCACTGGTTCTGATACCGTTCTGGCGCAGATTGCAGCCGAAGTGCTGCATATTGACCTGGAGGATATCATCGTCTATTCATCAGACACTGACTTTACCCCCTTTGATAAAGGCGCCTATGCCAGCAGCACCACTTACCTGACAGGCGAAGCCGTGCGCAAGTGCGCAGCAGATATTAAGGACCAACTATTAAGCCATGCTGCGGTGATGTTAGGTGTCAAAGACCTTGGCACACTTAAGCTTGAGCACAAGAAAGTCACCTCCGCGGATGGCAGAGAAGTGAGCCTTGAAGCCATTGGTTTGAGCAGCCTTCACCAACAAGAACAGCACCAGATCATGGCGACCGCATCACACGTGAGCCCGGTAAGTCCTCCGCCAACAGCAGTTCAATTTGTTGAGATTGTGGTTGACCACGAAACAGGCAAGATTGATACTGAACGGCTGCTGATGGTGGTCGATTGCGGCAGAGTCATCAACCCCACAACCGCCGCTGGCCAGGTGGAAGGCGGCATGCTGCAGGCGCTTGGCTTTGCCCTGACAGAAGATATGCCATATACCGCGGATGGACAGCCGCTGAGCACTGATTTGAAGACCTATCGTATTTATCGCGCCAACGAAGTACCGGTGATGGATGTAATCTTCGTCCAAACAGATGAGCCCAGCGGACCTTATGGGGTAAAATCGGTGGCTGAAATTTCTATTGACGGCGTTGCCCCAGCGATGGCAAACGCCATTCACAATGCGATTGGCGTGTGGATGCGCGACCTGCCTTATACGAAAGACAAAGTACTGAAAGCAATACAGTAAGCACGAACCATCAGCAATCAGAATTGTACGCCGGACAGCGAGTAAGGAGGTTTTATGGCAGAGAAAAAAGATGGATGTGTCACCCCTGTGAAGGGACCAATTATTACGGCGGCAGCAGAATCTGCTGTCAGGCCAGTATTTGAAAAGGAGGTGTCAATCGTGCAAGCGAAAGTTGGGCATCCTGCTCCGGATTTTGAGTTAACCGCTTTTCATGAAGGTGGTTTTAAGAACATCACCTTATCAGACTATAAGGGGAAATGGATCGTAATTTGCTTTTATCCAGGTGATTTCACCTTTGTCTGACCGACTGAATTAACGGCAGTTGCCGTCAAACATAAAGAATTAAAGGCACTCGGTGTTGAAATACTGGCAATCAGTGTAGACAGCCGCTTTGTGCATAAAATCTGGCAGGAAGAAGAACTTTCCAGAATGGTCGAAGGTGGGGTTCCGTTCCCATTGCTATCAGATGCAGGCGGGCGTGTCGGAAGCGCCTATGGCGTGTATGACGAGACAGCCGGCGTGGATATCCGCGGAAGATTTATTATCGACCCAGATTTCACAATCCGCGCAATGGAGGTATTAACTCCCGAAGTTGGCAGAAATGTGTCGGAATTGATCCGGCAGGTTCAAGCCTTCCAGCATGTGGTTGCTACCGGTGAAGTTACGCCATCAGGCTGGGTACCAGGCAAACCCACCTTAACACCCAACCCCGACCTGGCAGGTAAAGTTTGGAAGGTTTGGAAGCCTGACGAGGCATTCTAAAACTCGGTTGTAAACAAATCCGGCGTAATTCTGTTGGAGGTCGGGCTGCACGCAGACGACCTCCAACCGTTTAATCAGACAGAAAACATGCGAATAATGCACAAAATTGGTGTATAATAGCCGAAATTAATAAAGCATTGACCGGGACGAGTAATTGAGAAATGTACTGTCAGAGAGAAGAAACCTTGGCTGCAAGTTTCTTCCAGATCCAGCCCAAAGAAAACCCCCCGCGAGCTTGAGCCTGAACCAGATTCAACGAGTAAGGCGAACGACTGACCTCGTTATCGGTCTAAAGAGATAATCTGGAGCAATCTGGATTAATCTGGGTGGAACCGCGAAACCAATTCTCTCGCCCCAGCAGGGTTGAGAGTTTTTTATTATAACGAAGGTTATTGGAGGAAACATGCCAAAAGAAAATGAAGCATACGAACAATCACAGCTTTACCGCATCCGCCACTCGGCCGCACATATTATGGCGCAGGCAGTGCTTGAAAAATTCCCCGAAGGAAAAGTTGCCATTGGCCCGCCTATTGATGATGGCTTCTACTACGATTTTGAGCTTCCGCGTCCACTGACCCCTGAAGATCTTGAGGGGATCGAAAAGCGTATGCGCGGCATCATCCAGGCTGGGGTGAACTTTGAACGTAAAGTCATCAGCGCCGATGACGCCAAGACGTTGTTCCACGATCAACCCTTCAAAATTGAATTGATTGAAGGGCTTGAATCAGGCAAAATGGATGATGACGGCAACCCCATTACCGAAAAACCCGAAATTTCCATTTACTCGCAGGGTGGTTTTACCGACCTCTGCCGCGGACCACATGTCAGCAGCTCGCGTGAAATTAACCCGGCTGCGGTGAAACTGCTGAACGTTGCCGGCGCTTATTGGCGCGGCGACGAGAAGCGGCCCATGTTGCAGCGAATTTATGGCACTGCCTGGAATAAACCAGATGAATTGAAAGATTACCTCTGGCGCCTTGAAGAAGCAAAAAAGCGCGACCATCGAAAAATCGGTCAGGAACTTGATCTTTATAGTATTAATGAAGAGGTCGGCGCCGGTTTGATCTTGTGGCACCCTAAAGGTGGGCGCATTCGCAAACTCATCGAAAACTTCTGGTCTGATGAACATGAAAAAAACGGCTACGACTTCGTTTATACACCTCACATCGGCAAAGCACAATTGTGGGAAACAAGCGGACATCTTGGCTATTACAAAGACAATATGTATGCACCGGTTGAAATAGAAGGGCAGCAGTACTTTCTGAAACCGATGAACTGCCCCTTCCATCTGCATATCTATAAGAATTCTCTGCGGTCGTATCGTGATCTTCCCCTGCGCTTTGCTGAAGAAGGAACCGTTTACCGCTACGAACGCAGCGGTGTGCTGCATGGGTTAATGCGCGTGCGCGGTTTCACTCAGGATGATGCCCACCACTTCTGCCGCCCTGACCAAATGCCGGCTGAAATTGATTTTGTGCTTGATTTCAGCCTGCACATCCTGCGCAGTTTCGGCTTTTCAGAGATCCATGCCTACCTGAGCACCCGGCCTGAGAAAGCCGTAGGCGACCCCTCGATGTGGGCAGACGCCGAAGCAGCATTGAAAGATTCGCTCGACCGCTCTGGCATTGACTATAAGGTGGATCACGGCGGCGGCGCATTTTATGGGCCGAAAATTGACCTTAAAGTTGAAGATGCAATCGGACGCGAATGGCAGTTGTCTACCATTCAATTTGATTTCAACGAACCTGAGCGTTTTGACCTGACCTATATTGCTGAAGACGGACAACCTCACCGCCCCTATATGATTCATCGCGCTCTGTTGGGCAGTTTGGAGCGCTTCTTTGGCGTGCTCATTGAGCATTATGCCGGGGCTTTTCCGGTGTGGCTGTCGCCAGTGCAGGCTGTGCTGATTCCCATTGCTGACCGGCACCTGGAATATGCCAAGAAGGTTTCGGCAGAGCTTCGCAAAGCTGGTTTGCGTGTGATGGTGGATGAACGCGCTGACCGTATGAATGCCAAAATCCGCGATGCCCAAAACCAGAAGATCCCGTACATGTTGGTGATTGGCGACAAGGAAGAAGAAAGCGGAGAAGTGGCGCTGCGTTTGCGCAATGGTGAAAACCCCGGCGCGATGCCTGTGAGTGAATTTATCGCGCTGGCGCAGGATGCAATTGCAGCGAAAAAATGAGCGCAGACGATCGAAGCGAGCTGAAACCAATGTTGAAGCGGGAGCCCGGTCACTTTAAACTGCTCGCTCCGTTATACGAACGTTTCATCAAACCAAAAGAACCCGAGCGCATTTTTTCGCAGCTTGGGCTGCCACAGGCGGAAGGTCTACTGCTCGATGCTGGCGGAGGAACCGGACGGATTGCCCAGTTCTTTGTCGGTAAGGCAGCCCAGGTTGTGGTGGCAGACCAAACTTTTGAGATGCTGATTGAGGCGAAAAAGAAAGAGGGATTGACGGCAGTAAGTGCCTTGACAGAAGCACTGCCTTTCAACTCCGAAGCCTTTTGCTGCATCGTGATGGTAGATGCGTTGCATCACGTTTCAGATCAGGCGGCAACGATTCGCGAGTTTTGGCGCCTGCTCAAGCCAGGCGGTAGAATCATCATCGAAGAACCAGATGTGCGACGCATATCGGTAAAACTGCTGGCTGCCGCAGAAAAGCTCGCCCTGATGCGCAGTCACTTTCTGTCGCCGCAACAGGTGATCTCGCTCTTCTCTTTTAGCGATGCTCGTGCCCGGGTAGAGGTGGAGGGTGCCATCGCCTGGATTATCATCGAGAAAACAGAACACTGATTATTCGAGGTTACGAAAACACCCCTTGCCTGTATTACGCTGTCAAGGGGTGTTTTAATCCTTATGCTTGATGGTTAGCCTTTAAGAGACCCAGCCATCATACCTCGCAGGAAGTAACGTCCTAAGAAGATGTAGACCAACAGCGTAGGCAGAGCAGCCAGTAAGGATGCAGCCATTTGCAAATTCCATGGAATGATTTGTCCGCCTGCAATATTGTTCAGCGCCACGGTGACGGTCCAATTTTTTGGTTGAGTGAGGATAACCGAAAAGAGGAAGTCATTCCATGCCTGGGTGAATTGCCAAATGAGCACGACAACGAAGCTCGGAATTGAGATGGGCAGTAGAATTTTCCAGTAGACTCCCAATATATCTGCGCCGTCAATTTTCGCAGCTTCCACCAATTCGTTGGGGATGCTGGCGTAATAGTTACGGAAGGTTAAAGTGGTGATGGGAATACCGTAAATGATGTGCACCAGAATCAAACCCGGAATACCGCCATATAAACCAATTTTGTTCATAAACTGCACGAGCGGGATAAGAATCGATTGATACGGGATAAACATACCAAAGAGAATGAGCGTGAAAACCAGATCAGCGCCTTTGAACTTCCACTTTGCCAACACGTAGCCATTCAACGATCCAAGGATGGATGAAATGATGGCTGCCGGAATTACCATTTTGAAACTGTTGAGCAAATTCGGTGCGAGCTGCGCATAAGCCTTTAAATAGATGCTCAATCCAAGCGTTCGCGGCAAATCCCACATCGTTTTCAGGCTAATCTCATCGCCTTCCTTGAACCCCGTCACGACCATGATGTAAAGTGGGATCAGATAAAAGATCGCCAGCAAAACGAGCGGGATATAGCTCCAATAACGGGCGCGGCTGCGGTTCATTGTTTCACCTCACCGCGCAGAGAGAAGAACAGATAAGGAATAATAAGCACCGCCGTAGCAATCAACAGCAGGATGCTTATGGCAGCACCTGTGCCATACTGCAAACCGTCAAAGGTAATTTGCCACATGTGAACCGAAGGCATATCCAGCACCAGTTGTTTACCCACCGTTGCGATGACCAGATCAAAGGTTTTTAAGGACATATGCCCCAGGATAATCATTGCAGATAGGGTTACCGGACGCAGCAACGGCAGAATAATATAGCGGAAAATTGTGAATTCCGATGCGCCGTCCACCCGGGCGGCTTCACGGATTTCTTCGGGAATGGCGCGCAAACCCGCCAAATACATCGCCATCGTATAGCCTGAAAGCTGCCAGATTGCCGGAATCGCCAAAAAGGCAATGCCCCATTGAGGCGTTGATGTCCAATTGTTTATCAGAAAATCCAAATTAAGCTTGCTGAAGAGGAGGTTCAAACCGCTCATCCTGGTCCCCTGGGCGGGGTTCATCAACCAGCGCCAGACCACACCAGTGACGATGTAAGAGATCGCCATTGGAAAAATAAACAGGCTGCGGAAGAAACCCTCTCCGGGCAGGTTTTGGTCAAGCAGCACTGCCGAAAACAGCCCGATAGCAAGTGACCCTACGACAAAAATACTGGTGAAGATAATTGTATTTTTGATGTTGATTTGGAAACGCAGATTGTCTTCAAAGAGGTACCGATAGTTCTTTAACCCCACGAAGGTGTAATCCGGCGTCATACTGTTCCAGGCGCTTACAGAAACTCTGGCTGTCCAGCCTATAAAGAAGTAAACGAAAATTGCAATCGCGATAATCGAGGGCAGAATCATTAAAAAAGCTATGATTTTTTCTTTGTGATTTTGCATGGCTTCCCCGCATGACCGATTGAGATATGTAACTATTAAAGGAAAATCTGATACCGATAATCGTCATCGGGAAGGGGTACTTCCCGATGACGAAAAACGAACTAATTACAGGTTACTTGCAGGTGCCAAAAGTGGCGCAGGAGTTCACAAGTGCAGCCTGGAAGGCTTCAACATTGAAGTCGATGACGAAGGCGCCCCAATCGGTGTTGATTTGGGTAGCCCAAGGCGGACTGGCAACAACGCCATGAGCGAGCGATCCAACCACAGTATCTCTTGACCAATCTTCCATTGCTGACTGCAGATAGACATTATACAGGGACTTGTCCGAATCTTTTCGGGCAGCGATGGAGCCTTTCACAGGGTTGAAGGCATCCTGTCCCTCGAGTGAACCGCAGAGCTCAAGCCACTTGATGGCTGCATCACGGTTCTTGGCGCCAACCGGCAACACGAAGGAGTCTGAAAGGAACTGATAGACTCCCTGGGTTCCGGGAACTGGCATCCAGGCATAGTCAACCAGCGGCTCGAGTCCGAGGTTTCCGCCATCAACACTGCCGTAGAAGTAGCCATCAGCCCAGTCACCCATGATATTGAAGGCGGCATCTCCATCTGCAACCAGTTTGGAGGCATCCTGCCAGGAAAGGGTGGCATAGTCGGTATTGGCATATTCCATCAATTTCTTGGTGTTGTTGAGGGCTTCAGTAACTTTCGGATCTGCCCAATCTGCTTCGCCGTTCCAGAGCGCGGAATACATTTCAGGTCCGACCGTTGCGAGCAGAATGGTTTCGAACATGTGCACCTGAGTCCAGGTTTCGCCTAAGGCAAGCGGGGCGTCCATTCCGGCTGCTTTGAGGGCATCAAGCGCGACAATAAAGCTGGCGAAATCTGTGGGCTGTGCAACTCCATTCGCTTCCAAAACTTTAGGATTGAACCACAAGACATTGGCGCGATGAATATTCACAGGCACAGAGTAGGGGTGGCCATCCTGCGAAAGCAGCGGAATGAGCGTTTCGGGGAAGACCTCATACCAGCCGTTGGCTTCATAAAGATCATCCAATGGTTCAAGCTGTCCTGCTGAAACGTAAGCGCCAATCAATTCCTGGCCAGCATGTCCCTGCCATGAATCAGGCAGATCACCAGCAGCCAACCTGGTGGCGAGAACAGCTTTGGCGTTAGAACCTGCACCGCCGGCAACTGCTGCGTTGATAAATGGGATATCAGGATATTTGGTATTCCAAATGGCAATCATGGCGTCGAGTCCAGCAGCTTCACCTCCGCCCGTCCACCAAGAGAAGACCTCGAGCTGTTGGGCTACGGCAGGAGCCTCAGGTACAACAGGCGCTTCGGTGGCCGCCGGGGCTTCAGTTGCAGCTGGTACTTCAGGCGCCACTGGGGGTTGTGTCGGTTGGGCGCAGGAGGCTAACAGCAGTGAACTGATCACCACGAGCGCAATGATAAGTGTGTAGCGTTTGTTCTTCATATTCTCTCCTTGTTAACAGAAAAATGGGTTGAAGAATGCCTCCCTGTGGCATTTTCATTACTCCTATTATTCGATTTTTAAATTACTCCGTTATTACTATTTTGTAAACTTACAGTCCTTTTCTTATCAGGAAGACGTAAAATAAATTCTGTAGTGATATTATTCGAATCGGTTCGTTAAAACATACTGGCGAGGAGACTATTCCTCGCCAGTTAGCGCACCTATTCGAAGCCTGCTATTTACGTTTGATTAAGCGATAGATTAAAATCACGAGAATGGCTCCAACCAGAGCCACCAGGATGCTGGTGAGGTTCACTCCGCTTACCAGATTGACGCCAGTCAAAAGGCTTGAAATCCATCCACCAAGAACAGCGCCCGCAATGCCCAAAAGCATATCCACGAAGACGCCGGTTTTCGCTTTCATAATCCAGCTTGAAAGCAATCCTGCAGCCAAACCAACGATAATTGTTGCGATAAAACCCATGATCATTTCTCCTTAATAATTAATTTGAGAAAGCCAGATTTACAGACTTTCCACCAGTTTGCGGAAGGTGTGCAAGGTCTTCTTAACGCGCAGCGCATCCGCCGGATTCCCGCCCGTAATAAAATTGCCGACAATCCCTCCGCCAGCGAGGGTATCCAGTTCGTACTCAATCTTGCACTCATCCGCCTTCATACCCAAGAAGCCGCCGGTGGGTTTGAGTTCAAAAGAATGAAGATCTTTATCATTACCCACCTGGGTCATAATCTCAAGCTTCTTCAAGGGTTCAAACTTGGTGATAACGCCCGTACCAGCGCCAGTGGGTCCGGTGTATTCGAAAGTCACACCTGCGCTTGATGAGGCAGCATTGGTCACACTTCCTATGCCTGGCAGCCATTTTGGCCAATATTCTGTTTTGATCAATACTTCCCAAACTTTTTCAACCGGTGCATCAATTTCTATTTCTCTTTCAAATTTTGGCATATTGCCTCCTGTGGTTATTATTTAGCTTACCCTCTAATACTTACAGCCATGTACTTTATAACCCCAATGTACTGCTCGCGTTACATTGGGGTTATTGTAGTGCTGTCAATCAAATCTGTCAATTTGTATAAATTTTGTATGCAATACAAACTGGATCATACGCTTGTTTTTTACTGACTTGCTTGTTTGCGGAGAAAGAGTCGCTCTGTTATCAAAATTACTGTTAACACCAAACAACAGTTGTGCAACACAAGATTTAATAATTAGCGAATTGTTGATTTCCCAAAGATGAAATTATTTATTGGCTCAAAGCATCTTATAATAAAAGTTCTTGACTTTCGACAAAAGACGGAGACAAATCAATATGACATCTGACAATCACTCACTACGGAAAAGAGAAACCTTTGGCGATTGGATATTCCGCCTTGTGAAAGGCGTTCTTATTGGAATCGGGTTCATTACCCCGGGGCTTTCTGGCGGTGTTTTAGCCGTGATCTTTGGCCTTTATGAACCCATCATGCGTTTTCTCGGCAACCTAAAGGATAACTTCCTGAAAAATGTTCTCTTCTTTATTCCTGTGGGGGTTGGCGGTGCGATCGGTGTGGTTGCCTTCTCAGCCGCGGTAGATTGGGCTTTTACAAATTATGCCGCTCCGTTTATTTGGTTGTTTATCGGCTTCATCGCTGGAACATTCCCCTCACTTTATAAAACAGCGGGTCTGAAAGGAAGAAAAACCTATCATTGGTTTGTGCTGGTGGTTGTGGCAGCCGGGATGTACCTGTTGATGAATTGGATGGAAACAATTAACAATGTCACGCTCACGCCGAGCTTTCTTACCTGGCTGATGAGCGGCGCGCTGATTGGCTTGGGTGTGGTGGTGCCGGGCATGAGTCCTTCGAATTTTCTCATTTATCTCGGTCTTTATCAACCGATGGCAAACGGCATCAAAATGCTCGATTTTGGCGTGATTATTCCGCTGTTGTTAGGAGCTGTGGCTTGTGTATTACTGCTTGCCAGGCTGGTTTCAAAGTTGTTTGATCGCGCGCACCCTTTTATGTATCACCTTATTCTGGGAATTGTCATTGGATCTACGCTGGCGATTATCCCCAAGGGGGTCAGCGGTTGGACGATTGCATTGTGCGCAGTGCTTTTTCTCCTGGGATTCGCAGCTTCTTTTGCTCTCTCAAAGGTGGATGAGAAGCATCCGCATGAATCCATCGTTTGATTTCTTTAGATATTCACATGCTGGTGTAGAAATCAAAAAGCAATGAATATTACAAAAGAACAACCAGCCATCAAGCTTCTCCCCCGAAACGTTTGGGCAGTAGGTTTTACCAGCATGTTCATGGACATCTCAAGTGAGATGGTGGTGAATATCCTGCCGCTTTTTCTCGCCAATGTGCTTGGTGTGCAAACCAGCATTATTGGCTTGATTGACGGCATCGCTGAAGCGACTGCCAGCATTCTTAAGTTGTTTTCAGGCTGGCTTTCAGATCGTATGGGTGGACGAAAATGGCTGGCAGTAATGGGCTATGGGCTTTCTGCCATCGTCAAACCCTTCTTCTACTTCGCCAATAGCTGGGGGCTCATTGCCGGCGTACGCTGGGCAGATCGCGTCGGCAAGGGTATTCGCACGGCGCCGCGCGATGCGCTGCTGGCGGATTCGGTTGCCCCTGAGGTTCGCGGTTTGGCATTTGGCTTTCACCGCGCCATGGATACTGCCGGGGCGTTTATCGGCATCCTTATCGCAGCGCTTGTGGTGTGGCTCACGCAAAAGAGCGGAATTACATTGGAGCGCTCTACTTTTCAGATCATCGTGCTTGCCAGCCTGATACCAGCTTTTTTGGCGGTTCTTTCGCTGTTGATTGGAGTTAAAGACGTAGCGGTTAAAGGACAAAGATCAAAGCCCAAATTCTCGTTACGCGGCATGGGAAAACCTTTTTCAATTTTCCTCGGGATCGTCAGTCTGTTCACATTAGGTAACTCTGCCGATGCCTTCCTGGTGCTGCGAGCGCAGAACCTGGGCGTATCTGTGTTGGGGATTCTCATCATGTTAGCTGTTTTTAACCTTACCTATACCCTGGTCTCTACGCCAGCCGGTTCTCTCTCCGACCGCATCGGCCGCCGGCGCCTCATCATCGGTGGTTGGCTGGTTTATGCTGTCATTTATTTTGGTTTTGCACTTGCCAATGCCCAATGGCAGGTATGGATCTTATACACACTTTACGGGGTTTATTATGGCATGGCATATGGCTCAGCACATGCTTTAGTGGCTGACCTGGTGCCTGAAAATCTGCGCGGCACTGCCTACGGTACCTATAATGCAGTCATCGGTTTGCTGGCTTTTCCTTCCTCATTCATTGCCGGCATTTTATGGCAGGGAATTGGCGCCTGGCAGGGTTTCGGAGCACCTGCGCCGTTCTTTTTTGGCGGTGCGCTTGCCTTGATAGCCTCACTACTAATGCTCGTCTGGATGCCAAATATTCATCCGACGAAGAAAACTGATTGACCATCTCAGACGATAAGGAATGTAAAGAATAGTAGAATAAGCCTATGATTCGAATTATTACTGACAGTACATGTGATGTTCCTGATTCTCTCCTTGAGCAGTTGGTTATTGACGTAATTCCGCAAACATTGATTTGGGGAGAAAAGCAATACCGCGACCGTATCGATATCCAACCGGATGAGTTTTATATGCGGCTTGAACAAAAAGAAGAAAGGCCTCGCTCTTCGCTGATTACTGAAGCTTCATTTCACCAGGCTATTGAAAAAGCTGCCAACACAGGTGCAGATGAAGTGGTGGTGCTTACGCTGAGCAGCACCCTCAGCGGCACGCACGAAAATGCTCTGCGTGCTGCGGAGTCTTCCCATATTCCGGTCTCTGTGGTTGATTCAAATGGCACTTCCATGGGGTTAGGCTGGCAGGTGGTGGCAGCTGCCCGTGCTGCTCTTGAAGGCGTGGATCGAGTAGGAATTATCGAAAAGATCAATCAAGTGCGCTCGCGCATCACACAAATGGTTGGGCTCGAGACGCTGGATTATCTAAACCGCGGTGGACGCATTGGAGCAGCAGTTAAATTTGCAGGGTCTGTACTGAAGGTAAAACCGATTGTTGCCTTCAATGTGTTGATCAATCAAGTCGAGCCTGTAGGAATTGCACGGACTTACTCCTCGATGGTAGAAACCCTTCACCGTAAGTTTTTTGGAAAAATAAACGGAATTAAGAATTTGCATATTGCAGTGCTGCATGGCAATCGGCGTGAAACCGCAGAAAATTTAGCCGAGAAAATCCGCAGCGAGTTTCACCCGCTGGAAATATTTGTAAATTCCACAGGGCCCGTTGTTGGGCTGCACACCGGCCCTGGCGCACTGGGCATTTGTGGCTATGCTGAAGATTGATCCAAGAGGATCAATCTAACCTGCATTTGGAACACTTTTTTCGCTTTAATAACCAGTTTCTGTTTGCTCAAACAAGCTATTATTGCTGCATTCCATAGAACCCATGTCTTCATCTCATCAACTTGTTTGCTAAGATATTGATGGCTATAATTTCTATAATTGAAACAATATCCAAGCTGCAGCAAACTCTGGAAGAAGGTCATTATGGGAGACATGTTGGATCGTGAGCTTTATGGCGGCATTGAAGCCGGTGGTACGAAATTTGTCTGTGCGCTTGCTTCCCAACCGCCGCATCTGGATTACGAGGTCACCTTTCAGACTTCTGACCTTGTAGAAACATTATCACGGGTTCAGGCGTTCTTTCAGCCATTTATTGACGAAGGCAGGGTTAAAAGCATTGGTATTGCCGCCTTCGGGCCGGTGGATGTTGATCCATCATCGCTAACATACGGGTACATCACTGCCACACCCAAGCTTGCCTGGGTGAATACCAATATCCTTGGCAAATTGCACCAGAGTTTGGGTGTGCCATTGGCTTTTCATGCGGATGTCAGCGGATCTGCCATCGGCGAGCATACCTGGGGCGCTGCCAGAGGCATTGATCCTTCTCTTTACCTC
>JAGOVY010000083.1 GCA_018060515.1 Anaerolineaceae bacterium | reverse complement strand
AATTGGGCGACAAAATGATCTACCAACGGGCTGGCGGCTTCAGGAGCGGCAGCGTTGATAAACGATGGGCGGTTGCCTTTGCGCGTGTCGGCAAAAAGGGTGAATTGAGAAACCACAACGGCCGATCCGCCGGTATCCAGCAGAGAGAGGTTCATCTTGCCCTGGTCATCTTCCATGATGCGCAGGTTGGCGATCTTTTTTGCCAGGGCAGCCGAAACCGTTTCGTCATCTGCCGGCCCTACCCCCAATAGGATAACCAAACCGCTGCCAATATCGGCAGTCACCCTACCTTCAATGGTCACCCGGCCATAGTTAACCCGCTGCACTACTGCACGCATTGCTGTCAGCCGGCTTTCAAGGCGGGCAACCCCACTGCCGCGCGAACTTCTTCCATGGTTTCCTCAGCCAGCACGCTGGCGCGCGCAGCACCAGCCTGGAGTATCTCCCAGGTGCCGTCAGGGTCTTGTTCCAAGGAGCGTCGTTTTTCACGCAGCGGCGCGAAATATGCGTTCATGTTCGCTGCCAAAATTTGCTTGCATTCCACACATCCAATCCCTGCACGGCGGCATTCGGTGTCAATTTCAGCAACCTTCTCCGGCGGGGTGAATATTTTGTGCAGAGAAAAGACATTACACACATCCGGGTTGCCCGGGTCGGTTCGCAAGATTCGCGCCGGATCAGTGACCATGCGCATCACCCGGGCGGTGGTTTCTTTATCGCTAGCCGCGATTTCGATATCATTGTGCAGGCTCTTGCTCATTTTATTGACGCCATCAATGCCTATGATTTTCGGGAACTCGGTAAATTTTTCTTTTGGTTCGATAAGCGCTTTCGTGTTGTAGCGGAAATTGAATGAACGGACTGTCTCACGAGCAAACTCAACATGCGGCGCCTGGTCAATGCCTACCGGCACCGTATCCGCGCGGTAGAGCGCAATATCTGCGGTCATCAATACCGGGTAGCCCACTAAACCATAATTAATGTTCTTCGGGTTTTCGCGCACCTTTTCCTTAAACGTGGGGAGGTCAGTAAGCTTACCGAGCGGCGTAACCATCGAGAGTAAAGTGTGCAGCTCGGTCACCTGGCGTACCATGGATTGCACAAAGATGATGGATTTTTCCGGATCCATACCGGCGGCCAGCCAGTCCCACGCCATTTCAAGCGTATTCTGATGCAGGTCTTGCGTGGTTTCAAGTGTGGTGAGAGCGTGCAAGTCAACGATACAATACACACAATCGTAGTTGTCTTGCAGCTTGATATAGTTGCTGATTGCGCCAAAGTAGTTGCCAATATGCTGACGCCCGGTTGGCCTTGCTCCGGAGAAAACACGCCCTTTTTTTGTAGCCATTAGAACCCTTCCTCTATTTGTTTTCTTAATAACGCTTTTACCTCGCCAGGTTCAGCGTGCCGCTTAAGCTGAAGTTTGGAGAAAATAACCCTCCCATTCACGATCACTTCGAAGGCACCGCCGCGTGAGGGAATGAGGCTGAGCGATTTTATCCCTGGTTCGTACCCCTCAAGCAATTCGGCCGCCAAACTGACGGCACGCGGGGTGTAGTGTCAGGCAACGCAGTATTCGATCGTGATAATCATAGCGCTTCTCCCAGTGTAGAGTGAGGTTATTATATCGTAAAGGCGAAGATGCCGCCCACGTTCTACTTAAGAATTTTGGTACAATCGAATGGATGACCAAATTTATCAAACGCCTTTTTGATCTCGTTGTCAGCGCCTTGTTGCTCGTCCTCCTTTCTCCGGTACTGCTGGTGCTGGCAGTGATGGTGCGCCTCAAACTCGGCGCGCCGGTCATTTTTTCTCAACAGCGCCCCGGGCTGCACGGTAAATTGTTCCGCCTTATCAAATTCCGCACGATGCGCAGCCTTACAGATAATAACGGCGCCCCCCTGCCCGATGAAGCGCGACTGACACCCTTTGGGCTCAAATTACGCGCCACCAGCCTCGATGAACTGCCTGAGCTCATCAACGTGCTCAAGGGCGAAATGAGCCTGGTAGGCCCACGACCGTTATTAACCGCCTACCTCGAGCGCTATACCCCCGAGCAAGCCCGCCGCCACGACGTTCTGCCTGGCATCACCGGTTGGGCGCAGGTTAATGGGCGTAACACCCTCGCATGGGAAGATAAATTCAAATTGGACGTATGGTACGTGGATCACCAATCCTTTTGGCTGGATATCAAAATTCTTTGGCTGACGTTATGGAAAGCGCTCAGACGGGATGGAATCAGCGCACAGGGCAGCGCAACCGCGCCGGAGTTCATGGGATCTGACAGGCTGAAATAAAAAACCAGCACCTTTTCTACGGTGCTGGTTAATTGGTATATTCCAATATCTGCCTTATGGGATGCTCAGGGGAGAGATAAAACCCGAAGCGAGTTCAGCCGCAACAGAATTGAAGATGTCAATGCGCGCCGGTGTAATCACTGCCGGATCGTTATTGGTTAAAATCTCCACCTGCGCGCCGATCATCTGTCCACCGCTGCCTGCCAGTGCCTGTGGCAGCAACTGCTGGATGGCTGGCAAGGTATCGTAACCCAGCAAGGCGGTAAACCGCTCCGCATTGGGGGTTCCGTTCAGCCCTATCATTTCGACATCGTTGAAAATCGCTTCTTCAATCGCCATGACACTATCGAGGGTTTCTGATGAAGCCGCGTCAGGGTCGATATAGAAAGCGTTGACGTAATGCTCCCTTAGCGTGAAAATCGGTACACCCCAGGCAAGCGCATCCGCCTGTGCAGATTCCTGCGCGAGCAAAGGGAAGGAAACGATGGGTGCATAAAAAGGCGTGCAGCGACCGCAAAGGTAGCGTGCTCCATTCAAGAAAGCATCGGCTTTCTCGGCTGCCATCTCAGTATCCGTGGCAACTAAGCCGGCCGAGCGCCAATCCCAGGCGATGAGCTGGGTAAGGTAGCCGCCCATAAACGCCAGATCTTCAGCGCGCGTGGTAATGACAGACAGATTAGCCAGCCCCACGGGTTCGATATTCCCAGTCACAATGAACTGTGTTGCAGGCGATGCGGATGCAAGCTCGCTCATACCCGCTGCTTCTGCCAAAACAATCACGACCCTGGTCTCTGCTGTCTGGGGTGAAAGTTCATTGGAATTCATCGTTTCAAGCAACAGGGAGTTTTCTTCAGCGAAGGAAGTCAGATAGGCTGTTAATTCAGGTGTTGCCACTCCTAACGGGTCAACCAGCAGAATTCGTTCTGGAGGTGCAGCCGGGGTAGCCGTTGCTTCCGCAGTTGGCTCAGTCGTTTCGAGTGCCGCAGTCGCGGCTGTTGACTGGGCGGTGCCGCGGTTGCAGCTTGCCAATAAAAGTGAGGCAACAATCATAAGTGCAGCGAAGGTCACATAATAAGATGAGCGGAGAAGTTTCATAGGGCAATTTTACCTTAGATGTAAAAAAACCGAGTGTATTATAATAATGTCATGATTTTCACCAGCCTGAGTGGCCAAAACCGATGAGCGGATATCCAACAGAACCCGCAGCGCAGCCTCCGCATAGCCGCATTGACCAATCGCGCCGTAAACGCAGGCGGCAACTGCTGATCCCGCAAGAGAAAACCGAACGCGCCATCTTCCTGGCGGAAATTGAGAAACGCCTCGTCCCTGACGTGGAATACTTTATCTTCTCGCTCGCCGCCGGTGTGGTAATTACGCTTGCCCTTTTACTTGATAGTCCCGCCATCCTCATCCTCGGGCTGCTGCTGGCGCCAGTGATGACGCCAGCGATCGGGCTCGGGTTTTCCGCAAGCGTAGGTTCTGCTTCATTTTTCCTGCGTTCTTTGGGAGCGTTGCTCGTTGGAATGTTGCTTGTCTTCATCAGCGGTGTTTTGGGTGGCTGGTTTTCACGATTGTTTGTTGATCTTCCTATTAGCCTGGCGCAGCGATTCGCCAGGTTCTCGATCTTTGATTTCGTTTTACTCGCCATCGGTGTGTGCGTTGCCGTATACATGACAATTCGCTCTCCCAAACAACGCTCGCTTTTTGCCAGCATCCCGCTGGCATACGCTCTTTATATCCCTGTCGCAACAGCTGGCTATGGACTGACCAGTTGGAACACGGGATTATTCCCGCAGGCACTGCTGATCGCTGCCGTGCATCTGGCAGGGGTCATACTGATGGGCACGTTAACGCTGGCTATCCTCAAGCTGCGACCCTACACCATTTTCGGCTATGCACTGGCGGCGGTGGTAATCAGCGCAGGGCTTTACGGGTTGGTCGCTTCGAGCGGGCTTGGTTCCGCCATGCGCAAGCAGATGGAACCATTTGCCACACCTACCTACAACGCAGCCACGCCAACTTTCGATCCGGCTGCAAGTGAAATTCCAACCCCGGCTGAGATTACAGCCACCGCTACACTCGCACCCACCAACACGCTTGAGGCTACACACGTGGCTACAAACACCATCACCCCCAAACCCACACCCATCTGGGGGAAAATATACAACCCCGGAAACAACGGAGTCATCATCAGACAAACACCCGGCTTCAGCGGCGCTTACCTGACCAGCCTTTATAACGAGTCGCTGGTAATGGTGCTGCCCTCTGTTGAACTGGTGGATAACACTTATTGGGTCAACATCATGCTTGAAGACGGCCGTGAAGGCTGGATGGTTAGAAGCCTGCTGCTAACGGCAACCCCGGCAGCAAATTAACAGCAATACATTCTCATTATTGGAGATCTTCGATGACAATTCATTTTGGTACTGACGGTTGGCGGGCGGTTATTTCTGATACTTTTACATTTACCAACCTGCGGCAGGTCGCCCAGGCAATTGCAGACGCGGTCGCTTCGCCGACATGGGGTAACGGGTACACAAGCAACACCGAGACAGACACCAAAAAAATGGTGGTCGGCTTTGATACCCGCTTCCTTTCAGACCGTTATGCCACTGAAGTGGCGCGGGTTCTGGCTGCCAACGGATTTACCGTGTACCTTGCCCAGTCTGATGCGCCAACTCCTGTCATTTCATACGCGGTGCGGAATCTAAACGCGGCTGGTGGTGTGATGATTACCGCTTCGCACAACGCGCCGCGTTATAACGGCGTCAAGATGAAATCCGCTTCAGGGGCATCTGCGCTGCCCGAGCAATGCCGCCGCGTTGAAGTTTATCTGGTGGATAATGAAACACTTGGGCGCGGTCCAAATTTGATGGATTTGGAACAGGCACGTTCGCTTAATTTAATTTCTCGCTTTAATCCCATCCCATCATATTATGATCATCTTCGCACCCTGATACATTCTGACCTTATCGCCGAAAACCCGCAGCGCTTTGTAGTCGATTCCATGTACGGTTCCGGGCGCGGCGTCATCCGCGGCTTTTTGCAGGGAACCGGCTGTGAAATCAGCGAAATCCGCGGAGAAATGAACCCAGGTTTCGGCGGCGTGCATCCTGAACCAATTCGTCAAAACCTTGGCATTTTGGCTGGGGCAATCGGCGCAGGCATGGGAAGTTTTGGCCTTGCCACAGATGGTGACGCAGACCGCATTGGCGCGATGGATGAATACAGCCTTTTCGTTGACCCGCACAAGATAATGGCACTGGCACTGCGTTACCTGGTAGAAAAACGCGGGCTTAGCGGTTCGGTGGTGCGTACAGTTTCAACCACCCGCATGATTGACCGACTCGCAAAAAAATACGGCTTAACTGTGCACGAAACTCCGGTCGGCTTCAACTACATTGCCGATTACATGATGAAGGAACCGGTGCTGATCGGCGGTGAAGAATCCGGCGGTATCAGTTTCAGCGGGCACATCCCCGAAGGCGATGGCATTTTGATGGGCTTGCTCTTGGTGGAGATGATTGCCGAAGCCAAAACCACCTTGCATGAAATGGTGGAGGACCTGCAGCGTGAAGTAGGACCTGTGTTTTATGAACGCATAGACCAACGTTTGAAATACCCGGTTGCCAAAGAAAAAATGGTTGCGCGCCTGGTGAATAATCCCCCCGCCTCCATTGGCGGCGAAAGCCTTATCGAAGTCTGCACAACCGATGGCGTGAAATACATTTTCAGCGATGATTCATGGCTGCTCATACGCCCATCGGGAACCGAACCCGTTTTGCGGGTTTATGCGGAAGGCAGAACCCCCGAGATGGTAAAAGAACTGCTCAGCTTTGGCAGTTCAGTCGCCGACAACATGTCTTAATTACGCAGATTGATAATAATAAAAACCAGAGCCTGTTACGAAGGCTCTGGTTTTTTTGTTTACAGAAAGCGTTAACGGGAAGATATCCTGAATTTACGACTTAACGCGATGATGGCGACCAATATGAAGGCAGCCGCTGCCATCAGCGGCAGGTTGAACCCGTCCGCGAAGCCTGCTTTAGGTAATTCCGCTGGCATCGGAGCGCTGCTTTCTTCTGCCTGGGCTTGTACCGCCGGCACCACTGCGATATCTGAAACAGAAAGACCTGCCACATCTCTGGGCTGCTCATTGATGATCACCTCGATGACCGGCGTGCTGGTAGGCATCGGCGTGAGGTTCAGCGCCTGCATTGTGCTCGCCAGCTGCGTTTGCTGCAGGTTCATGCCCTCAGTAAGGGCGAGCGCGGTGGCGGTGTTGGCTGCGTTTATCAAAGCTGCCTGATCAAGGTTGGCATCTTGCTGATTGGCAAGCACCTTAGGCGCAAGCCACAACAGCCCAAGTAATGCAATCACCAGAAAGAAACCAAGAACCAGGATGACACGCAGAAATGTCCGGTTCCCGCGTTTTCTCCTGGGATTTTCGGGGATTTCGTCATCATAATAATCTTGATCATATTGCTCGTTGTGATAATTGATTAATGCCATGTTAAGCCTCCCGCGCTGATTGTGTCCGCGCTTCATTCACTTACTAAAATCACATCCAGATTTGAAAGAGGGATGATCTCCCTCGAGTCTTCACCAAAGAGTACCCTGGCAGTATTGGTACGCAACCCACCCGGAAGAAGCGTCAGCCCTGGTAACAGGCTTTCGATTTTTCCTACCCTGCCTGCGTAGGCGCCGCTGTGCAAGCGGACTAATTGCCCGGAATTGAAGTCGCCATGGTCAGGCACTTCTGCAGGAGAAGGAATATATACTTCAGGGCGATCACCGGTCAGGCGGTTCCACTTTACCGCGTTGATCGAAACTTCATGCCGCTGGTTGGCAAGTAAAACTCTGCGCGAGAGCACATCCAAACCATGCTTACCAAACCCATTGAGTACGACCACGGCATAAGGCTGTGCCTGTGCAAGCGGAATGAGCGCGGAAGGCAGCGAGCCCAGGATCAACCCGCTGATTTTCTCGTTTTCAGCTTCACGCATCATTTCCGCATTGATCGTTCCTGCAAGCAGTATTGCACCAGCGGCATTTGCACCGAAGGCAGAGAATTTCATCTCCCCATCCAAGCTTTGCGGATCGATCAATAATGTTCCACTTCCCAAAAGCCCATTGCCCCACACACCTTGTACGAGCGCCCCGTAACATTCAATGGTTACGCCACGAGTCGGGATAATTTGGCTTACCTTGCCCGCCAGCCCAGCCTTGAGGCTGATTGTGCTGCGCTCAGATTCAATCATCACCTTGCCATTAATGATGGAAATGATTTTTCCTTCGCCCGGAGTGCGGATTACGCGCGGGAACATGCCGCTGGTTTCAGCGAGGATGTCATTCTTTTCGAGGAATTCTCCGGGGCGGCGCGTAATAAGTTTTTCTGCTGCTGCCGTGTTGCGATTATCCAGCAGCCTGGTAACGTCCACCAGATAGTGTTTCAGCGGGATGGAAGCTTCGGCCACAATATCGACTGGGCTCACCTGCTGCCCCAATCTGACGTTAAGCGTTCCAGGCAGCGGCAGCAGCCGATTCCGCTGAATAACTGTGTAGGGTTTGATTTGTGTCAGAGTGGAAGTCATATTGGCACCTGCCTCCTATGTTGCAATATATATGCCACCATTAATCGACAGGTATTAAATCCCACTCCTTAAGCCGTTCGATGCGCTTGTCTTTTGAATCAGGCAGCCTTAACGGTCGTCCACGGGCATCGATCACGAGCCCACAGACGCCGCCTCTAACTTTCATCGGCTCAGCACTGAACACTGTCTCCTCCACCTCCACCCGCCGCGTTGGCCGCAGTACAAGCTCACCTTGGGCACCCTCCGGCAAAGGCAGCGAGATGAGCGAACCTTGCTTAATTGCAGTCTCTTTCACGCGGCCATCTTGGTATGTCAGACGAGCGAACATGACCTGGCTGCCCCTGCGCGCTCGGCTTACTACATTCACCACAGTTGCAAGGTTGGTGAAGGCAGGTGAATCCAATAACTGCACACTGAGAAGCGGGTTGATTGCGCCAACTGTTCCCAGAGTAGGCAACAGCCCGTGCTTATCCAAAATCAATGGAGTGATGCCGAGCGGTTGTATGCCATCGAGAATGACGCGCAGCGCTTGTGCTGCCGAAGTTGTCTGACCAAATATGGACCCGCTGATGAGAATCGGTTCGAAATAAGAACTTTGTACGGAGCCGCGCAAACCAAGGTCATGCATCATCACACGCAGAAGCTGACGGGCAGCCGCCATTTCAATCTCGAGCTCCACCTCCGTAGTAGCCACTCTCTGCGGGAATAACGAGCAATTCCAAAGGTAATCACTGACATCATCCATCTGCCAATCATGAGTGAGCCAACGGGTAATATCTTGAATCTCCGCGCGAGCCAACAACTTTTCGATGCCGCTGCCCAAGCCGAAATCAAACACATTTAAGCTTGAGTTTTTATGGTTGGCATAAGCTGCCAACGAGGTATCTGTGCCAATATCCAGTGCCAATACACCTTTTTCAGGGTCGTACTGCCGCCCAAGGAATTTAACCACTTGATGAAACGAGCTGCCAGCAAGCTGCGGCGGTGTGCTGCACAAAGTGGAGATACGCTCCAGCCCGCCTACTTGATGATTGACTTCTTGCATCACGATGGCATCAATCGCCTTCATCGCAGGCTCCAATACTTCTTTCTCCAGCGTAGGCCTGATATTTGGTGCGCTTTGGATGGTGGTATAGCGACTGAAAGCATATTCGAGGTCAGCAGCCAGCGCCTGGTTGCCGCAGAACAACACCTGCGGGCGCCCGCCGCGCGGTAGTGAGCCCAGCGCACCGCACAACAGATCTGCAGTGCGGATAAGCGAGCGG
>JAGOVY010000013.1 GCA_018060515.1 Anaerolineaceae bacterium | reverse complement strand
GTTATAACCAGCCTCAACCATTGCACTGGTATTAATAAAAATTCCAGCAAAAGCAACCAATGTGCCTTTTCCGCTGAACTCGACCCATTCCATATCGGTCGATAGGTTTTTTGGGTTGATGGGTCGCGGTGGCAAAAAAACTTCTCCGCTCACAGAGTCACGCGTACCCATCAATTTGTGACCTTGAAGGTATTCTTTGAAAGCCGCATTCGTAAATTGGTTTTCCAATTTTTAATCTCTCCTTTCGAAGATGTGTACCACACAAGTTTGACCGGTTCCGCCTACGTTGTGAGTAAGCGCGTGTTTTAACTCACCCCCAAGCTGACGTTTACCGGCTTCACCGCGCAACTGTTTCCAAACTTCAACCACCTGTCCAACACCTGAGGCGCCAACAGGGTGACCCTTTGATTTAAGCCCGCCGGACAAGTTGATCGGTTTACTGCCATCGCGTTGAGTCTGCCCCATCTCTGCCATCTTCCCGCCTTCACCTGGGGCAAAAAAGCCAAGGTCTTCTGAGGCGATAATTTCTGCAATCGTAAAGCAATCATGCACTTCGGCAAAATCAATTTGCTCAGGGGTGATTCCTGCCATTTCGTAAGCCTGCTGCCCAGCCAGTTTTGCTGAGGTGATACTGGTAAGTGTTTCACGATCATGCAAAGCGCCGTCGCTTGCCTGCCCACTGCCGATAACAAAAATGGGTTTATCAGAAAATTGATAGGCCAAGTCTTCGCTCACCAATAAGGCAACTGCTGCGCCATCTGATACCGGTGAACAGTCATACAGGCACATCGGCCAGGCAATCAGCGGATTTGCTGATTCGTCCTGTAAGAAGGCCAGTTCATCTTTCCATTCAGGCACCGGCAGCCCTTTCTTGATTGCCCGTGCTTGCCGCGCCTCCATTAGTGAGGGGATGCTTGCACCAAATTGCGCTTTCTCGTTCATAGAACCATTAAAGTGGTTCTTAATTCCAACTTTTTTAAAGGTGTCGGTTGTGGCTCCGTACTTGTGCATATAGGCTGTTGCCATGGATGCGTAAAACCCAGGGAAAGTAAAGCCTGCAGCAACTTCATATTGGATATCTGCAGCGGTTGCCAGAGTATCTGTAACTTTTTCGGTAGACAGATTCGTCATTTTTTCAACGCCAGCCACCAGCACGATATCGTACAACCCGCTCGCTATCGCTAAAATTCCTTCGCGAAATGCCACACCAGCACTGGCGCAGGCATCTTCCACGCGTGTTGCGGGGATGGGATTCAAACCTGCCCAACTCGCCAAAATTGGAGCCAGATGACCCTGCCCTTCGAAAAGATCGGAGCTGTAATTTCCCAGGTAAAATGCTCCGATTCTCTTGGGATCAATTCCTCTATCCACAGTGGATAACATTTCAACGTAAGCTTCAATAAAGAGGTCTCGAGATGATTTCCCTTCAAACGCACCGAATTTGCTCATCCCAGCGCCTACCAGGGCTGCGCCTCGATTTAGTTTTCCCATATGTTATTGACCCTTCCTATTCCTTTAGGTAAGTTCTGGCATTGCTTAAATCTTCCGGAGCCGCTTCACCCGGATTGGCAAATGCCATTTTCAACGTACTGCCTTCGATTGCGTACCTTCCGTCGAATTTTCCCGTCAGGCCAAAATTATGCTGGCTCTGATCCATGCTGATGAGATCCCCTTCGACTGAATAGGTGCCGGAAGAGGTAATCCCCATTGCTGAAAAAACGGACTCAAACGATCCATCTTCATGAAAGGTGAAGGTTAATCCAGGGTAAGCCTGGTCTGCGGGTTGTTTCCAAGTTCCAACGATCGAATCCATCATTCCTCCAATCTAAAAGCGCGTCACTATACCCAACCGCGTGACTTCCTCTTTCAATTGGTCACGAAAATTGGGGTGGGCAATGTTAATTAACGCTTGTGCCCGGTCACGTAGTGTAAGACCTTTCAAATCTGCCACACCGAATTCGGTCACCACGGTATCCACGTCGTGAGAAGGAATCGTCACTTCAGCCCCATGAGACAAAACAGGAACCAGGGTGGAAACGGTATTGTTCTTGGCAGTCGAACGCAGCGCAATGATGCCCCGTCCGCCTGGTGAAAGCTGAGCCCCTCTGTGGGTATCCAATTGACCTCCGGTGCCAGAAAAATGCCGCGGGCCGATTGACTGGGAACATACCTGCCCCATCAAATCTACCTGCAGGGCTGTGTTGATGCTAATCATCTTGTGGTTTTTTCCAATCACATAAGGATCATTGGTAACCTTGCCCTGTTGAAATTCAACGCCGAGGTTGTTGTGGACAAAGTCATAAAGTTTTTTCGTGCCGAGTGCGAAAGCGCCAACCATTTTGCCTTTCCACAATGTTTTTTTGCGGTTGGTAATGACGCCAGCATTGTATAAATCCACCATACCATCGGTAAACATTTCGGTGTGGATGCCCAGATCTTTGCGGTTCATAATGAAAGGAGTGATCGCATTTGGAATACCGCCAATGCCCAACTGCAAGGTGGAGCCGTCTTCGATTAATTCGGCAATGTATCCGCCAATTGCTTCTTCTGCTTCAGTTGGCGGCGTAGTTGGCAGCTCAGGCAGCGGCACGGTGTTTTCAACCAGGTAGTCTACTTCAGAAATGTGAAGCTGCGTATCGCCTAAAGTCCAGGGCAAATTTTCATTGATTTCAATAATTACCAAGTCAGCAGCTTCGATTAATTGCTTTTCGATAACCAAGCCAAGCGACAGAGACATATAACCGCGAGAATCAGGCGGCGTGGCGGTGCCAAAGAAAACATTAAGGTGGTTTTTCGCAGCGTAGAGCTTATTGGTAGCAGCCTGGTGCAGGTTATTCGGTATATATGAAATCCGACCTTGTTCATGCACACTTCTATCGGCATTGCCGTAAAACCAGTTCTCAGAATAAAAATGGCCATCCATGTTTGGGTCGAGCAAGAAGCTATAGGCGCCAAGGGGTAAACACACCCATGTGGTAACCCCTTGTAAACGATCTCGCTGTTTGCCGAGCTCAGACATCACACCTGAGGGTTCTGAAGCTGCCATGGCAAACGCCACTGACTGATGAGATTGCACCTTGCCCGCTGCTTCGGCAATACTGATAATTTTTTGGTGGTAGAGGTCTTTATTTTCCATGAGCATTTATGGCATGATGAAAGCAGAACCAGCCTGGTTGTAACCCACGCCAGAGCCGACAAATAATACTAAATCGCCTGAATGGACTTTACCTTGATCAACAGCGTCATCAAACGCAATCGGCAAGCAAGCTGACCCGGTGTAACCGAACTTATCCATGATGTAATGCGCTTTTTCAAAGGGCAAACCCAGGGTTTCTTGCACCAGTTTGATGCTCGCCAGGCGAACCTGGGTGTAAATTACCAAATCTGCTTCCTTAAGATCAAAATTTCCGTTTTTCGCCAGCTCGCGCATACGTGCCGGCCAGCCCTCATGATTTACTTCAGGCGGGAAAGGTGTAATCAGTTTGACCTTTGTCCGACCAGCACGCACGGATTCTTCGGTGGCTGGTTCGTAGGTGCCGCCAGAATAGATGCCCCAATGTTTGTGATACGAACCATCAGCAAAGAATGTGGAGCTCACAAAGCCTGGTTTGTCACTGGCTGTTAGTATTGCCGCACCGGCACCATCGCCATAAAAGAAAGACATAACGTCATTTTCCCAGTCCGCGAGCTTGTGCATCATATACGCGCCGATCACCATTACATATTTGAGATTGGGGTTCGAGGCAATCAACCCTGCTGCCAGGTTCAGCCCTGTTGGAAAAGAAGCACAGGCGCAACTTACATCAAAGGTGCCAGCGTTCTTTGCGCCAAGTTTATACTGCGTAACCACCGAAGTCGCAGGGGTGATGTAATCGGGGCTGTCGGTGCCAAGAATTATCAAGTCAATGTCTTCAGGTTTTAAGCCTGCTTTCGCCAATGCTCGCTTGCCAGCTTCGGCAGCCAGATCAGATGTTGCCCAATCGTCAGGCGCATAGAAACGGGTTGTAATTCCAGAAGAGGCCTCGAATTTATCAATCACTTCACCAAAACGAGTGCGCATCGAAGCGTTGGTGCGTTCAATTTCGGGGATATAGGATCCAGTGCCAATAATTGTCGCGTAACGGGTCATTAAAAACTCCTTTAAGTTCTAAGTTCCAATTACAATGCCGCCATCCACGCTGATGGTGGCGCCATGGAGAAAAGCTGCTTCGTCAGAGGCAAGCCACAGGTAAGTGTTAGCGATGTCTTCTGGTTCGCCTAATCTTCCGAGCGGCGTTTTCGCACGCATCCCTGCCAAAACCTCTTCGGGCATTTTGGCAACCATTTCGGTCATGATGAAGCCGGGGGCAACCGCATTAACCCTGATGTTATAGCGCCCTAACTCTCGCGCCCACACCTTGGTCATGCCGATAACCGCGGCTTTGGTTGCCACATAATTGGTTTGCCCAAAGTTGCCGTACAACCCAACAACTGAAGTGGCGTTCAGAATAACACCAGCATTTTGCTTAATCATGTATGGCGTTACTGCTTGAGAACAGTTAAAGACACCCTTAAGATTGACTGATACAACCAGATCAAACGCTTCTTCCGACATTTGTTTCGCCAGCTCGCCATCTTTCATCTTGACAAATTGAGCATCACGCGTGATTCCTGCGTTGTTAACCAATATATCAATGTGCCCATACTTCGCGGCTACATCATCCACCCATTTCTGCACTTCTTCACGGTTGGTGACATCAACCTGATAGAAACAAGCATTCGTGCCCAGCGTTTTAACCAGCACATTGCCTAAATCTTCAGAGACATCGCAAATGACCACTGTTGCGCCTTCTCTGGCAAAAACCTGGGCAGTCGCTTTTCCGATTCCAGCAGCACCACCGGTAATTAGTGCAACCTTTCCTTCTAAACGCATAGATACCTCCTGAGAGATTATTAAATTGATAAAAAACTCTATGATGAATCTGTAACGATCATATCCAATAGCGGTTACAAAATGGTTACAAAATTCGGGTTTTTGCCTTTTCTCTAAAATAAATCGCAAAATGATCCGTTTTTACCGTTTACCGGTTCAACGGTTGGATCACTACACGCAACTCGACTGCAGAAGCCCTTTTTCCGTTTTCTTGTAAAATACAAGCATCAGCAACACCTCATTTTCGTTATATCGCTCCGGAGGTTATTGTGGATTTGCATGAAAAATCCGTCTCACTTGTACAACAAATGACAACCAAAGAAAAAGCGGCTTTGTGTTCTGGAAAGGATTATTGGAATCTTAAGGGGCTTGAGAGACTGGGTCTGCCCAATATTATTGTAACCGATGGGCCACATGGAATCCGGCGGCAGATTTCCAATTCAGAAGATATTGGAATCAGTGTCAATTATCCAGCGGTTTGCTTCCCGACCGCCTCAGCACAGGCTTGCTCTTTCGACCGTGACTTATTGTTTGAAATCGGCAGTGCGATTGGTGAGGAATGCCGCCATGAAAACGTTTCGGTGATTTTAGGCCCTGGCATCAATATCAAAAGGTCTCCCCTTTGCGGGCGCAACTTTGAGTACTACAGCGAAGACCCTTCCCTTTCAGGTCATCTTGCCGCCGCATTTATTCGAGGCACTCAAAGCCAGGGCGTTGGGTCGTCTCTGAAGCATTTCGTCGCCAACAACCAGGAAACGAGGCGCCTGACCGTGGATGCCGTCATTGACGAACGTACCCTCAGAGAAATTTACCTGAGCGCTTTTGAGATTGCTGTAAAACAAGCCCAACCATGGACGGTAATGTGTTCATACAATAGCGTGAATGGTGAATTTTCAAGTCAATATCAGCACCTGCTTACATCCATCTTGCGTGATGAATGGGGTTTCGAGGGGCTGGTCATTTCAGACTGGGGTTCAGTGTTTGATCGAGTGAAAGCACTGACAGCCGGGCTTGACCTGGAAATGCCTCATGTTGGAGATACTTCTGACAATCGAATCTTAGACGCAGTTCAGGCGCATTCAATACCAGAAGATCTACTCAATCAGGCAGCTGAAAGAATTGTCTATCTAATCCTCAAGTCAATGGAGCGCCAACCTTATCAATACTCAATTGATACCCATCACAAGATCGCCAGAAAAGCGGCTGGCAGGTCTGCGGTGCTGTTGAAAAATGATAACGGGATACTCCCTGCTAAGCCCGGCGCCAGTACTGCTGTAATCGGAGATTTCGCGAAGGTTCCGCGCTACCAGGGAACCGGCAGTTCACGCATCAACCCTACCCATCTTGACAATGCCTGTGATGAGCTGAAAGCGCTTGGCATTGATTATGAATATGCCGCCGGCTACCTCGAGGAATCTGATTTACCAGAAGCCAGGCTGATTGAAGAAGCCTGCCAAATCGCTAAAGACAAAGAGATTGTCTACCTCTTTGCGGGTTTACCCGACCGTTTCGAGGCTGAATCTTTTGATCGTGAGAGTTTGCATTTACCGCTCAGCCATAATGCCTTAATCGATGCAGTATGTGAGGTAAATGAAAACGTAGTAGTGGTTCTGCATTGCGGCGGTGTGGTGGAGCTGCCATGGGCTGATAAAGTAAAAGCTATTTTACTCATGCACCTTGGCGGGCAGGCTGTCGGCGGCGCAGTGGCAGATTTGCTAACAGGCAGAGTTAATCCTTCGGGCAAGCTGCCGGAGACCTGGCCATACAAACTTGAAGATAATCCATCTCATTCATATTTCCCTGGTTACCCGCTCTGTGTGGAATACCGCGAAGGCTTATTTGTCGGCTACCGTTATTACGACAAAGCAGTCAAAGCAGTGCGCTATCCATTTGGTTACGGGTTATCCTATACCAGTTTTGAATATTCCGACCTTGTGATATCCAGCAAGAGTATTACAGATGGCGAAACGCTCAAGGTAAGCTGCAAAATCATCAACACCGGAAAACGCGAAGGCAGAGAAGTTGTTCAGCTCTATGTGGCAAAAAAGGAATCTGTCATCATACGAGCCGAACAAGAGTTAAAAGGTTTTGAGGTGGTTCAGCTTGCACCGGGAGAGCAGAAAGAAGTCAACTTCCTGCTCAGTTCGCGGGATTTTGCATACTACAATACATCAATCTCCGATTGGCATGTAGAAAACGGGAAATATGAAATTCGCGTGGCTGCGTCAAGTCAGGATTTTCGGCTGCAGGGTACAGTAGAGTATTCAGGCAGTGTCGAAGCCCATCTTCCAGATCTACGAGATACCGCGCCTGGCTATTACGACCTCACCAGCGGTCTCAAGATTACTGACGAAGAATTTGCTGGTATTCTCGGCAGGCCGATCCCGCCGCGAGAAAGAATACCTGGCTCGCCGCACACACTAAAGTCAACTGTATCTGATATTCAAGATAGATGGGTTGGCAGACTCATAAACAAAATTGTCGAGCAACAAGCTAAAACACTTAGTGAAAAAGATCCATATCTGAAATTAATGATCGAAAAAACGGTGCCTGATATGCCATTGCACTTTTTCACCATGATGGGGGCAAATAGCTTATCAATCTCACAGGTGGAAGGTATCGTTGACATCTTGAATGGAAAGTATAGCCTGGGGATCAGAAAATTAATCAAAAAGTGAGATTAGATTTCTTCAAAAAACGCGTTTTATGAAATTATTGGGCTGCAATTCGATACCTAGGTGCTCAGCAAGTTTATTTTTGAAGTTTTTCGCTTTGTATATAAATGCTTTTTTTCTTGCTCATTCGTGTTTTCTATATTAAAATTTTTTACAATAATTATCAACATAGTTGATTTTTCAAAATTGGTAAAACTGTGTTCCACATTGATGCTTGAGAATTTTATTTTAAGAATGGGTTAGGAGAATAATCGATGGAGAACAATATTCATCAAGAAAATAGCATTGGATTTCATGCCATCGATACTGAAGAAGTCCTGGAGAAACTGCAAACTAAGCTGGAAACTGGACTTTCGTCAGAAGAAGCAAAAAAACGCCTGGTCGAATTTGGACGCAACGAGCTAATCGCCAAAGAAGGAACCTCTTTCTTCCGGCGTGTGATTGATGCATTAAACAGTTTCGTTGTTATTCTCCTCATTGTGGCAGCCGTGGTTGCCGCATTGTTAGGCGATTACATCGAAGCAGGTGTCATTATTGCGATTGTGGTGCTTAACACCATTCTCAGTGTCGTACAGGAAGGAAAAGCTGAAGAAGCCTTAGCTGCTTTAAAGAAAATGGCAGCTCCCGAAGCCAGTGTGTTGCGTAATAACCACCGCATCATGGTGCCAGCACCTGAGCTGGTTCCAGGAGATGTCGTTTTCCTTGAGGCAGGCAATTTTATACCTGCCGACGTCAGGTTGGTAGACTCTGCCAATATGCGTGTTGATGAAGCGCCGCTCACTGGAGAATCAGTTCCCGTACAAAAAAATGCCACCTTCCGCCTTGAAAACGACATACCGCTTGGTGACCGCAAGAATACCGCTTTTATGGGCACCACTGTAAACTATGGCCGCGGCACAGGAATTGTCATCGCTACCGGCATGAAAACGCAATTAGGGATGATCGCCGGAATGCTGCAAAGCGTTGACGAGGAAGAAACCCCGCTGCAGAAAAAACTCGATTCTTTAGGTAAGGGATTGGGGTGGGCGGCATTGGGTATCTGTGGGCTGATTTTCATCATCATCGTCGTGCGGCACCTGTTCGGACCAGACGGTACCACCGACCTGATGAAAACGCTTGTCGATGGCTTTATGATCGCTGTCAGCCTGGCGATCGCTGCCGTACCCGAAGGGTTACCGGCAGTTGTAACCATCAGCCTCGCCATGGGAATGCGCGAAATGGTGCGCCGTAACGCTCTGATTCGTAAACTGGCATCCGTTGAGACACTGGGATCGGCTACGATTATTTGCACAGACAAAACCGGCACGCTGACTCAAAACGAGATGACTGTAACCAACATCTGGGTTGACAATCATGATTTCAATATCACTGGTACTGGTTACACCCCAGTTGGCGATTTTCTCAACAACGGAAAAACCATTGAAGTCAAAGATTATCCGGGTTTGGCTACAGCACTTTGGGTTGGTCTCTTAAATAACGACGCCCTGCTCGAAGTGATCGAAGAGGAAGGAAATACCGCCTACCGATTAATCGGAGACCCCACTGAAGGGTCGATCATTATCGCCGCAGCAAAAGCCGGCATTCTGCATGGCGAAGTAAAAAAGAAGTATCCGCGTGAAAACGAGATTCCTTTCGATTCTTCACGCAAACGAATGGTCACTGTACACTCCAATAACGGTGAGCATGCAGAACCCATCTCAGGCTTGTTCGCAGGAGAACGAAAAAACTGGTACGCAGTAGAAGTAAAAGGCGCGCCTGATATCGTGCTGAATCTCTGTCAAAAATACTCTGCCATTGACGGAAGTGAGCAGCCCCTCAATCAGGAAAAACGTGAGCAAATAATTGCCGCCAATGACGCCATGACTAAAGATGCTTTACGAGTTTTAGGATTGGCGTATAAATTAATACCCAATACAAAGGTTGTTATAGATGCTGAGCTTGATGCCGGAGATATGGAAAGCGACTTGATTTTCGCCGGAATGGTCGGGATGATAGACCCAGCAAGGCCCCAGGTTCAACCCGCACTCGAAAAAGCTCGAGAGGCTGGCATCCGAACCATCATGATCACCGGTGATTATCCCAACACAGCTGCCGCAATTGCCAAATCGATCAACTTGATGCAACCAAATCATTCTGTGAGTACAGGCGCTGAGATCGACAGCCTGACAGATGCAGAGTTGCGAGAAGCCGTAAAAACAACCGACGTTTTCGCTCGCGTTTCGCCAGAGCACAAAATGAGAATTGTCGATGCGCTGCGAGAAAACAATCAGGTAGTTGCCATGACCGGAGACGGGGTTAACGACGCTCCGGCAATCAAACGGGCGGATATCGGCGTTGCAATGGGCATTACAGGTACCGATGTGGCGAAGGAAACCGCTGATATGGTACTCACCGATGATAATTACGCCAGCATTGTTTCGGCAATTGAACAGGGTCGAATTATCTACAGCAACATACGAAAGTTCGTCTACTATCTGATCTCTTGTAACATCGCTGAGATTTTGATTATTTTCCTCTCCACCCTGTTTACCGGAACATCACCACTGACTGCAATTCAGCTCTTATGGCTCAACCTGGTTACAGATGGGGCACCAGCATTAGCCCTTGCTAATGAACGAGGTGATCCTGATATTATGGAACAAAAACCTCGCCCACCGGATGAATCTATCATTAACAAATATACCCGCGGTGGAATCGTAATTCAGGCTATTGCGATAACTGCCGCTGTGTTGTTAGCTTATTTCATTGGCTTGAGGACGCACCCCGAACAACCTGAGTTTGCCGGAACAATGGCATTTGTTACACTTTCGATTTCTGAACTGTTGCGTGCGTACACTTCTCGTTCAGAATACTACCCAGTTCTAAAAATCGGTCTCTTCGGCAACAAGTGGATGAATATTGGCGTACTGGTATCCTTGGTGATGGTTTTCCTGGTGGTGTACATCCCAGTCTTGAACACAATCTTCAGCACCGTACCGCTGGGTTGGGAACAATGGAGCCTGATCCTCCCCCTAATGTTCATACCCGCAATTTCAGTTGAAATAAGGAAGTACTTGGACAAATCACACAAGAAAACAGCTCAAGCATAAAATCTCTCAGAATATGCTGAAATAATCCAAGGCTGTCCAAAAACTATTGGACAGCCTTTTGAATTCACATGAGTACATGATTATCGCGAAATGGAAATAAAAACCTGATCTCCATCTTCCTTGTCATCTACATCAATTTGAAATGGTTCGCCGCGTTTCAATGAACGTTCCATTGCCTCGAGAAGTTCATCAACGTGTTTATCCCTCATCTCCTGAGACATGTATCGATTAAAGGTGCGGTAGAACCAGGAAAAGAGTTTTAATGGCATTGGTAGGACAAGAAATAACTTTTGTTTTTTTCCATTCTCGTTGGTGAGGATTCGCAGCTGTAGCCAGGGTGAATCGAGTAAGACCCAGCCAAAAACCATAATTGCTAAACCGATGATAAATGGAATCCAAGATAGCCAGAAACCCCAGCTCATCCCAGATTTCAGGTACCCCTGATATACCCAGAAAGCAGAGAAACCAGTCAGCAGCGCCCCGCTTAATAGGATAATACTCCAACCTGCCTTCCACCATCTTGAAATTTGCTGGATCTCTTGTGGAACCGGTAAAGGTTTTACTTCGTCCATGGGCTCAACCAGCGGCTCTTCATGCTTGACCATGCGAGCATCATCAAGTATTCGAATCAGGTCGGAGCCTTCTTCGGCAGTCAGTGTGCCATCTTGTACTTTTCGTAATATTTCCAATCTGGATTCATCGAATGTCATTCTAATCCCTCAATTTCCCAATGCAGCAAAAAGCGTTTCAGCTTCTTCAATGGTGATCTTATTTTCCTGCAGCATTTTAAGAACCATCAGGCGTTCTTCGTTGCTGATTTCGTTCTGAGCCGGTGCAGGGTTTTTCTGTTCACCCGGGTAATCAAAGCCAACGAACTTCCCGCCGCTGGCAATTTGATTATTAGAATTGCTGCCTCTGGAATCACCAGGTTTGTTAAAGCCATCAAAATTAATAAGCAGATCATCTTTTTTCAATTTTCGCAGCGACTTTTCTACCTTTCGGCGCGCATTCTCGCCGGCTTTTGCTGCGCCGAAGGATGCCCACTGGATCTGATCGGTAACAAATGCCGCGTTTTTTCGAAGTTCTTGATCCAATCTCAAACTTAGATTCTCCAAATCTCCGAAAGAATCAGTCCAACGCTGTGTGTTACTTTCGAGGTTTTTGTCAATTTCGGCGACTGAAATATCTCCATCAGCATGAACCTCAATCACATTCCCGTCTGCGCCAAAATGAATGCTGGCTTCGGCTTTGTATTCTTCATCCCTTCCGTCTATGTGTACTCCGATCGTCCCAGATTTCGAATGCAGCTGGAGTTGGGCGTTTAATTCTTTTGGAATCGTTAGAAGCGAATCGCCGCCAGATTTTATGCTTGCCTTAGGCGCAACCATTGAAGTTATATGAACATCAACATCACCGCCGGTAAGAACATTTAATGTGTCAGCGATATTCTTGAGAAAAGTATCACCACCGACTTTGCGTGAAAACAGAGTGTCAAGGTCTTCTCCGACCAAGTCGCCGCCAACGCTTGATACTTCTACCCCGCCAGATATTTCGCGCAAGGATAAATCACCGGCAACCGTATCAATCGATGCGCCGCCTATCCGCTGCAAAGCAAGGTCTCCTGCTACTTTGCCGATAACCACCCGTGTTGAAATTCCTGAAACCATGCAATCGCCTGCGACCTTTTCCAATGTCAGTGTTAGATAGGTAGGTATAAACAGGTGCAGATCACTGTCGGCTTTTATTTCCAACTTGTCGCCGTTTTCCGATATTTTCAGGGCATCGCTTTGGCTTACTAATACGCGCATGATGTTTTCATTGGTGCTATCAACCACCACATCTGCATTGGCCTTCACAAAGACTTTATTCTCAAACTTCACAGGCATTGATACTTGTTTCATGACACCTCTCAAATCTTTATTAATTATATTTACTATAATAGCGTTATAGTTTATATTTGTCAATACCTTTCTTGATATTATTTATTATTTTATCGTTATTTATTGATATTTTAAATTCATGGTTTAACGTCAAAGAAAATCTCCTCTGTTCAAAACTTTAACCTGCGGTAAAATTCCCTGCATAGCTTAACTTCATGGAGTAGAAAAGATAATGAGAATCAAACCAAACAGATTCATCCTCGCGCTATTTCTTTCTATTTTTCTATTAAGTGGGTGTTCAACACAGGAGGAAATCACATATCTTTCAAGCGAAGAAAGCGCTCAAATCGCACTTTCTACTGATCCGATTGCCCAAAATATCATTACCGCCATCTACACAAACGACTACTCGCTGTTCATTAGCGACTTTGACGACAAAATGCAGGAGGCTATTAATGAGGAGCAGTTCGAAGCGATCGTTAAGTTATATGGGAAAAATGGCGCTGCCGAAAGCATTTTATTGCTCACCGTTGAAGATCGCGACCCCTTCCTGAGAGCCAATTATGGTGTAACCTACACCGATGCTTCATTAACGATGAGAATTGTGGTTTCGAAAACTGATCCATCAATGGTGACTGGATTGTGGTTTAACTGAGTTGTGCGCATTCTGCCAGCCAAATGATTGCGTTCGCCTGCCGATGATGAAGCTATTTCCTTAACCGCCTAAAGATATAATAATCATCCGCTTCTCCAAAGGTCAGCAACCTGATGAGGTTTGGGCTTGTGGCGAAGTCTTCAGGTTTAAAGGAAAAATGAGCGCTTAAACGGTAATTTTCGTTGAACCAATCCATTTCTTCATCATTCAACTCATAACCTTGGTAGGTTTGGTTTTTCATGATGTGGCCGCGTTGGATAATCCAATCCGGCTTGAAGTCCATTACAAACTCAGGCCACCAACGCAAGTCGTAGGCCTGACGATAGGTTACAACCTGTGGTGTAACCAGACCTACCTCATCATATGTGTACAAGTTGGAATAAAAAGGAATATACCCCGCTGGTTCAAGAAAGATTCTGTCATCTTCCGCCGCATTCTCTTTTAGCCATGTACCAATGCCGCCGCGGTAGGCAAATTCTTTCATTCCCCAGGCATAAGAAAAAACCAATTGAGCAACAATGCCGGCTATAAAAAGCACCACAACCCCTGCCCGCGCAGCCTGCGGCCAACCCCGTTTTTCGCTATCCCAGGCAGCGGCAAGCAGCGTCAAAGGGAAAGCCGCAGCTAGAATTGCGCTTGGCCAAAAATACCACTGATAAATCACACCACCAAAAGCGTAAGCAATTGGAATGAGGATCGCAAGGCTGGCAAAGGAGCAAGCGTTAATCCATTGATCACGGTTGCCTCGCTTTTGCCACAGGGTGAAGCCAATTGCCGCGAGAACGATGATGACGAACAAGATACCGAATTGTCCGAAGAATCTGGTGCGAATTGGAGCGAGAAACCCGCCCGCTTCACCGACAAAAACGGTTGTCAGATTTCCGAAGAAACGTTCAAGAGTAAAATCATGCCGCATCAGAGACTTCGCAGCAATGGATTGATGAAGCCAGGCGCCGAAGTAGATCTGGTTGAACGCCAAAAGGCTCACCCCGCCGATAGCCACAGCAAGCGTTTCAGGCCAACGCATTTGCTTTCGGCGTACCACATCCCAAAAAACCAAAAGCAGCGCGAAGGCGGCCGCATCTGGCCGAATCCAGGGCAGAGCTGCCAGCCCTGATAATACCAACCATCGATACCTGGCTGTATGCATGAAGTAAAGCAACCCACCAATTACAAACACGAGCATGGAGGTTTCCATGCCTGAATAACTGGTAAGAAGTGAAATGGGAATGACAGAGAGAAAAATCCAGAGCAATTCCTGTTTGTGGCGCTCACTCATGAAAGTCCGTGCGATGAACCATGTACCAAACAAGAAGAGCGCTGTGTTAATGATGAGCACAACCGGTATGAAAGCCGACTCACCGACAAGCCAACGAATCGCCGCTGCCATAAACACGTAAAGGTGAGATGTTGAAGCGCTTACACGTTCACCTGCATTGAACCCATAAACGCCGGTCAGCGCAAGATTCACTGCACTGCGCAGGCTGATATAGGCATCTTCCTGCACATGCCGGGTGAAATAGAATGGCAACCGCAGTGCCATAAGCATAAGGAAGAGCGTATAAAACCGTGTTTGGTTTGAGGTAAACCACTTCCGTATCAGAAAAACCGCCTTACTTAGAATAATATTGTGAAAATTAAACTCATCATCAAGCCAACTGGATTGCCTGATCTCGGCCAAAGACAGAGCCCTGCCAAAACCGCTGCAGCCAACCAGGCGGATGTAAAACCATTTATTAGTATATCGTATCTATGCTCCCCTTTGGCACGGACTGAATACGCAGCAAATCAGAATTTTAATCTATCAGGAATATTTCGAAAACAGTGAATCGTAGGAACTCAAATTATACCTATGCGGATCTGTGGCATACCTCGATGGGTTAACGCTGCCTATTATCGTGAAAGTTGGGACGGGTAGATTTGTGGCATACCTCGATGGTAAAACGCTGCCTAATAACAAGGAGAGTCGGGGCGGGCGGATTTGTGACATACCTCGATGGTAAAACGCTGCCTAATAACAAGGAGAGTCGGGGCGGGCGGATTTGAACCGCCGACCTCTCGGTCCCGAACCGAGTGCTCTAGCCGGACTGAGCCACGCCCCGAACGAAGTGCATTATACCCCATCCCATGAAATCTTGAACGGTTTTTCATTTTTCAGTTACAATCACTCTTACGTGAAGACTTTCCTGCGCATAACATTGGTTTCCATACTGCTTACACTCGGAGCTTGCACTATCCCGAGGTTTTCGATCGTTCCCGTCCCTCGGGCAACCGATGTTATCAGCGTTACCATGAACCCGTCACAGTTTGAAACGGACATTGCCCCTGACCTTACACCAGAATCCATCAATGCTGTTAATGAGAACCTCGGCTACCTTGGCGCGCTTTCTGCCGAGCAACAAGAAGCTTTGGTTGCCGCCGCACAGGCGTATGTCAGCCTGACGGCTGATAGCGCTCAAGAGACCGCCATCAGCCTGGATTACATTGGGCGTAACGCCAACCCCGCCACCATGTGCGGTCCGCTTTCGTTGGCTATTCTGCGCGATGCTGGAATTATCCAACCCGATATTCCCTTGATCGAGTTCTACTATCTGAACCCGCGTCCCGGAAATGGTGATCGCCACCTTAACAAGGTATTTCCGCCTGATCGTTTCGAGAAAATCATTCACGAAAGCTCAATTGCAGAAACTGACTTTTCCAAGAACCCGCTCTTTCCGGGAGATTTCCTCTACCTGTTTGCGGGCCACAGCGGCAGTTTTGAACACATGCTGGTTGTAACGCGTGTGGACGAAGCCGGACGCGCATTTTCCGTGACCAACATCAACAATGGTGATGGGGTCATCATCCAAGAGGTAATGCTGTATGACCCCGCTCTACCTGGCATCGGTCAGTTCTATGAATGGACAAGCTGGGAGAATCGAAACATCGGCCGTACCGGTTACGGCGGTTTCTGGCTTTGGCGCCCGCTTCCATAAAAAACGCAAACCTTATCGGTAAGTACCCCTATCAGCCTATACAGGAATTTTTCGTCAGAAATTCAGGCACGCATATTGCAACATTTTCTCAATATGGCTGACTGTATTTTTTGCAAGATCATCTCCGGCGCCGCTCCCGCTAACCTGGTTTATCAGGAGGACGATATTATCGTCATTCATGATATTCACCCCATCGCCGAAACTCATTTACTCGTGATTCCTCGCAAACACATTGACTCGCTTAATGGGTTGATCCATGAGGAAGAAGCGTTGGCTTCGCGCTTGCTTCTCACAGTTCCCAAGGTAGCTGGGCTTATTCTCGGCGAAAACCCCTCGTACCGCATCCTCATCAATACCGGTGCGAAATCCGGACAAACGGTTTTTCACCTTCACCTGCACATCATTTCCGGAAGACCTCTTGCATACACCAATACCATAAGTGGGTTTTTCTCATGAAGATGCAATTTCGCCTACTACTTATAGCCAGCATACTCTTGCTCATCAGCGGGTGTGTTCAACAAGCGCCAGTGATTCAGCCAATTCCAGGAACACCGACACATAATTTCACCAATATCCTCAGCCCCGCACCAGATACACCCACTCCTTGGGTTCTGCCTACCATAGTACCCAACCAACCCTACTTCACGCCTACCCCCGATGCGCCGCGCACACTTCCGACCCCGCGTGCCAACGAGGAATACTACACTGTGCAGTTTGGTGACAGCCTGGCTGGCATTGCCAGCAAATTCAATGTCGAGCTCTCTTTACTCATCGAAGGGAATGATCTGCCCGACCCTGATATTCTCGAAGTAGGTCAGGTTATCACCATCCCCGTACCAGTGATTGGAGCCGAGTCTTCCGATTTTAAAATCATTCCCGATTCAGAACTGGTTTACGGCCCTTTCAGCGCAACCCTGAATGTGGAGGATTTCGTCAACGGCCAAAACGGCTATCTTGAAATTCACCGTGAGCTGGTGGATGAGGTTGAATTAACTGGAGCGCAAATTGTTGACCGAATCAGCCGTGAATTTTCCGTAAACCCGCGTTTGCTGCTTGCCCTGCTTGAATATCGTTCTGGCTGGGTCACTTCAAGAGATATCTCAGATGAGGTCAAAGATTACCCCATGGGCTTGCACGACCCAATACGGAAGGGGCTTTACCTGCAGCTCGCCTGGACGTCAAAGCTCCTAAACCGGGGTTATTATCTATGGCAGCTTAACGCCATTTCGTATACAAGCTTTAGTAACGGCAGAATTGCCATGCTTGCTCCAACCCTCAATGCAGGCAGCGCTGCGGTGCAGTACATGCTCGGAGCCAAATCAACCCCCGATGCCTGGTCGACAGCAGTCTCTGAGGATGGTGTCTTTCGCACTTATTCTGCTTTTTTTGGGCCGTCATTTTACCTGACATTTGAGCCTCTTTTACCGCACGACCTCAAGCAGCCTAAAATGGAATTACCTTTCGAACCCGGCGTTTACTGGTCCTTCACCAGCGGACCGCATGCAGGCTGGGGTGACGGCTCTGCCTGGGCTGCGTTAGATTTTGCCCCACCAGGCGACCTGTTCGGCTGCTTCATCTCAGACGATTGGGTCACCGCTGTGGCAGATGGCGTAATTGTTAGAGCCGAGAATGGCGCCGTAGTATTGGATTTGGACGGCGATGGTTTGGAACAAACCGGCTGGACGGTGCTCTACATGCACATCGAAACGCGTAACCGCATCGCTGCCGGTACTCACGTCAAGACTGGCGACCGTATCGGGCACGCTTCGTGTGAAGGTGGTTTTTCTTCGGGAACGCATGTTCATTTGGCCAGGCGCTACAACGGAGAATGGATTTCTGCAGACCAGGACATTCCATTTATTCTTGGCGGTTGGACATCCGCAGGTGATGGCTACGAATACAGCGGAACACTTACCAAGAATGATGCAATTGTTTACTCATGGAACGGAAGGGTGAATGACAACCAGATCGGTCACTAAACTCATCAGTATCGGCAGCGTATGGGCAATTCTGCTGGCTTCCATGCTCGCTTGCTCGCAGGGGTATGTTACACCTGTGGAGCTCACTGCTACTGCAATTTCACGCGGAATCTACCTGCAGACCGATGAACCGACAGATTCCCTGCCTGCCGCCACTCAACAAACCTCTGCCGAAACTCCACTGCAACCCGCCATACCGACCTTCACCGATATGCCTGTTAACACTTATACGCCTCAGCCTTCACCCACAACCGACCCTCTGGCGACGCCGAAACCGCCTCTTCAATATTACACCCAGGCTGGCGACACGCTGGATTCTATTGCCGGTCGATTCGGTGTAACCCCTGAACAAATCCTTTCCAACGAGTACCTGCCCGCGGATGGGTTGATTAACCCCGGAAATCTGCTTATCATTCCAGACGTTCTGAATGGGGTATACGATTCACTCACCATGATTCCTGATAGCGAAGTGGTCTATTCTCCATCAGCGGTCGGTTTCGATATTATTGACTACGTTAATTCAGCCGGCGGATACCTCAACACCTATACTGAAACGGTTGGCACCAAGCGTTATACCGGCGCCGAAATTGTGCAGCGCGTTGCACTGGAAAACTCGATAAACCCTTACTTGCTGCTGACCCTGCTCGAATACAAGAGCCACTGGGTAACCGGTACACCCACGAACATGGCAGAAACCGAATACCCGATGGGGATGATCAGGCTCGAACAGCGCGGGCTTTATAAACAGCTTTCATGGGCGGTCGAACAGCTTTCCATTGGTTATTATGGCTGGCGCGCCGGTACCTTAAATTCGCTTACGTTCAAGGATGGGTCAACCGTTCGCATCAGCCCGGGCTTGAACGCCGGCACTGCTTCAATTCAATACCTGTTCTCACGCTGGCACAATCAAGCAGAATGGGCAGAGGCATTATATGGTTCAAACAATCTGACGGATTTAATGAGCCAGATGTTTGGAGACCTCTGGTTGCGCGCCAGCGTGGTAGATCCACTCTACCCTGCCGACCTTGAACAGCCTGAATTCACACTGCCTTTTTATCCCCATCGCGTTTGGGCGCTCACCGGCGGTCCACACTCCGCCTGGGGGGCGGGCGGTGCCCTGGCAGCGCTTGATTTTGCTCCGCCTTCTTCCGTCTCTGGCTGCGTACAATCAAACGAATGGGTTACCGCGGTTGCGCCAGGGGTGATTGCCCGTTCCGGCAATGGAGTGGTCATTCTGGATATGGATGGAGATGGGGTTGAGCAAACCGGTTGGAATGTAATGTACCTGCATATCGAAACACGAGACCGCGTCAAGGCTGGTACAATTGTCAACACTGGTGATAAAATCGGCCATCCCTCTTGCGAAGGCGGCGTTTCCAGCGGAACCCATGTTCATATTGTACGTAAGTTCAATGGCGAGTGGATTCTGGCAGGCGGACCATTACCTTTCGCACTGAGTGGTTTTCTTGCAAAAAATGGTGAAAGACCCTATGAAGGAATGCTGGTTAATGACACACTCAAGGTTATCGCTGACCCTCTCTCCTCAGCCAAGTCGAGCATTCAGCTGCCTGAGTTCTAAAACATTTCATATAACCAATCAGAATACTCTATGCGTTTCATGAATCTGTTAAAAATAAACCAACCCTGGCGAATTTTTCCATGGTTGAGAATCTTGTTCGTGCTTGCATTTGCCGCTGGCTGCGCCCCCGCAGCGCCTGCAACCGTGTATTACATTACACCGCTGCCACAAACCCCCGCAGCCGAAGTTGAAGAAGTTGTTTTACCTACGCCTATCGCCACCCGCCCGGTATACGACCCGGGTACTCTGGTGGATTACACTGCACAAACCGGCGACACCCTACCCGCTCTGGCTGCCCGCTTTAATACCACAATTGATGAGATTCTTGCAGCCAACCCGGCCTTACCTAAAGAGATCACCACACTTTACCCGGGAGACGCTCTGAAAATCCCCATTTACTATGAAGCGCTCTGGGGAAACTCATTCCAGATCCTCCCCGATTCACTGTTTATCAACGGTCCGGCGCAAATTGGCTTTGATACACGCGCTTTTGTTGATGAACATCCCGGATGGCTGAAAAATTACTCTACACTTGCCGGGGGCAAAATGCGCCGCGGTGGAGAGGTGATTGATTTTGTGGCGCTCAATTATTCCATCAGCCCACGCTTGCTTTTAGCGCTGGCTGAGTATCAAGCTGGAGCATTGACATCTGAAGTATTACCAGAAGAAAAACAGCTCTATCCATTGGGTTATCAAGACCAGTTCCACAAAGGGATTTATCTGCAATTAATTTGGGCCGCAAATTTACTCAATAATGGTTATTATGAGTGGCGTGGCGGAACTTTCGATACAATCACCCGGCTGGATGGCTCGATTGAACACCCTGATCCATGGCAAAACGCGGCCACCGTGGCACTGCAAAATTATTACTCCGGTCTCTTGTCACTGGAAGACTACCAACACGCAATTTACAGCGAAGGTTTCTATCGCACCTATACTGAGCTTTTCGGCGAACCATGGCAGAATGCGCCTGCCCACCTTCCAGGCAACTTGCAGCAGCCTGACCTAACACTGCCCTTTGAACTTGGCAAAACCTGGACGTACACAGGTGGACCGCATGCCGGTTGGGGTGATGGCGCTCCTCTGGCTGCAATAGATTTTGCACCACCAGCCTCAATTGGCGGCTGTGCACCAAGTGTCCAATTCGTTACAGCGGTAGCTGATGGGCAGATCGTGCGCTCGGGCGATGCCCAGGCATTGCTCGACCTTGACGGCGATGCGGACGAGCGCACCGGCTGGGTGATCTTTTATCTTCACCTTGCCTCTAATGATTTAATTCAACCGGGTGTACTGGTAAAAACTGGTGACTTTATTGGTCATCCCTCTTGCGAAGGCGGCTCTGCCACCGGCACGCACGTGCACATTGCCCGGAAGTACAATGGCGAATGGGTCTCCGCAGGCGGTCCGCTGGCTTTTAGCCTCGAAGGCTGGACTGCTGGTTATGGCGCAGAAGCTTACCTGGGTACCTTAAAGAAACATGGCAGAGTGGTGGAAGCCTGCACATGTTCTGATCCCGCCAGTCAAATTACAGCGGGGTTGTATGATTGAACTTTTTCACGAATAAAAGCAGATAGCTCTTTTTCAAAAAGGCGTCTTTATACCTCTTCGATGCGATAGCTGGTGGTAATATTGGCGGCTTTACGCAGCATCGCCATGCCCGGGCAATACTTGTTCTCACTTAGTTCCACAGCACGTGCCACCGCGGCAGGGTCAATATTCTTTCCCTTGATGATGTATTCAATGGTGATATCTGTGAACACCTTGGGGTGTTCGGTGGCGCGATCGGCGTGCAGTTGTATTTCAAAATCAGTTACATTGACACGCTTTTTTTCCAGGATTGAGATGACATCCATGGCGGTACAACCACCCAAACCCATTAAGATCATTTCCATCGGCACAACCCCGTCCCCGGATCCGCCGTGATCCTTCGAAGCGCTTAATAGCACATCGATGTTCGAATCCGCCACTCCCTTAAACGACATTCCATATTTCCAATGTAAATTTGCATTCATTTTCAAAACCTCCTGGTTTATTTTTTTTCGTTTGGCAATAATTTTGCGCGCTTTTCCACACTCTCCAAACTGGAGATAAAACGGCTCTATCAGGTATACCCGCCGCCGGGTTCGCGGTAACCGCAAGAGGCACAGCTCAGTATGAGAAGCCCATCGTAATCCATTGTTCCCTGAGAGCAGATCGGACAAACCTGCCCAGGGCGCACTGCCAGACAGCCTTCAATTTTCTCAGAGTTGCCGCCAGCTTGCCGCAGGTCAGATGAAACCACCGCGGCGTTTCCCGCAGACGGTTTTTTTATCGGGTCAATCATGCTGGCGCACCTGGGGGTTCATCCAGTTGCAGCCGGGCATACAAGCGCGAACGCACCGCCTCAGGTAAGACCTCATCATCAGCATGAACATGATACAACTCTATGGTCTTCTGCATGGTATTCATCACCACGCGGCAATTTTCACAAGACTTCAAATGCTCTTCAATCCAGGCGCATAACTCAGGCTGTAGTTCACCATCAAGATAAGCTGAAAACTGTTCCAATGTGTCTTTGCAGTGATCTGCGTTATGCATTTTTTTGATACCCTTTCAAGCGCTCACCGAAGTAATCGCTCAATTCATTGCGTAGTTTCGCTCTGGCTCTTACCAGCCTTGTTTTTACCGCATCCTCATTGATTTGAAGAACATCTGCTGTCTCGCTGGTTGTAAAACCCTGCACATCCCGCAATAAAAAAACCATTCTTAAAGACGGAGTAAGTTGTAATGCCGCTTCGCTCAACTTTCTCACAGTTTCTTCCGAGATAAACTCAGACTCCGGCAAACAGCACCAATCGATGATTTCCAGTTCCTGATCATCATCCTCAGCAGCACGCAAGTCATCTGTCTCTGAGAAATTCTTGCGTTTTCGCAGCTGCATCAGGGCTTCGTTTACTGCGATACGGTAGAGCCAGGTATTCAGCGATGAGCGATTTTCAAAACCTGGCAGCGCTTTGTATGCCTTGAGGTAGGTCTCCTGCAGCATGTCCTCGGCATCCTGTTCATTGCCAAGCATGCGCAGCCCCAGATTGAAAATACTCCCCGAGGTTTTCTCCACCAGCTCGGCAAAAGTGTGCCTGTCGCCCGCCTGTAGTTTTGCCAAAAACGCGGCAGTGAAGTTTACACTTTCAATCATTTAGATGTACCTTTGCAGAAAAAGTGACTTAGTTCAATGGCCATGTCGGCAAGACGTCCAGATCCATTGGGTCGACATGTCCGGAGCAATAGTGGTAATACCCCGCACTGGCAATCATGGCGGCGTTGTCAGTGCACAGCGATAACGGCGGAATATGGACAGGAAATTCGCCCTGCATGACAAATGCCTGCCGCAGAGATTCGTTGGCCGAAACTCCGCCTGCCACCAAAATGGATTTCACCTGATATTGACGCGCAGCATGCATCGTCTTTTGGAACAACACATCCACAACAGCCTGTTGGAAGCTGGCAGCCAGGTTGGCAACAGGCAGCGACCGATTGAAAGTCTCCAGTTCGCGCACTTCGCGAAGCACGGCTGTTTTCAAGCCGCTGAACGAAAAATTCCAGGTACCTTCCAACCAGGATCGTGGAAATGCGAAAGCGTCAGGGTTGCCTTCTCTGGCAGCCTTCTGAATTGAAGGTCCGCCTGGATAAGGCAGCTTGAGCATACGCGCGACTTTGTCAAAAGCTTCACCTGCGGCGTCATCCAAGGTGGCGCCCAGCCGCTGGTACTGAAGGTGATCTGTAACCAGGTTAAGCTCGCTGTGCCCTCCCGAAACCAGCAGCACCATCTGCGGGAATTCAGGCGGTGGGGGCGGTTTGGGAGTATCTGCAGGGTAAAGCCAGGCAGAGTATATGTGCCCTTCTAAATGATTAATCCCGATCAATGGGATTTGTTTCCCCAATGCAAGCCCTTTGGCAGCGTTCATTCCAACAACCAGTGAACCCGCCAACCCAGGCCCCCTGGTAACAGCGATTGCCTCAATATTGTTCAAACTCAGGTTGGCACGCTGCAGCGCTTCTTCAATTACCGCGTAAATGGTGCGGATATGCTGGCGCGATGCAACTTCAGGAAAAACCCCGCCATATTTAACATGAAGGTCAATCTGCGTGGCCACCACACTCGAAAGGATCTCCCGTCCGTTTTCCACCACGGAGGCGGCGGTTTCATCGCATGAAGTTTCAATGCCAAGCACCCTTGCAGGTTTGAGGTTCATATTTGCCATCCTTTCATCAAAGCAGCGCGCTCATTTCATCGGTAAAACGAGCTCTTTCGGGAAATCCGCGAGAATCTCAAATTTCCCATCCTCGGTCACCACCAGCGAATCCTCAATTCTCACGCCCATTCCGCGATCTGGGTAGTACAGACCTGGCTCAAGGGTAAATACCGATCCAGGTGAGAGAATATCCGTTGGCGATGGGTTGTAGGTGGAAGCTGACGGGTTTTCGTGCACGCGCAGACCGATGCCGTGCCCCAGACTGTGAACATATCCCTGTTCGGTTTTCGGGTCACTCTTAATGGTTGGGTGCCCCATCGCCTCAAAAAGCTCGCAAGTGCGCTGCTGGTAATGGTGAAAAGGCGCGTTAAGCACCAACTCACGATAAAGGGTATCGTAAACCTGTTTCACCTGATCGTAGAGCTGTTGCGCTTCGTCGGTGGCATAACCAAGCGACCAGGTACGGGTGAAGTCATAAAAATAGCCGCCGCCTGCCTCGCAGGGATAGATATCATAAACGATTGTTTGTCCAAGCCGCAAGGCATCCTGCGGAGCGCCAATTGAATGCGGGATACCCGCATCTCTGCCAATGGCGAAGATGGTGCCTTCAGGGTTTTCGGCACCGCTTTCTGCCAGCCAGAGGTTGATCAGGTTCTTCACCTCACCGATTGTGACAGGGGTTCCATCCGCATGAATTACGGTGCCATCTTTGGTTTTGTGCCCGGTAATATAGTCTGCCGTTCTGGCGACCACAGAAGTGGTAATCTTCCCCATAGTGCGGATCCGCTCAATTTCATGAGTATCTTTAGTCCGCATCGCATCCAGCAGAATTTCATCGTGTAGAAAACCGACAAAGACCAACTCAGGCATAATTTCCTGCAGGCGTTTAATGACAGCATAAAAAGCGCCAATCTCATCCTTGCCGTAAAGTGCCACCCGCCCTTGGCTGAGATCCAAATCTTCGAGCATGGCTTTTAGCATCAAGGCATAGGCTTCGAGCGGGTCGCCGCCACTTTGCTTAAGATACTCAGACCTGGGGTACTTTGACATGCTGACCAATGGTAAGCCCGATTTTGCCGCTTCGTCACGTTCCATCGGGTAATGAAAGAGAACCGCTTCTGCCGCGCGCTTTTTGATGAGAATGGCATCAGAAACATGCGCTGTACCGACAAAATACACCATTGCGGGGTTATGCTGTGCCCCTCCGAAAATGAGTAATGCATCTATATCCTGCAGCTTCATCAAGTTGTCAAGTTCGGTTTTCAAATTGGTCTCCAGTGAGTTGAGTTTTCAATGCCCCGATAAGCAGTTCATCATCTTCTTCTAATACGGTTCGCGGATCTAATAACAGCCGTCCGCCTTGCACACGGCCAATAATTGCAGGTTGTGCCAGCCGTAGTTTCCTGGCAAAACTATCTATTTGGGGAAGCGTCAGCGCGAGAACAAAGGTAGGCAAGGTTTCTTCAGGCAGGCTGCCGCCGCCAATAGTGGAATTCTCCGCAAGTACTTCACCCATACCAATACGTCGTTGCCAGTTTTCAGCACGTTTCTGGATAACTTCAGCGGCGGTAGAAATCATGCGCCAAACAGGAATTTCGCTCTCGGCATCTCCGCGAAGGTAATGCTGCAGTGTGGCGCTCAAAGCCGCCAGACAGAGCTTATCTGCGCGTACTGCGCGTGCCATAGGATGGCGTTTCACCTTTGCGACAAGTTCCGCCTTGCCGAGAATGATTCCTGCTTGCGGTCCGCCAAGGAGTTTATCTCCTGAAAAACAAACCAGGTCAGCACCAGCAGCCAGAGATTCTTGCACCGTTGGTTCGTGAGCCAACCCGAAAAGCGCTGTATCGAGCATGGCACCAGAGCCCAGGTCATCCAACAGCGGTACATAATAACGATGCGCTAAAGCTGCCAAATCAGTCAGCGTTGGCTGTTCTGTAAAACCCACCAGTTTAAAATTCGAAGAATGCGCCCGCATCACCAATGCCGCGCCAGCTTGAAGCGCTGACTCATAATCTGCCAAATTAACCCGGTTTGTGGTGCCCACCTCAGTCAATCGGGCACCCGATTGCTTCATCACATCGGGAATGCGAAACCCACCGCCGATTTCCACCAACTGTGAGCGTGAAATCACCACGGCTCGCCGGTTTGCCAGCGCTGAAAGGCATAACATGACCGCTGCAGCGTTATTATTAACCACCAATGCATCTTCGGCGCCTGTCAATCGGGTTAGAAGGTTGGTGGCATGAACACTGCGCGAACCGCGTTTGCCTTTATCAAGTTCATATTCCAATGTGGCATACCCGCTGGCAGCGTCGTTGATGGCGGTGAACGCACTCCGGCATAATGGCGCCCGACCGAGGTTGGTATGCAGCACTACCCCGCTGGCATTAATAACACGCACCAGCGTTGGCGCAGATTGGACACCAATAACCAGGCTGCAGCGCGCGGCGATGTCCTCTTCCGAAATGGTACCTGCTTCAAGTTCAGGGTGCTGGCGGATTTGCTCGAGCGTTACCTGAATGGCAGCAATTACCTGCTTCCGACCGTGGGTTTCAATCAAGCGGATGAGTTGAGGATGAGTTGCGAGTTTGTCCACTGAGGGAAGGTTTCTTAGTTCAATCATGCTTTGTTTTATAAGGATTGAAGCGACTGGTTTCTGTCATGCGAATAATCAGTTCGATGGCGATAAAGCCGATTGTTATAAACAGCACTAACGCAAAATTGAGCACCTTGGAAATTTGCAGCCAGAGCAGAATGTCGGCATAGATACCGACAAATATGGCTTCGCGGGTAATGACCCTGCCCGACACCGGCGGATTAGAGGGAAATCGCAGGTGGAGGTAAAAAACTACAGGTAATGCAAGACCGCTGAAGAGCATCGTGACAAGAAAATACAACAGCCATCGCGGTCCAAGCAAAGGAACGGTGAAGAGGAATAACGCCATTAACCCGATTACTCCCACACTCACCAGGAGTATACTGGCAGTCAGTACCGGCATAAATCGAGATGTTTGTGCCTGGGTTTGTTTCTCGTTCACGATAGAATCCTTTCGTTTAATTGTAGTTGAATTATATCAATAGCGGTGATTATTGAGGTGCTCGAGCTGCGAGTTCGTGCGGGTTTGATGCATTTGCCGCAGCTTCCACTGTATGGGTTCAATAGATGTGAGACAGATGGGTCAAGTCAGGGTGATTTTGTTCAATATACTTCATGGGTGAGAGATTGTCCAGAGCGCGATGGGAACGAATATTGTTGTAGACCCATTCCCACTTCCGAAGTTTTTTGTTGATTTCCTCCGGATCCCCGAGTG
>JAGOVY010000161.1 GCA_018060515.1 Anaerolineaceae bacterium | reverse complement strand
TTGGCAAAGTGTTATTTCATCTGCTGCGATTCTGCCTGCGCCCGATTTGATAAAACGAGAATGTGTCGGCCAACGGTCGATCTCGGTTAATGCTAATGAGAACTTATTCGGGTGATTCCAACCACCGGGAGTATCTAAGACTACGCTGATGATCGGTCTGTCATGGATTGCACATTCTACACACATGGTCGAGTAAACTGTAGTAAAAACATCGGAATAAGCCATCATCGAAGTTTTTTCGTCCATATCTTCTCCGGAATAGTTACCTAGGTCACCAGCTAAGGCGGCTGGCTCAACTAGATGGATATGGGGATGACTGTTGACAAGCGCAGTAATTTTTTCGCGTTCACCTGAGAAAAAGGGGTCGTCTAGATAATGATTTGGGTGCAGGCGAACTAGCAATTGTGAGGGTTCTTTAAGTTTGTCTTCAATGATTAACTTTGCCAGTGTATCAACATTGCGGAAATTAGGAGCGAAAGTAACAAAGCTGCAGGCATAGCTGATTAATTTACGTTCTGGGTCAAGCCTGTGTTTCGTAAAATATTCTTCCCGGGGAATTAGCCAAGATCCATTGAAATAATTGTCATAAGAGGGAATACCACCCACATTGACAGATGAAGGCTCCCAATCGGAGCCATCTACTAGCTCATTTTTTTGAATGTCAGACCAGCAGTTAACAAAATCAAGCGGGGCACATGGGATTCCATAACTGGAAGGATTATCCCAACCGACTATTACAGTGCCAGTCTTAATTCCGCGCTGAATGGCTTCACGCATGATGTACCGATCGTAACGCCAGCCATAGGTAGATGAGACCAATAAACTTGGATTATATTTCTCAAAGAGGTCGGTATAGATGCCTGGAATATAACGCATTTGTTTTTGAATTAATCTTTTTCGCGCACTTTCAGACTTGCGTAGAAGCTTAACCATCTGTTTTGCTGCCCCCATTAGCAGGCGCTGCTTTCCCCGAGTCTCAAATTCAACCTGCCGGATATAGCTATCCATCGCTTCGGTGTTGATTTTATCTGATGTGCCAACTCGCCGTAGAAAATTTAGCCACCATTGCTGTCTGAATTGGTAGGACCGGGCATATTGATCGCATCGATGATAACGTAGCCCTTCGACGATTAATGTAGGCTGACCAAACTTCTCCTGTAATTGGTCAACAAGAACATCCTGGGTAAGCAGAACAATTCTTTTGCCTGCTTCAATTAGCCTTGAGACTACTTGGCTCTGTAAGAAGTAAATAATTGCTAATCCGTGGTCTGCGACAATGAAAATAGTTTGTTTTGTTTCCATAGAGCTTATTGTTCTCTCCAATAAATTTTAAAAATCCAATCGTACAACCGCATAAGTGGCCATTTAATCAACCTGAGGTTTTTTAAACGGAATTTTTTATACTTAGTGGATTGCTGGCGTGATACTTTTTGCGACACCCATTCAGGTACCTGGTTACTCATATTGTTCATAAATGGCTCAGGGGTCATCAGACGTAGGTAACCAGCATCGTTCATACGGATATCAAGTTGACGTACCTGACCCAAAGGTTTGTCCATTTCAAAAGGTAAAAATTCCTTTAAAACACTCTTAAATGCAAGGAATTGGTAATGTAATGCGCCGACATATGCTTTATTCCCCCGATAGGTCACAATAATATCTTCATGAGCGAGGAAATGCCTGTTTATTTCATTCTCTGAAATGCCCAAACTCATTTCAAATGAATTAAAAGTCTCCCAATCTAAGAAATGACCGCGCTCTATTTGAGCCTCTGGTTCGTTTTCTGCCCATTTAAGCGTTTGTGTATTATAAGTATGATTGAGGGCAACCGGCCGGGACGTTACCATCCCGACTCTGGGGAAAGATTCTAGTATCTTGAGAGAAGCAGAGAGCCAGTTAGGGTAATAGAAGCAATCATTATCGGAGTATGCAATTATCTCGCCAGGGGAACCATCAAAAATAATGTTCCAGGCACCACCTTTTCCAAGATTAGTCTCCGAAAGAATTAGATATTGGATTTTGCCTTCGGATTGTTTCTCTACCAGATATTGGCGTACTTCTGGGCAGGAGGCATTATCAAAAACTAACAGATCGAAGGGCATATCAGTATTTTCCCAGATGCTGCCCAAACACGTTTTGAGAACATCAAGCATATCAGCATAATATCCGCTCAAGAAAGGAATGTAATTCAACACTGCTACCGTAATTCTCTTTGGTTTGGAAACCACTTTTAACTGTTTTGCGGGGTTTTGACCAACACGCATAGTTTACTCCTTCTTGACTAATCCGGATTTAGCAAGTTTACTGTCCATCTCGGCTTGTTTAGCCGTTTCAATTTTGGCAATGCGGGGATGGAAAAGCTGAAAAAGCTTTTGGGTCAGTGCATAATTGCCAAACTTTAGAAGCGGTGCGTTTTGAAACTCACGCCAAAAACGTTTCCAGGTGAAGGGCATTTTCTTGAGTTTTCCATCCACCAGGCGGTGGGAAGCATCATCTAAAAGGAAAATAGTGCGTCTTCCACCAGCTAAGCGGATGTTCTCGCCCGTCTCAGGCAGGCGGTAGTGCGGCTGACCATTGGGCAAGTGGCTGTAATCGTGGTTCTGATGGATGATATCCACATCTGGTGTGGCGTCCACGACCGGCCAACCCTGCCGGCGCGCTTCGTAAATCATCCAGTTATCCCAGCCGGCGCGCCCGATGCTGAAATCGGGAATACGTTCGAAGCAGCTGCGCGGGAAGATGAAGTAGTCGCTGCCGGCGCGCAGATGGCGTTTGCCTTCGCGGTGCAAGCGTTCGCGCAAAGCTGCCTCCCAGCCAGGCTCAAAGC
>JAGOVY010000160.1 GCA_018060515.1 Anaerolineaceae bacterium | reverse complement strand
GCTTGAATAGCAGCGCCAACTGCGACGCATTCATCCGGGTTAACGCCACGATGTGGTTCTTTGCCCAATATTTTCTTAATAGCATCCTGAACAGCCGGAATACGGGAAGATCCGCCAACCAAGATAACCTTTTCAATATCATTTGAAGTCAAGCCTGCGTCAGATAGTGCTTTACGAGTTGGTCCCATTGTTCTTTCAACAAGATCAGCTGTTAATTCATCAAACTTAGCTCTGGTCAGATTCATATCAAGATGTTTAGGACCATCAGCACCTGCAGTAATGAACGGCAAGTTAATGTTGGTAGTCAAAACACCGGACAATTCAACTTTTGCTTTTTCTGATGCTTCACGCAAACGTTGCAAAGCCATACGGTCAACAGAAAGATCTATACCGGTTTCTTTCTTAAATTCGCCAATCATCCAGTTCATAATACGTTCATCAAAGTCATCGCCGCCAAGATGTGTATCACCATTTGTTGCTTTAACTTCGAAAACGCCGTCGCCCATCTCCAGAATGGAAACGTCGAAGGTACCGCCGCCAAGGTCATAAACCAAAACAGTGTGATCATTGGTTTTATCAATACCATAAGCCAATGCAGCAGCAGTAGGTTCGTTGATAATACGCAGAACTTCGAGGCCTGCTATTTTACCAGCGTCTTTAGTTGCCTGACGTTGGCTGTCGCTGAAATAAGCAGGTACAGTAATAACTGCTTGGGTTATTTTTTCGCCCAGATATTTTTCAGCATCTTCTTTTAACTTTTGCAGAATCATCGCGGAAATTTCTTCCGGAGAATATTTTTTATCATCAATTGTTACTTTGTAATCAGTTCCCATGTGACGTTTAATGGAACTGACAGTACGGTCAGGGTTAGAAATAGCCTGCCTTTTTGCCAATTGTCCAACAAGACGCTCACCGGATTTAGAAAAACCAACAACAGAAGGGGTTAAACGACCACCTTCCTGGGTAGAAATAACGGTGGGTTCGCCACCTTCCATTACAGCAACTACAGAATTCGTTGTACCTAAGTCAATACCAATAACTTTAGACATTTTTATTCCTCCTCAAAAACCTGTTTTCTATTTGAATTTAGTAAATTAAAAACTAATTATTACTTACTACTTTAACTTTGCTATGGCGGATTACTTTATCATTAAGCTTATATCCCTTTTCGAATACAGCTTCAATAGTTTCATCCTCAAGCTCAGCGTTTTCTCCACGCATAACTGCTTCATGGAAAGAAGGATCAAATTTCTGGCCTTGTGCCGAAATTTCCTCTACAGAAAGCTCTTTGAAAATTTGCGTCAGCTGTCTTTGAATCATTTCCAGACCAACACGGATGCTTTCAACATCATTAGCTTTAGCCATGCTTTCTTCCGCACGTTCAAAGCTATCAAGTACTTTCAGGAATTTCTCTACAACATTAGCAGTAACGAATGTTGATAACTGAGATTGTTCCTTTGTTGTCCGGCGGCGGAAATTATCGAAATCAGCTTGCAGCCGCAAAATACGATTTTGCAGTTCTTCAATTTTCTGGTCTCTCTCATCTGGCACAGGAATCTGTGTCTCTTCAGCCGCATCACCTTTATTTTCAACGTTTTCCGTTGTAACAGGTTCTACGTTTTCCTGCTTGATTTCTTCAAGCACTTCTTGTGTCTCTTGTTTCTGCAACACGCTTCCTCCTTCGTATATGCTTATTTCTTGTCCTCACCAAACAGGTCTCGCAAATGTTGATGCAAATAATCCATAACTGAGATTATTTTGCCATATTCCATTCTTGTTGGTCCAAGCACCGCCATCGTACCGACTACCATTCCGTTTAACCGGTAAGTAGCTTGTACCATACTGCAGTCTTGAATACCTGTGAATTTATTTTCGGAGCCTATTGTGATTTTTATTCCAGAATTTTCACCAGCGTGAAGAATATCTTTCAAGACCTTCTCTTCTTCAAGAATAGCCAGAAGATCTTTAATTCTCTCGACATTGCGAAATTCAGGTTGATTTAAAAGCTGTCTCGTTCCACCCAAAAAGACTCTTTGTTCATTATTATTGGAACCGACATGCCTTAAGGCCTCAATAATTGAAGCAAACAGCTGCTTGTCGCTTGACAGTTCAGTGTACACATCCCGCAGCATTTCACCGTTGATTTCAGCAATATTATGACCTTGCAGTTTATTGCTGATTCGATTTGCCAAATAATCCATTTCTTCCTGTTTCATACCCAATGGGACATCAATAACACAATTGTCTACGATGCCGTCGTCGGTAATAAGACAAAGAATTGCTCGCTGTCCATCCAATGGTAAGAACTTAACATACCGGAAAAGACGATTGATTTGCCTATTGGCCAAAACCATCGAAACATTTTTGGTCATCCGCGACAGAATTTTTGCTGTTGATTGGAAGATTCCATCAATATTTCTGATACGTTCACGGTACCAGGCATCAATCAAAGCCTGATCATTCTCTGTAAGAGTGCCAGGTTCAACCATAGAATCTACATAAAAGCGATAGGCCATCGCTGATGGTATTCTGCCAGCCGATGTATGCGGCTGTTCCAAATAACCCAGAAGCTCCAGGTCTGACATCTCATTACGAATCGTAGCAGGGCTAAGACCTAAATCAAACTTGCGGGCAATGGTGCGTGAGCCAACTGGTTCTGCTGTTGAAATATAATCTTCAATAATTATTTGCAGGATTCTTTTCTTTCTTTCATTAAGCACCATTACACCTCCTGCCTTTTCTTTCTTTGTTAGCACTCTCTCTATTGGAGTGCTAACATCTGATATAAAATTACCACTTAGAACTCTTATTGTCAAGCTTTTTACAGAAAGA
>JAGOVY010000082.1 GCA_018060515.1 Anaerolineaceae bacterium | reverse complement strand
GTTACCGACACCGCCGGTGAAATCAACAGTTTCTACATGCGCGTTGCCCAATCCTTCCACTTTGGTGGTGGATGCGCCGGTTTTGTAAGAAAGGAGGCTCATTTCAGCAGCATTGGGATGACTGAATTTAATTGATGAAGTGCTGGCGCCATCAGCGACCGTCAGGTTGGTCAGCGCAAGCCCGCCAAGCTCCATCACGCCTTCATAGGCGCCAGCGGTGATGCTCAAGTCAATCGGTACTGTACCAACTTTGATGTCCCAGTTATTGATGTATTTCTCACGGGGAATTGAGAGGGTAGAGTCAGGGCGTTGTTGCTTCAATGTGAGCGAGTTGTTCTCGCGGATAGCCGCGGGTTGTTGAAGCTCGTGGTTTACAACAACAGTGCCTTCCACCAACTTGTCAGTTCCGCCGGCGAGAAACAGTTTTCCGCCGCCCATTTCAATTCCAAGCTGCGTAGGTTCGCTGGTATCAAATGGAGCTTCGCTGATGGTAAAAGTCATTTGACTGCTGTTTTCAGCGCCTGGCGGAACGGTTTGGGTATTACAGGAGGTCATTAATGCAATCACAAAAAGCAGAGCGAGTAGTTTGGTTGTTTTCATGTTTTTTCCTCAATTAATAGAATAATATTTCTACGAATGAATATTTGGAGGGTCTTGTGCAGGGACTTCAACGATGGGCGAAACCATTGCCTGAACCACGCTGGCGGCATACTTGGTTGAGCCAAAACGGCTGATGATGACTGCGCCTAGCCCGATGATTGAGACAAGGAAACCGAGTATCCAACCGATGCAGGGGATTAAGCCAGCCATATTGGTGATCAGTGATAAAAGCAAGGTGCCAACGCCAGCGGCGATTGATGGGTGCCAGGAATCTTTGAAGAGTTCACCAAAGCGTCTGCCAATTTCATAGCCAACCACGATGTAACCAACAAAAACCGCGATGGCAAACACAAACGCAGCCAGCAAACTGATAGGAATGAGAAGGATAGTGATTGCCAGCAGGACGAGGATGATTGGTGTGACGATAATGGTCAGCAAGCCGACACCGCCAGTAATGGCAGGCTGTTTAACAAGCGTGCCAGCCATGTTTTTTAGGTTCGATGGTATCAGCAACCCAATGACCACAGCCAGGGCGGCTATCACCAGCGATTCAATGGTGGCGTTGAAAACTCTGGTGAATACAGATTGCTTCTGGGTGAACGGGAAAGCAACCCCATTTTTATTAAAGAATTCAAAATTGTCGAGGAAACCCGGAGACTCCTCTGAGATCGTACCGCTGATCTGAGCTGAGGGAGAACGTTTGAGGTTCGCTCCAACCAGTGTCAGGCTTCCATCGACAACTGCATGTTCCTCGAGGTTAATGACGCCGCCAATAGACACAATCTCACCGTTGAGGTTTCCGTCAATCGTTATCGTTCCACCAATTAACAATACAGCCCCATTGATGGTTGAACCCTGAACAGTTATGGCAGTTCCGCCGATGACCAATAAGTTGCCTTCGAGCGTTTCGTTCGCCTCAAGCCTGAATGAGTTGCCGACAATGATCTGGTCGCCTGAAATGATGGTAACTGGCTCTGTACCTTGTGCAGAAACAGTTGCCGGTATGAAGATGAAGAGTGTGATTAGGGTTACCGCTAATGAGACGAAAAATTTTTTCATTTATTTGCCTCTGATTGACGAAACGCGACTTTCCAAAATGCGAATCCGAGTGTAAACACAGCCAGAATAACCCAAGCGGCGAAGAGTAAAATGCCACCAATAAGAATAGGGGCACTGATGTTTTGGAAAAAGCCGGTAATCGTTGCAATTAACCAATTCAGGCTGCTCAACACACTGATTACCGTTGCAATCGTCTCGGCAGCCAGGGAAATGAGCGAGAAATTCGGGGTCAACAAATAGAGAGAGACGGTTGCAACAAGCAAGGCTGTAGATATAAGGACGATGGCGAGAGTGCGTGCCTGCTTTCGCTCTTGAGCTTGTCTGCGTGCCACCAGAGATGCAGCACATTTATTTGTGAAATTTGGCGGCGCAGTTTTTTCTGGCAGGGCACGGATGCCCTGCAAAGCAAGATTCAATGCGTTTGCGAGCTGAGCGCAACGGGGGCACTGAGCGAGATGCGCTTCCAATTGCTCCTGCTGTTGAGGATCCAGCTCTGATTCATCGAATATCCAAGATTCAAAAGGGTTATGTTTCATATGATAAACCTTCTTCGGCGGAGGGTGAATGATTTTCGGTGATTAATGATGCCAATTGACGTCTTGATCGGTGCAATCTGCTTTTTACTGCGCTGATCGTCAAAGAAAGCATCTGTGCGATTTCCTCCTCCGAGCTGCCATACCAGTATTTTAGAATCACTGCAGCGCGGTCGGTGGGGTTTAAACGGTTTACGAGACGGTGCAAGGCTTCATCCTCAGTGGTTGTAATGACCTCAGACTCAGGGTTCGGCGCGAAGGGGTCACCCAGGTCGAAATCAGGAAATTCATCGAGTTCAAAGAGTACAACTTTTTGCTTGCGCTGCTGGTCGATGCAGTAGTGAGCAGCAATGGAGAGCAGCCAGGTGATAAAAGACCGCTGTGGATCATAGCTCTTGATTTTCTGCCAGGCGCGCCAAAATGTCTCTTGTGCGGCGTCTTCTGCAGCAGTGCTTTCTCCGAGCATACGGTAGCAAAGGTTATAAACTGGCGTTTCATAGGCTCCAACCAACATGGTGAAGGCTTCTTCATCTCCATGGCGGGCTTGTTCGATCCACTTGGGGTCAATCGGTTTCATTCAAATCCCGCATCATTGTTTTACTTAACAGTATACGCACAGAGAAAAGAAAGGTTTCATAGTCTCAACAGATGGTGCGCCAGCGAATAAAATCAGAAAATTAACTCTTCCCGACCAGTGAGTTTTTCTTTGATTTTCTTTACAACAGTATCAAGGTGTCGGGGTTTGTGAACAAAATCCAGGTCGTCGGTGCGAATTGTCAGAATGGGGCAAAGGTCAAAGTCACGTGTCCAATCATCATAGAATGATTCGAGCAGTGTCAGGTAATCGGGGCTGATAGAAGATTCAATCTCACGGCCGCGAGCCTGGATTCGCTCAATGAGAGTATGCACAGGGCATTTGAGATAAACGAGCAGAGATGGCTGAGGCAGGTTAGCGGTTACGAGGTCAAACACTTTACGATAGGTTATATAATCGCGTTCGTTGATATTGCCCATGGTGTAGAGGGCGCGGGCAAAGATGTGGGCATCTTCGTAAATGCTGCGATCGATGATGGCCGAGCGCGGATCTTTGAACATGTCGAGATGTTGTTGGGCGCGATGTCCCAGAAAATACACCTGCAAATGGAAGGCCCAATCCTTCATGCTGGTATAGAAATCAGGCAGATAGGGGTTGTCTACAACTGATTCGTATGCGGTATGCCAGCCAAGCCGCTCTCCGATGCGCTCAGTGAGGGATGTCTTACCCGAACCGATATTACCAGCAACGAGGATGAGTCTTTTTGCCATGGGTATCGTTATCCTTGATATTCTTCCTGGTCCTGATGATATGAATCAATTGGTGGTGACAAGTACGGCAGCGATAAGGCCACTGCCTCCGTGGACAGAAAGCCCAGGGGTAAACTCAGCGACAATTAACTTTTCAGGCATCGGCAGAACATCACGCAGCCGTGATTCGAGCAGGGAGGCGTCTTCAGGATTGTTCACATGCACGATACCTGCTTTTACAATGCTTTTATTGGCAACTGATTTTTCAAGCAGTTGAACCAGGCGATTGAGCGCTACGCGGTGAGTACGTACCTTTTCGAGCAAACCAAGTTTGCCATCGATCATGGTCATGATTGGGCGGATATCAAGAAAACCAGCCATTTTCGCTGAAACATTACCGATTCGGCCACCCATGGCGAGGTACTTTAATGTAGTAAGCGAACCGTAAAGATGCATTCGTGAGGAGAGATCGAGCGCGGCGGTGACAGCTTGATCGTGATTGGCGCCGGCAGCAACTGCCTCAGCCGCCTCTATTGCCATAAACCCCTGACAGAGTGACAGGTTTTCTGAATCCACAATGGTAATCAGCCTTCCCGGGAAATCAGCGGCGGCTGTGATGGCAGAATCATATGTACGGCTGATTTTGCTGCCTACAGTGATGCAGATGATGGAATCAGCGCCGGCAGCGAAGGCATTGGTGAAAGCTGCATTGAAAGCCGAGGGAGAGGGAGCTGCTGTGGTGGGAAGTTTGCCAAGAGTGTCGATCTTTTCAAAGAGTTGTTTATCGTTGATCGTTTCACAGGCGCTGTAAGTTTCTTCACCGAATTGGATCAAAATCGGCACTTGATGGATTTGGTGGCTGGCCGCGAGGTCAGCAGGAATACTCGCATCTGTATCTGTGATGATGTGAATGACTGCCATAGGTTCTCCTTAATTAATCTGATTATACACGGAGCAGAGCCATGAAGTAGAAGGCGGTTTTTGTTATTTTATCATTCGAGTGATGAACAAAAAGATGATAATACTGTATCATAGTTAAAATTGTGCAATGAGTGCATTGAAAAGATAATCATATGTGTTCATCGGACAGAATCATGAAAAAGAACTTACTCATACTTGGAGCAGGATGTATCGCCCGTGATGTAGCTGATGCAGTTGAAGACTTTCCGGAATACGAACTTGCCGGATTCGTTGTCGACGTTCCACCTTATGAACCTGGCCAATTAATGCTGGGAAAGCCAATCTACTGGATAGATGATATTCCTTTTTTTGATAGATCTTATCGCGCGATTTGCGCCATTGGCCGAATGACCAAAATACGAATTATACAGAAAGTTCAAGAACTTGGGATGCCATTTGTAAATCTAATTCATCCTACGGCAAGAGTATCAAGATCAGCCTCTATTGGAGAGGGAACTTTTATTGGGGTTAGTGTTCAGATCGGAGCTTTTACAAAAATAGATAATCATGTTTTTATCAATCGAGGAGTTATGATTGGCAGCGAAGTCAGCATTAAGGAATACTCGGTGATTTCAGCAGGAGCAAACATCGCCGGGAATGTGGAGATTGGAGCTTCAACATTTATTGGTTTTGGCGCGATGGTTTTACCTCACATAACTGTTGGGAATAATTGTATTGTTGGCGCTGGCGCGATGGTCAACAGGAGTTTCCCTGATAGAGTAAAGGTGATTGGTCATCCAGCAGAAATTATTGAGATAGACATAGGTGGATTTTGACTTTAAGTTAACTGGATTAGAGGGGTATTGATACAAATGTTAACCGATACGATTTTTGAGCTTGTTGCACGAAACGCAGAAAAACATTCTGACGAGATTGCGATCATTGGACTGTCTCAACAGCCGATTACATATGTAATGCTGGAAAAACAAATCTTAGAGACTATTACAGCATTACAAAGACATGGGATTGGATCCGGAGACTGTATTGCGTTAGTCTTGCCAAACGGACCCATGCTGGCAATGGCTTTTATTGCAATTGCGAGCTTTACCCAGTGTGCGCCATTGAACCCAGCATTAACAGAGCAGGAATCGGAGGCTATTCTCGAGTTGCTGAATGTGAATGCCATTGTTATTCAACAAGGGCACCTTCCACCTGTGGTTTCAGCCGCTCACAATCGAGGCGTTAAAATAATTGAAATTTCACAGAGGGCAGGCCAAAGTGAAGGGTTATTCGATGTTGAGGGTGCTTCAACCAAACAATCAGCGGTAAATCCGGTTTTTTCATTTCAAGCCTCAAACATTGCGTTGCTCTTACTGACTTCTGGTACTACTTCTAAACCCAAAATTGTTCCACTTACACATAGAAACCTTTGTCGTTCAGCGCAGAACATTGTAACTGCGCTTCATCTAACTTCAGGCGATAAATGCCTAAACATCATGCCATTATTTCACGTACATGGGCTTATTGCATCCATTCTGGCTTCGGTAACTGCGGGGGCAAGTGTCATTTGTTCTTCGGGTTTCATTGCGCCACTTTTTTACAAGTGGTTGGAGATGTATCAGCCCACTTGGTACACAGCGGTTCCTACCATGCACCAGGCAATTATTCGGGTTGCAGACCAAAACCAAGAGTGTATTAATAAAATTCATTTGAGATTCATCCGCTCTTCCTCTTCTCCACTTTCACCAGTGTTTATGGCATCCTTGGAGGATATTTTTCATGCGCCGGTAATAGAAGCTTATGGTATGACGGAGGCCGCTCACCAAATTGCCAGTAATCCGTTGCCGCCGCTATCCCGCAAGCTCGGTTCAGTCGGTTTACCCGCCGGTCCAGAAGTCGCGATCATGGATCCAAATGGTAAAAAAATATTGGCGGCAGGCGAGCATGGTGAAATTGTGATTAGAGGGAAAAACGTAATGTTAGGCTATCGCGACAATCCGCAAGGAAACAAGACGCTTTTCACAGAAGGCTGGTTGCGGACAGGTGATCAGGGTTATTTTGACGACGATGGATACTTGTTTATCAATGGCAGGCTCAAAGAACTCATAAACCGAGGAGGCGAAAAAATCTCACCCAGAGAGGTAGATGAAGCCTTTCTAAAGCATCCTTCTGTATCGCAAGCAGTAACGTTTGCGATTCCAAATGAGGATTTGGGTGAAATATTGGCAACCGCAGTAGTACTGCGTGATGCTGCAGTTTCTGAAATTGATTTGAAAAGATTTGTCTCTGGTTTTCTGGCGCCTTTCAAAGTACCTGAAGTAATAGTCATTCGAGATGAAATTCCGATTGGGCCAACAGGGAAACCTCAGCGAACAGAACTCGCTAAGATATTGGGCTTGGATTTAGCGGAGGAAAAACAACCCTTAAAGGATGGTTTTATCATCCCTCCCCGAACAGAAACCGAAAAGAAGGTGATGGAAATTTGGTTAAAGGTTCTCAACCTCTCACAAGCGGGAGTCAATCAGCAATTCCGCCACCTTGGGGGCGATTCCATGCTGGCAACCCTCGTACAAACGCGGATTGAAGAAGATTTTAAGATTAATATTCCTCTCATAGATCTTTATGCCGCTAACACCATTTCGGCTCAAGCCGATTTAATTACGCGATTGTTAGAAAAAGAAGTCTTCTAATGTGCAAGCATGAATTAATCCCGTTATCAGAATCGAGTCAATGGCAAAAAGAATTAGAAGGCATACCGCATGCATTTGCACATACTTGGGATAGTTGTTACGCGATGTATCTGACACATGGTAAGGATACCTACCTGTATACATTTAGAGATGGAGATGTAAGAATTGTTTGCCCGATTGTTGAACGTGACTTTGAGGGGTACAAGGATGTTGCGACGCCATTTGGAATTTCAGGCTTTGTAGGCACCAAACCCTACCCTGGGTTCCGAGAAAAATGGATTAAGTTCGCCACAAACAGGAATTATGTATGTGGTTATTTCAGTCTTAACCCACTTTTCACTGATACGAGCTATTACAGGTCAGCAGAAGCATACGTTTATAACGAGGTTTTTATTCAAGATCTCTCGCGCCCAATTGAAGAAATATTTACTGGTTTTTCAAAAAACAGAAAAAGATACCTAAAGCAAAGTTGGATGAAAAATGAAGGAAAGATCACATTGGATCGAGAAAAATTAGCAAAATTCTTTATTGAAAACTACCATGCCTTCATGAAACGCTGCAATGCTTCAAGTGCATATGATTTCTCCTATGACACGCTTTCTGCATTGGTAAATGCCGAGAACCTGATAATTACAGGTATTGAGGATGAAGGGTCAATTGTAGCTGTGTCCCTCTTTCCTTATACATCATACATGTCAAATTATCTATTTAACATTCATTGTGATTCGGGTCGAGCTTTTTCCACGAGTCTGATTTGGCAGGGGATAATCATGTTAAACGAATTAGAAATTCCATACTTAGATTATGGGGGAGGTCACTTTCAGGACGACCCGCGGAATCAGTTTAAAAAGAGTTTTCACCCCGACAAATTCTTACTTACTGGTTTGAAACAGGTTTATGATGTTCGTGTATACGAGGCTTTATGCCGGGAAGCGTCGATTGATCCCGATACGCGGATTGGTTATTTTCCGGGATATCACGCAGACAGCCGATTAGACGCACATTACCAGTAAAGCAAAATTAACTGAGGTGGAGCGGCAGAGGTACTACATTTGAGGTGTGATTTGGTGTTCTGGGGGTTACCTAATAATCCTTCAAAAATCACCTTAATTTTTACTCTAGCCGATCTGCATAAACAAAGCCATATAGAGCCATTTAATAGGACTTTGCTAACCACATACACATGGAGGGAAAACAACACAAACCGGCATTCATTAATGAATGCCGGTTTGAATTAATAGATGAAGATGGTTCTTGTGTAACCCTAAATATCAGGATGTTGACCCGTTAACACTCGGAATAGCCGCAGGCATAACACTTACGGCAACCTTCCTCGTTAATGACGGCAGCGACTCCGCACTCGGGGCAAAGGTCGCCAATCCGCTGTACAGCTGAGCGCGTATCAGCGTGAGAAGAGAGGTCTTCTGTTGGGGGAGTGAGATCTGCAATTTCATTAATTTTATATTGATGCACTGTTTCAGATTTAACAGTGGTTTTACCAAGGCGCAAGGCGCGTTCATCAAGGTATTCTTCAAGTACCTGAGCAACGCCATCGGGTAGGGAGCGCACGCGGTTGGGACCGAAACCCAGAGATCGACCTCCGCCGATACCGGCGAGCTGACGTGTGAGGTCGGTGAGGCGTTGCGACGGTTCGATCGGGGACGCAAGGCGAAGCACGTAAGAGATCAGGCGACCAATCGCCTCACTGACGGCAGCAGTATCTGAGCCGGCTTTGGCCGTGTTAATAAATACTTCAAATGGCTGGGTGGCATCGTTTTCGTTAATAGTAATAAATGCTTTTCCGAGGGGAGTTTCGATGGAAAAGGTTCGTCCGATGAGGGATCGAGGTCGGGGTCGCTTGGTTTCTTGCCAAAGTTTAATCTGGTCAGACAATGCATCGTCAACCGCGGGTGATTTCTTGCTGGCTGTGGCGTTGGTTTCCAACACAACAGCATCACGCGAACCGGTGACGTATACGGTAATTCCCTTGCAATTTAGCTCCCAGGCGTGCATGTAAGCCTCGGCAACCTCATCTTCTGTGGTGTTTTCGGGGAAGTTGATGGTTTTTGAAAGCGAATTATCAACAAAAGCCTGAAGCGCTGCCTGCATGCGTACATGTTCTTCAGCGCTGATGTCAGCACTGACGACAAAGGTGTTGCGAATTTCAGGTGGAACGGCTTCAATATGCTGGCACGAACCATCGCGGATGACCTGGTCGAGAATGTCCTGCCGGTCCATCTCAGGGATTCCGGCTTCGAGCAGCGCCTGTTCAAATGCAGGGCTGGTGTAGGTGAGTTTCAGGTCTTTGCCATTGTCGTTGACATGGCGTATATACGCG
>JAGOVY010000012.1 GCA_018060515.1 Anaerolineaceae bacterium | reverse complement strand
GATGAAGTCTATCTATCGATACCACGGGAAGGTATCATTGAATTGTAAGCCTGCTCACGGAGATGGTTTTGACGCATGATTAGCATGTATGTTTTGGGGTAGTCGTCAATGGCCGGACTATTGAGGTATTAATAATGGTATTGAATATCGCCCACCGCGGCTTTTCCGGTTCTTATCCTGAAAACACCATGTTGGCTTTTCAAAAAGCGCTCGAACTGGGCGTGGATGCGATTGAAATTGATGTCCAGCTTTCGTGCGATGGTGAACTGATGGTTTTTCATGATGAGGAATTGGAGAAACTCACAGGCAAACAAGGGTGGTTGAAAGACTTCACGGCTCACGAGCTGCGCAATATGGATGCTTCTGGTCGATTCAAAGGAATTTATGGTGTAAACGGCATCCCAACGCTTAAAGAATTTTTCGAACTCATCCGTAATACGGAAGTGATCACTTTCCTTGAGCTCAAGAACGGCATAATCTCCTATCCAGGCATCGAAGAGCAGACAGCCGCTTGCATCCGTGACTACCAACTGGAGGAGAAAATTATCCTCTTCTCGGCGAACCACCATTCAGTGATGCGCTTCGGCGAACTAATGCCTGAAGTACGGCTGCTCTTCCCGTTCGATATGTGGTATTACGATTACGGCGCTTACTGCCAGCGGCTCGGCGTGAAAGCCTGTATGCCATTTTCACGCGCGCTGAACGCGGAGGTGGTCCGTGAGATCAGAGATCATGGCGTTTTGATTTACACCTGGTCGGTGGATGAACGGCATGAAATGGTTAATATGCTGGCGTTGGGTGTGGATGGGATTGTCACCAACTATCCAGATCGCCTGAAGGCGCTGCTTTCTCAATGATAAGAAACCCTGTTTCTCTGTGCGTGTAACGCTTCTCAGGTTCGCGGCCAATGCTCAGCCGTCTCACCAGCGGAAAAACAGATTCGAACAGATTCGTCAAGGCAAAAAATATGGCAGATCAGCAAACGCTCCTTTCAGTCGGTATTGATGTCGGCACAACCACTACCCAGGTAGTATTCTCGCGGCTTGGAGTTGCCAATGTTGCGCGTTCAACCATCATCCCCAGGGTGGAGATTACCGACCGCGAGGTGTTATATCAAAGCCCCATATTCATAACCCCCCTGCTGGATCAGGAAACAATTGATGCCGACTCCCTCTATGAAATGGTGCGCCAGGAATATCTGAAAGCCAACATTCAGCCGCATCAAGTGACCACTGGTGCTGTGATCATCACTGGCGAAACTGCAAAGAAAAAGAATGCAGATGCCATCCTGTCCTCACTCTCAGGTTTGGCTGGAGACTTTATTGTGAGTGTAGCCGGCCCGCGCCTGGAAAGCATGATCTCAGGGAAGGGCTCAGGCGCAGCGCAATATTCACGCTCGCATTTTGCTACTGTCTCCAATGTGGATATTGGCGGTGGCAGCGTCAATTGCGCAGTTTTTCGCAGCGGCAATCTGCTTGGCAGTGCGGCGATGAATTTTGGCGGCAGAATTCTGCTCATCGATCATACCAGCGGCAAACTGCTGCATATCGCGCAACCTGCCAGGTACATCCTGCAGGATTTGAAGCTTAGCCTTGATGTTGGCGATGCTCCAACGCTTAATGAGTTGCGCCGTTTCTGCGATCGCATGGCAGCGCTCATGATTGAACTGCTTGAAGGAGGCGATTCGCCGCTGGCTCGCCAGTTATATCTCACCCCGCCTTTGACAGAAGCTGCCAATGACTCTGTGCTGATGTTCAGCGGTGGCGTGGGATATTACTATTATCACCCGCTGACAATCAACACTGTTTCAGATGTGACAGCGCATGATGATGTCGGTCCGCTTTTCGCAGAGAGTTTGCTGCGCAACACCGCGCTCAAAGCTTATACGGTCGTACCGCCGGCTGAAACGTTGCGTGCCACAGTGCTCGGAGCAAGCACGCAAACCGTCTCACTTTCCGGCTCCACCATTTGGGCGGAACGAGAAATTCTTCCCTTGAAGAACATCCCGGTATTGCACGTGTCTGTCAGCCCAACCTCAACATCTGCTTCCATTGCTGGCAGCCTGAGCGAAACCATTAAGCGGTTTGATTTAAATGCTGCTGAAGATCAATATGCTCTGGCGCTTGACCTTGCATCTGCGCTGGATTACAGCGTATTGACCAGGATCGCTGAAGGTTGTGTGGAGTTTTCAGCCATATTACCCGAAGATAAACCTTTGGTTTTGATCATCGAAAGAGATTACGCCCAGGTTTTAGGCCAAACCGTAAAAGGGTTGATGCTTGAGCGCCCGCTGCTTGTTCTGGATCAGATTGGGTTACAGGAGGGCGATTTTATCGACATTGGTACGCCGCTGATGGATGGCAGGGTAGTACCCATCAGCGTAAAGACGCTGGTATTTTACAATTAGCGGAGTTGGATAATCACTTATAATGAAAGTAGGCATCAACTGAATCAAGCGGAGCATTGATGTTATTACGAACCAAATTACATGGTAAAACTTACGAGTTCTCTGATGTACGCCTGTTGATGGGGAAAGCCAACGAAGAAAAGTCGGGCGACAGACTGGCAGGGGTGTGCGCAGAATCGGCAGCCGAACGCGTGGCAGCGCGCCTGGTGCTGGCGGAACTGCCGTTGTGGGTGCTGCGCCAGACTCCGGCTGTTCCGTACGAAGAGGATGAAGTCACCCGCGTGATTCAAGATGCAGTCGATGAAACAGTGTATACATCTCTCAAAGACTGGACGGTAGGCGAGTTTAGGGAGTGGCTGCTGGCGGACACGACCACCAGCGAAATGATTCAGCATATCTCTGCCGGGCTGACCGCGGAAATGATAGCGGCAGTAACCAAATTAATGTCTAACCTCGATTTGATCTACGCAGCGAGCAAGATTCGGGTTAGCGCGCATTGCAATAACACCATCGGCGCACCTGGCAGGCTTTCCAGCCGCTTGCAGCCGAACCACCCGACCGATTCACCGGAAGCCATTCGGGCTGAAATTTACGAAGGTCTTTCTTATGGCGCGGGTGATTCGGTCATTGGCATCAACCCTTCAGATGATTCTTACTCTTCTGTTTCACGTTTGTTGGATATGACCTACGAGGTGATCAAAGAGTGGGAAATTCCGACACAAAACTGTGTACTGGCGCACATTACCACGCAGATGAAGTGTCTGCAATCGGGCTCACCGGTGGGTTTGGTGTTTCAATCCATTGCGGGTTCGCAAAAAGGTTGTGAGTCTTTTGGCATCAGTGTGGGGATGTTGGATGAAGCCTATGAGTTGGCCAGGAAGCACTGTTTCCCGGCTGGTCCGAATTTCATGTACTTCGAAACCGGGCAGGGTTCAGCGCTTTCTGCTGACGCGCACAATGGCTGGGATCAACTGACCCTGGAAGCGCGCAACTATGGGCTGGCAAAACGATATCATCCTTTTCAGGTGAACACCGTGGTCGGGTTTATCGGGCCAGAATACCTTTATGATGCCAACCAAATTCAGCGCGCCGGCCTGGAAGACCATTTTATGGGCAAACTGACGGGGATTTCCATGGGGGTGGATTCCTGTTATACCAACCACGCGCGGGCAGATCAGAATGCCAATGAAAACCTGGCGGTTCTGCTCACAGCAGCGGGATGTAACTTCTTTATGGCGATTCCCATGGGTGACGATTCGATGCTGTCCTATCAATCCACCTCGTATCATGATACCGCCAGCCTCAGACAATTGTTTAAGCTGCGCCCAGCGGCTGAGTTTGAAGTGTGGATGGAGGAAATTGGATTAATGAAAGACGGTTTTCTGACGGCTCTTGCCGGCGATCCGACATTCTTCTTACGGCGATGAGCGCATGAACATGGATGAAAAAATGATTAACGAAATCATCGAAAACGTAATCCAACAGCTGCAGGCTGAGGGATTGATTTCTGTTAAACCAACGACACCGCTGGTGATAAACGCAGACGCTCCGGGCATATCTACGCAAAGCAAGGTGCAGACCTCAGATCAGAAAACCGTTGAGATTAACCTGGCAGACCCGACAGCACCAGGTTTACGCTCTCTGCCGCGGGTGGATCATGCCCAAAACCCCGCCGCCTTGACCGAACTGGTTGCTTCTACCCCGGCACGAATCGGTGTTGGCAGAGCAGGTCCGCGATATAAAACAGCATCGCTGCTGCTTTTTCAGGGAGACCACGCCGTTACTCAAGATGCGCTTTATCGTGATGTAGACCAGAGCCTGTTGGACGAGTTCAACTTAATGACCGTGCAAACCAGGATCAGCGGCGGTAAGCAAGAGTATTTACTGCGCCCTGATTTAGGCCGGCAACTAAGCGATAGCGCACGGCAGATGATCACTGAAAAATGCGTGAAAAATCCGGATATTCAGTTAGTGATCGGTGATGGCTTGAGCGCTGCGGCAATTGAGAGCAATCTGCGGCAAATCTTTCCGGTGATAGTTAACGGCGCGCAAATAGCCAAACTTCGTTTTGGTACGCCGTTTTTTATTAAATTTTGTCGCGTAGGCGTGATGAACGACATCGGGGATCTTCTACAGCCGCGAGTGTTAATTTTACTGATTGGTGAGCGCCCCGGTTTGGGCAGAGCAGAAAGCATGAGCGCCTATATGGCGTTCCAGCCTAAACAGGGTGATAATGATGCCAATCGTGATGTTGTCTGCAATATCTTTGAGAATGGGGGCACCAATCCGTTGGAGGCTGGCGCTTTCATTGTACAGTTCGCACAGAAAATGATGCAGTACGAAGCATCAGGTGTGAAGCTGAAACTGGCGGCAGGGTAGAGGACTCATATGGCAGTACTTGATAGAATCCAGGCGAAAACCCTTTCGGTACAGTTGATTGCGCGCGTAGAAAGGGATTTTGCACAGAAACTTGGTTTACGCAACGATCAAATCTCCATTGGCTTGCTCACCGCAGATAATGATGATGCCACCTATGTTGCAGTTGATCACGCCACCAAGATGGCAGATGTTGAGGTGGTTTATGCACATTCATTTTACGCGGGAGCCAGGCATTCATCGGGTTTGCTATCAGGTGAGATTATTGCAATCATCGCGGGTCCGAATCCAAATGAGGTGAGCGAAGGGCTCAAAGCGGCGCAGGCTTACCTTGAAAACGAAGCGGTATGGTATGCAGCGAATGCTGATGGATCTATCGCCTTCTTTCCGCACGTCATCTCGCAAACTGGTTCTTACCTTTCGCGGCAGAATGGATTAGCGCAAGGCGCACCGATTGCTTACCTGGTAGCCCCGCCCATCGAAGGTTTGGTGGCGCTGGATGCGGCGCTTAAGGCAGCGGCAGTTTCAATCGTATCATTGACCATGCCGCCCTCAGAAACAAATTTTATGGGCGTTATCCTCACCGGAGATCAGGCTGCCTGTGCGGCAGCAGCGCACGCATTTCAAACAAAGGTTTTAGAAGTAGCCAGACAACCATTCGTCTTTGGCTGATTTCTCAGAGCGTCGCAGCCCATTGACTCTTGCGCTACCTTCAAACCGTGCCGCAGGGGATCAGCATTCGATTTTCCAGTTATTTTCTCGCTTCATAACAAAGGCGTTTCTTTGCTATTTGACGTATTCGAGCAAGTAGCCGTAGCCTTCGTTCTCCATTTCTTCATACGGAATAAAGCGCAGCGAGGCGCTATTCATACAGTACCTTGTTCCACTGGGAGAAGAAGGTTCATTATAAAAAACATGTCCCAAGTGGGTATCGCCGGCCCGGCTGCGGGCTTCGGTGCGCAGCATGCCGTGTGAAGTATCGGTGACCAGGAAGAAGGCGTTCTCATCGATGCCGCGTGAAAAGCTTGGCCAGCCAGTGCCGCTGTCAAATTTGTCGCGCGATGAAAACAAGGGTTCGCCGGTAACGATATCCACATAGAGACCGTGCGCATGGTTATCCCAATATTGGTTCTGGAAAGCCCGTTCTGTGCCATGCTGTTGGGTGATATTGTATTGCTCGTCGCTCAGCATTTTGCGGATCTGCTCATCACTTGGGCGGGGGTAGCGTCCGGGGTCAACAATCACCTGGCTGAGGGCGTCGATATCCCTCAAGGAAATATGGCAATAGCCGCCAGGGTTGTTGGCAAGGTAATCCTGATGATAGTCTTCAGCTTCATAAAAGCGTTCGAAAGGTGCAATCTCAACTGCAAAGGGGGTGAAACGGTTGCGGTAAATTTCAGCGATCCGATTAACGATTTCGCCTGAGGCCTCATCAGGGTAATAGATGCCGCTCTGATACTGTGTACCGATGTCGTGACCCTGCGCATTCTTGATTGTAGGGTCAATCACCTCGAAGAACGCGAAGAGCAACGCATCCAGGCTGATCTGGGCAGGGTCGTACTCCACGCGCACTGTTTCGCGGTAGCCTGTTTTTCCGCTGCTCACGGATTGATAATTAGGAATCACCTCAGCGTTACCATTTGCATATCCACTGACTGCATCAAGCACGCCGGGCATAGACTCCATTAACTTCTCAAGCCCCCAGAAGCATCCGCCGGCTAGGTAAATCACCGCCGCGCCTTCGCGCACGCGGTCTGTTGGGTTGTTAGGGTTTGTCATATTCACACGCTCCATTTCTATTGATGTGAGGGAGGAAGCAAAATCATCTATCGTTGGCGAGCAAGCAGAAAGAAGCAAACTTGCGAGCAGCAGTAAGATTAATCCACGGTTTGGCTTCATGATGGGGTTCTCCTTTACCAATAATTGACATCGCCATCACGCACGTTCCTATTGTAAATGAAAATTTCCTGTTGGCCGTTTGAATACAAATTTTGAAAATCCCAGGTGTTCATCTATCGCTTTGAAGTGCATGTCTACACAACGCAGCGAACAAATCAGTTGGATTACAGCGCCAGGCGTATATCAACACACGATTTTCCGAGGTTACACTTTCTGCAACCCTCTTGGCGCCAGTTGGTATAATATCTTTACCCTTGGGCGGGGCTGATTTCATACAATTGCCCACGATGATACTCCATGGCGACCAACAAGTACATTAAGGCAGTTTATTACAACTTCGCGTATTTCCTGATCAGTTCACTGGCTTTTTTGGTGCTGACGCCGCTTGCAATCCGGGTAATGGGCGGCGAGTTTTACGGGCTTTGGATGATCTTGTTTGCGGTTGGGCAGCTTTCGGTCATCGGAACGTTTGGTATTTCTTCCATCGTTAATAAGTTTGCATCAGAAGAAAATGAAACACAAGATACCCAATCTGCCATACTCTCGTCTGCGATTGTTATTGTCTTGTGCATGGCGTTGGCGGCGGCGGTTATTTTATTCTTTCTGCGCAGCTTTCTGGCAGAGAATATTAACCCATCACCAATATACTTCTCTCAGTTTAAAATCGCACTGGCTGTTTATGCGCTCATGATCATCCCTCAGTTCTTGATCCGTGTTTTTCAGGGTTTCTTCCTTTCACAAATCATGAATCGCTTCGCGCGCACGATGGATTTGCTGAACTCGCTGCTACCGCTGCTTGGCGGCGTGCTGCTGGCGCTGCTCTATAAAAACCTGATAATATTGGCACTCTGGAATCTGCTGGTTGGTTTATTGGTATTGGCATTGTATGTATTTAAAACTAGGCAGATCATCGTGCTGAATTGGACGCCCACACGCGCGATGATAAAACGCATGTTGAACTTTTCTGTCTTTATGTTCATCGAATCGGCTGCGGTGATTCTCTTTCAACAATTTGACCGCTTATTGGTGGCGTTCACGTTGGGTCCGGCAGCATCAGGGGTGTACAGCGTGGCAACCGGCGCCGCCTCGCGCATCTCAATGATTGCTGGCAACATCACTGAGGTGTTAGTGCCATACGCCAGCCGCAAACATTCACAAGATGAGAATGATGCGCTTGAGCGAATTGTGGGCAAGGCGTCTTTTTACGTCAGCTTGATTGTGGCGCTGGTGGGCGGATTGCTGATAATCTGGATGAAAGAACTGTTGTCGTTATGGATCTCTCCAGAGTACGCGGCCGCCAACAGCGGTCTCTTCTGCGTCATCATCCTTGCATACAGCATTTTAAGTCTCAGCCGCCCTGCTCACCAGACGCTTGTTGGAATGGGCAAGGTCAAACGAACTGCTTTGACCTACCTTACAGCTTCCGTTGTTATGTTGGCTGCAGTCTATGGCTTGTCGCTCCGCTTGGGGCTGCCCGGAGCAGGCATTGCCAACCTGGCAATGGCAGCTTTATTGGGGATGAATTTCTACCTCCACCGGTGGTTCAACCGCCGCCGTGTGTGGCAGCGCTTTTTGACTGACCTGGCGCTGGGAATATTACCGCTGGTTTTAGCGCTGATTTTCTTTGGATTGGGTTTTTCATGGCATTACAAGCTGCTGTACAGCATATTGTTATTGATTCTCACAATAAGCCTCTTATTTAAAGATCCTGACTTCATCCAAAGTGTGAAGCTTGTTTGGGCTAAACTAACAAATCGAGGGCAGGCAACAGAAAAAGATGATTTGTAGAAATATACGAAAATGATAGAACCTATGAGGTTTACAGGTTTAATGGGAGCAGGCTGAGGTGAAGCTCATCTTTTGGGGCAAGTACCTGGATACATATCTAACTGACACACTGTCACGCTTTGAATCCCTGACCGCGGGGTTAATACATTATGTGCTGGTGGAAGAAAGGTTCACTCGCCGCGAGGGGACAGGCGCTCAGCATGGCACTCATGCAGGCTCGCAAACAATCCTTGATAAACGGGGTTTTCAGCAGCAGGTGAAGCACATCCTTGAAGAAAACGGGGATGCGCTGCACCTTTTTTTAAGCTTTTGGGGTGATAAACGCCTTTTCGCTGTGCTGTTGCGGGCTTTAGCGCAAAAGAGCCGTGTGGCTGTGATCTTTGAACCTTACACTGAAATTCCGGTAGGCTACTGGAAAGACGAAGGCTGGCTGCGCTCTGCACTTAAAGTGCTGGCGCGGAAGGTGGCTTACCGGGCACTGTGGCCACTGCTGCAAATAGCGGCGCGCGGCGAATTGCTCTGCGTGCTGGCGGTATCTCCATTGGCAGAAGACCAACTGCGCCGTGTGGGGTTTCCTAAACAGGTTATTTACCCATATGCCTATTTTGTAGAAAAGAAGGTGGTTGACGCCAATTCGAAAAACACTGAAGAAGGCGCCTTGCAAGTCGTTTTCAGCGGTTCGCTCATCAAACGTAAGGGGTTGGATGTTGCGCTTGCCGCTGTCAGGCAGGTAAACAGAGCTAAGTTACCCGTTCGGTTGGATGTCTACGGGGCGGGAGTTGTTGATCAGCAGGCGATTGAGCGAACAGCGGGGGCACGTTATTGCGGCATTTACCCACAATTTGAAGCGCAGCAGGTGCTCAGCGGCTACCAGTTGTTATTGGTTCCCAGCCGCCATGAAGGTTGGGGGTTGGTGGTTAACGAAGCGCTGATGCAGGGTGTGCCAGTGGTGGCAAGCGACCGGGTGGGGGCAGGCTGCCTGATAGAAAGTTCTGGGGCAGGAATGATCTTCAAGAGTGAGATGGTTGATGACTTGGTAAAGGTATTAGAAAAACTGGCTAAAGACAGTTTTGAGTTGGTGAGAATCACCAAGGCCTGCAAAGAATTGGACGGAAAGATTACCCCCACAGCCGGCGCAGAGTATATGATGCGCGTTTTTGAGTACCACTTTTCTCACTTGGGTGAACGCCCGATCCCTGGCTGGCTGAACCTTTCTTAGTATCAATCGGATCGATTTTTTAGCAGGGATAGCCTTATTCAATTTTGTTGCAAATTTGTTTGAACAAGAGCAAATCATGCATTGAATCTTCCAATGAAGTCTTCGGTTTTTTATTATTTACAACACAATCATAAAAATATTTCAACTCATCTTCAAAGGCATCATGATAATCCGGACCATAGAGGCTGGTATTGGTTTCATTATCATCAGATTCTACAACCGTAAAAGTATGCGGCTGATACCGCAGATACGGGGTTTCGTATTTGAGGTATAGATAGCGCTCCTTTTGATAGATTTCAATCGCGGCATCGAATTGTACGATCTTCTGGTCATTGACAACCTCATAGGTCGCCAAAAAACCAGGGTATTGAAAAACGATGACAAGGTGTTCGCCATCTACTGCAACTGATTTAACTTCAACGGGCAGCCCAACCAGCTCGCGCGCCGCTGAGAGGGTGTGACAACCCAGCCCGGTGAGCACCTGATATGAGATGCGTTGCTGCTCACTGCAGCCCGCACCGAGCGCTTGTTCAATTTGTACGCGGCGTAGGAACGCGCTTTCTTGCTTCTTTTCTTCACTGATATCCGCAGGGATAAACGGTTGTTTCGTCTGAGCGATATAATAGTCGCCCTCAAGGATAATATCCCGCAGGCGCATATACTCAATTTCTCGCGGTTCTTTTGTGAGTTGCTCAGCACATTTGTAAAAACCCCGCGAAAACCGACGCATGTACCCAACCATGCATGTTTGAGACGGATGTTGCTTTTCCAGGTTGATCAGCTCCTGCAGGTCTTGAGGAGAGAGCGTCACCGGCTTTTCTATGAAGACGTGTTTACCGGCCAGCAGGGCAGCCTTGGCGTGTTCTGCGTGGTATTGGTCTGGAGAAAGAACGAAAACGGCGTCAATCTCCGCGTCGTTGACAAGGTCATCAACTGATTTGATTTGCCTGGCGTTGTAGCGCCGCGAGATGAACTGCGTGAGAGACGGAGAAGCATCATAAACCGCTTTGATTTCAAAAAGATCAAACAAACTGCCCAGAATCGGCAGGTGCATTAACTGGGCGACCGTGCCCAACCCGATAACCCCGACTTTGATCATTTGTTATTCTCCAATTTTTCTATTCTATGGTTGTGGGCATCAATGCGCCTGACACTATTAACTATTGTAAAGAGAAGGCAAGTACACGTCAATGAAAAGGGGATGGATATATGAACCATCTCCTTTCTTTCGACAATTGAAGCTGTGATTAATCACTTATTTTGAACCCCATTGGAGATCTGCCCGGCTTTTTTCTCGTTCTGGCATTGATTTTGCATCGGTTATTGCAAGAATATACGCATTACGCGTATACAAAGGTTGGTTGGAGAGATTATGGGATTGAAATATAAAGACTTCAAAATTCGCGGAATCGATGTCAGCGAGTTTAATGGCACCATTAACTGGGCAAAAGTGCAGGCGAACTTCGCCGCAGTCCGCGTAGGGTATGGACGGGTTACCGACGCGCGCTTTGTTACCAATTGGGCGGGGGCAAAAGGTAAGGTGGATCGCCTGGCATATTGGTATATGGATTATTACAGCCATCACAACAAATCATCCACAGCCTATGGCATCAGTGATAGAGATTGGGGCAAAGTGCAGGCGGAAACTTGTTGGAACTTGCTGAAAAATGACAATGAAGGGATTGTCTTTCTGGATATCGAAAAATCAGCTGTCGGCCCATCACTTACCAGTGTAAAATCGCGGGTGCTTACCATCGCCCAATCCTTCTTTGATCATTATGACAAATTATCAGGCAAGGTCAATGGCATCTATACCTCGATCAGCATGTGTTCGTTTTTTACCGAAAGCATCCGCAAACGCCCTCTCTGGGTAGCCTGGTATAACGAAAGCCAATCCATTGAATCGGTAAAGAATCTGGCTGCCACTCGTGGCTGGCTGGGCAAATGTCTCATCTGGCAGTATACAAGTGACGGCGACATCGACGACGATGGCAAGCCGGATGGGGTGAGTATGGGCATGACGAACAAGTTTCTTGACCTGAATGGTTGGCTGGGAACTTATGAAGAGTATCAACAATTATTTGGAAGGAAGGCAGAAGTGGCGCTCTATAAAATACAAATACTCATTTACAACCTCTTGGTTCGCAACGGACCGGGTACGAATTATCAGCATCTCAGGCGGGCGAACTTCCCCGGTGAGTATAGCATTTACGAAGAAAAGAACGGTTATGGGCGCATCAGCCAAACACTTTCAGAGTGGGTGAGCCTTGACCAGTCATATGTGAAAAAACTCACCCCCAACACCTCAGTAGAAATTTCAGATGTGGAAAAGCTGGCGCGCTTGTGGGCGGCTCACCCTGAGCTGCATTAATCAAAAACGACCCGGATGGGTCGTTGAAGAGCGGGCAACGGGAATCGAACCCGTCTAAGTAGCTTGGAAGGCTACCGCACTACCACTATGCTATGCCCGCATCAAGGTTGACATTATAAACCAACCTGATTTATTCGACAAGTAAAGACCTCCGGGAGGGGAAAGCCCTCCCGGTTTTTGTTTATTTTACCAGTTCACAGAATCGATCCACCCGTTTTTCGCTTATTTTCAAGCTGTCTTGCCAGAATTTTGGTGTGCGGATATCAATGCCAAAGCGTGCAGCCAGGTCAGCCGCTGGGGCTTCACCTGTGCTCGCCAGCATATGCATGTAATCTGGCACGAAGGAAGGTCCGCGTTGCTGATAGATGGCGTACAGACCAGTGGCGAACAGAAGTCCGAAGGCGTAGGGGAAGTTATAGAAGGACAGCCCGGCAGAATAATAATGCGGTTTCCATGTCCACATCCATTTCTGAAGATAACGTTCATCGAGCCCATCGCCATAGGTAGCCTTCTGCGCATTTTCCATAATCTCGCAGATTTCATCGGCGTTGAGTTCGGTCTGCGCTCTTCTTTCGAAAACTTCTTTCTCGAACAGGTAGCGGGAGTAAATATCCACTATGACCTGTGATTCGCCGTTCAACTGGCTCTCGAGGATGGCAAGTTCCTGCTGCGGGTTGGTGACTTCTTTCATTAACGCTGAGCTGACAATCGTCTCGCACATGATTGAAGCGGTTTCGGCCAGCGTCATCGGGGTGAACTTTTGAATTTCTGTCTTGCCGGCTTTTACGGCGCAGTCGTTGTGAAAACCGTGACCCAGTTCGTGGGCTAAAGTTGAAACCTGGTCAAAGGAGCCATCGAAGTTGGAAAGGATGCGGCTTTCGCCGACCATCGGCACATCCATGCAAAACGCGCCGCCGCGTTTGCCATCGCGCTGCTCCGCATCAATCCAATTTTTGGCAAATGCATTGCTTGCAAAGGCTTCGAGCTCTGGGGCAAAACTTCCAAAATTGGTAAGGATGACCTGTTTGGCTTCATCGAAAGTGTAGTCAGATTTTGTTTCACCCACCGGTGCGAAAATATCCCACCAGGGGAGTTTTTCTTTACCCAGATACTTTGCTTTTGCCTTCAGGTAACGACGCCACATCGGGAAGGAATCGTGCATTGCGCCGAGCATAGCTTCCAGCGACTGGCGGTCGATGTGGGCTGCGTCTATTGCGCTGTGCACTGCGTCTTCACGGCCGCGGCGGCGGTTGAGTACGTTCACTTCGCCTTTGATGCCATTCAAAGCCGCAGCCAAAGGTAATTTAAGCTTGGTCCACATTTGATCCTCAGCTTCGTACCCTCGTTTACGTGTTGCACCATCTGGATGGGAGCGTAAGTTGATCAGCGCTGGTGATGGCAGGCGGGTTACTTTCCCATCCACTTCCACTTCGGCGCTGGCTTGAGAGGTGAGCATACCTTGAAGTTTAGACCAGGCCGTAGAACCGCTGAGGCTGAGTTCAGCGGCGAGCATTTCTTCTGCTTCGCTCATCAGGTAACGACTTTGACGCGTTGATTCTTCGAGAAAATAGCGATGCTCTTCAAGCCTTGCTTCGCTGGAGAACATTTCTGGCAGGCGTGACGATATTTTCCCTATCCAGGCAAGGATCTGAGTTTCAATTTGATTGAGCTTCATTCCCACCAGGTCGAATTCTGATTCCCGGCGCAGGGCTTCCTTGTTATATGAATCCGTTGTGATAAAGGATTCAATATACGCGCGAATCGTTCCCGCGAGAAGCAAAATGACGTTATAACGATCAATAATCTCCACAGCGAGCGCGGAAAGCTCAGAAGCAGGTTCTGCACCTGTTGTGGTTGAGGTTTTTTCCTTGATCAGTGTTTCGATTTCAGCGAGCAAGGCGTTAAGGTTTTTAAAAGCGGCATTGTATTCATCAGAATTAAGTGAAGGGAACACATTCGATAAGTCCCACCTGGGTGGTGTTTGCATGGTCATTTTGACTCCTCAAATATTTTATTTTGATTGATTATAAGACAAATCAGGTAAAATTATATGGATAGTGAATGCTATAATCATCTGAGCGACTCAATTGGAGTAATGTTCGATGCTTATCAGAAAGGAGCAAGATGAGCAATCAGTATGGCAACCAAGAGAAACGAGAAGTGAGCAATTTTTCCTCCTTGCTATTCAGAGGGATGGGCAGGGTTGAGCTGCGCCAGGGCGACCATGAAGAACTTGTAATTTTCGCTCAGCCTGAAATCTGTTCTCGAATTAAAACGGTGGTTCAAGACGGCGTTTTGTCCATTGATTACCAGGAAAACTGGAAAGACTGGACAGGTATTCGAAGTTTGAGCGGAGATAAGATTGTCTTCAGTATCACAATGAAAGAGATCAAATCTCTTAGCCTCACCAGTGTTGGCAGCCTGGATACACCGAAAATTGAAAGCCCCAATCTATCCCTCATGATTAGCGGCCCAGGTTTGATTACCGTAGGTGAGCTGAACACAGCCTCGCTGGCGGTGAATCTTTCAGGTGTTGGAGTCATTGATCTGGCAGGGAAGGCTGAAGAAATGAGCGCAAATATGAGCGGCGCAGGCTCATTGAAAGCCGGCAGGCTTGAAGCCGGCAACGTCAGCATCCAACTCGGAGGAGTTGGCACTGCGACTGTATGGGCTCAGAAGACGATGAACGCAAGTATCTCAGGGGCTGGTGTGATTGAGTATTATGGCAATCCCGAGATAACTCAGAACAACCAGGGTTTGGGTGTATTAAAACCTCTGGGAAACCGATAATGATGCCTGAGAACATAAAAATAAATTATGGAGTGATACATGGCACAAAATAGAACCAGAAAAATCGTTGTTACCGCAGTCTTGGGGGCAATCACTATCCTCCTGGGGCTGACGCACTGGGGGTTCATACCGTGGTTTGGCGGTATTTCTCTTACTATCATGGCTGTTCCAGTAATTATCGGCGCCATACTTGAAGGCCCCATTGTGGGCATGGGGATTGGGTTGATTTTTGGTTTGTTCAGCATGCTTCAGGCGGCAATTGCTCCGACCGGTCCGCTCGATCCGCTCTTCACCAATCCGTTGCTGGCGGTTCTTCCACGGCTCTTTATCGGCCCGGCTGCATGGGCGGTATGGTCGCTTCTCAAGAAATGGCCGGTTGTCGGGTTGATAGCCGCAGGTATCGCCGGTAGCCTAACCAATACAATCCTCGTGCTTGGCGCGCTTGGGTTGTTCTTTGGCCGCACACCTCTGGTGACACAAGTATTGGGTGATAATTTATGGAAAGCGCTGGGCAGTATCGCGTTGGTTTCCGGCCTTCCTGAAGCTGGAGTTTCAGCATTGATCACACTGTTGGTGGTTGCTGCTTATCGACAATTCACAGTTGGCAGACGTAAAGGGTCAGACCTGGTCGAATAATTCTTTTTCAATCTCACTTAATAATGGTCTCACACGAGAAAAATCGCGAGTGAGACCATTATGCTAATTACAACCGCTAAAGCGTCAATCCAGGTGAAATGTAAAACAGCCATACTTGTGCGCGTATTAAGCACACCATAAGCGCGCGCGTCCATGGCGAGTGCAAGGTTTTCAGAGCGGCGCAGGCTGGTGATGAAAAGGGGGATGATCATCGGGATGACCTGTCGAATTCGGTTCATCAAGCCCTTGCTTTTCTGTCCCCAATCTGAGCCGCGTGAAGCCTGGGCTTTGGCGATACGCTCGGCTGATTGTGCCAGAAAAGGCAGAAAACGCAGCATCACCTGGATGGTCATAATGAAATCCATAGTGTGAATTCCGATACGGTTGAGAGGCGCGAGCAGACGGGTGAGCCCATGCAGCAATTCAGAGGTTGAAATTACGAAACTCATCATGCTGATTGTAAGAATCAACCCACAGAAACGAATGAGGAGCATCACCCCTGCCATTACTCCTGCCAGTGTAATTCGAATTTTGCCGATGGTGAAAAGCACCTGAGGGTCAATCATACTTGAATAGAAGAAGACCTGGATGACGGCAATAATCAACAGGAAAGGAAGCGGTGCAAGTAAACCCTTAAGGGCAAAACCGAATGGGATTTTTGAAAGCAGTAGCATCAGCAAGAGAACGGCTATGGCGATACCAAGCCCATAATAAGAACCGGTAAATGTAATCGCCATCAATAGCCCGCCAAACATGATGATCTTCGCGCGAGGGTCGAGATGGTGTATTGGTGAACCGGTAGGGAGGTACTGCCCTAATGGGATGCGAGAGAGGAAGTCAAATTCACTCATTTGCTCCCTCCTGTGTTTATTGCGCGAAGGGCGCTGAACAGCTGTTCAGCGCGCACCACACGTTGAGGTATCGGCCAACCTTTGGCGCGCATGGCTACCGCCAGCTTGACGATGGATGGCTGCCCAAGGGATGCTTCATCAATAAGTTGTGTATCATTAAAGAGGTCAGCAGTGTTGCCTGTTCGCAGTGATCGCCCTTTAGACATGATGGTGAGATTCTCAGTAAGTTCAGTGATATCGCCCATGCTGTGTGAACTTAGGATGAGCTCGACGCCGCTTTGCTTTGAATGATTAAGGACGGTATGCAGGTTACGCCTTGAAGCAGGGTCGAGCCCGGCAGTCGGTTCGTCGAGGATTAGCAGCGTGGGCTGCATTGCCAGGGTGGCGGCAAGCGCGACTTTACGTTTTTCTCCTCCGCTGAGGGTGTACGTGACCCGGTCTTTGAATTTTTCAAAATCCAAACCTACCAATTCCATTGCTTCTCTTACTCTTTTCGCGAGCCCCTCTTTTCCATAAAGGTTCTTCGGTCCGTAAGCAATTTCATCGCCAACGTATTGTTCGAAGAAATAAATCTCTGGGTTTTGGAACACCAGCCCGGCGTATCGCCGCACGGCTTTGATATCCAGATTGGGGTCTGAAAACGAATATGGACCGATACGCAGCTTTCCACTTTGCGGGCGATAGAGACCGTTGAGGTGCTGCAGCAGGGTGGATTTACCGGAACCGGTTGCCCCACAGAAACCATGCGTTGCACCGCTAAAAACCTGCATAGTTACATCATAAAGCGCCTGATGTGCCAATGGGGTATGGTCAAGGTAGGTATGGCTCAGGTTTTCCGCCTCGATCAGTATTTCTCCGCTCATCGGCGAAAGCTGTTCAAATGGGCGGTGGATTGCCCCATTGTATTGAGGGATTTGAGCCAATGCCGGTTCAAATTCCGAAGGCAGTGCCGCCAGTCTGGAATCCAACCGGCGTATCTCATTCAGGAGCATCAGCGTGGAGGGCTGCTCCAAACCACAGGCTCGCAGGCGCTCGCTATCGGCAAACAGATCTTTGGGTAACCCATCGAACACCAAACTGCCGCCGCACAGCGCTAAGACACGGTCGGCGCGGGCAGCTTCCTCCATAAAGTGAGTGATAAAGAGAACGGTAATACCGCGATTGTGCAATGATTGCATTTCTGCCAGTACGTCTTGCCGGCCACGCGGGTCGAGCATGGCGGTCGATTCGTCAAAGATGATGCAATCCGGCTGCATTGCCAGTACACCTGCCAAGGCAACTCGTTGTTTTTGTCCGGCCGATAGAAGGTGAGGCAGTTGTTCAGTATGACCTGCCATGCTGACGGTTTTTAAGGCTGCCGCCACACGCTGCCGAATTTCTGCCGGCGGAACTGCAAGGTTCTCCGGTCCAAAAGCGGTATCCTCTTCGATGAGGGTAGCGACGATCTGGTCTTCGGGGTTCTGAAACACCATACCCACCCGTGCGCGGATTTGGGGGATGTTGGCTCGCTCGGCGGTATCCCGACCTTCAATGGTAACCTGCCCGCTGCTGGGCAACAATAAGGCATTGCAATGCCGCGCAAAGGTGGTTTTACCGGAACCGTTTGCACCGACAATGGCAATCCATTCTCCAGGTTCGATATTTATTGAAATATCATTTAGCGCGGGCGGGGAAGTTTTATTACTTCCTGGATGATGATACGTAACGCGGTCGAACTTGATTAATGGCGGCAACTTGTGCTCCGTGACGATTTGATTGCTACCTACCCGCCAATTATACAGGATGTTTCATTCACAACCGAAGGCGAAAGGCTGATGTTTCAAAACGAAAGGCTGAGGACGTTGAAAAAAATAATTGTTATATAATATTCTTATCAATATCACTTTTGTAATTTGAAAAATTTGGAGGAAAATATGAAACGCCTGTTTTATCTTGCAATTGCACTGGTAATGGTATTTGCATTGGTTGCGTGTTCCTCATCTGCAGATCATCTGGAAGAAATTAAAAAAGATGGCAAGTTGGAGGTTGGTACCTCGGCAGACTATCCTCCGTTCGAATATGTCGATGAGGCAGGAAAGACAACCGGATTTGATGTTGAACTGATGGAAGAAGTAGGAAAAAGAATGGGGGTTACAGTTGTTTGGGTGGATATGCCTTTTGACAGTTTGATTGCTGCTGTTCAGGGCGGCAAGATCGATACCGCAATCGCGGCCTTCAACTATGATGCAGAACGCGACAAAACGGTTGATTTTACAGATGAGTATTACACTACTGAAGATTCCCTGGTTGTGTTGGAAACCCTCAGCGGTGACATGCCCACCCCAGAGAACCTCGACCAATTCATTGTTGGTGTTCAATCAGGAACGGTGCAGGATAGCTGGTTGACTGATAACTTTGAAGCGACTGGCAAGTTAACTGCTGATACGCTCTTCCGTTATGAGCGCGTGGACCAGGCGTTTATGGACCTGCAGGCGGGCAGAGTTCAGGTGATTATGGCTGATTATGTTGCAGCCAAAGCGCTGGTAGAAAAATTTGGCGGGATGAAAATTGTCTATCAGGGCGTACTTTCCACCGGACCCTTGAACATCGTTGTTCCTGAAGGCGATACTTCATTACGTGAAGAGATCAACCGCATCATCGCCCAGTTGCGCGAAGAAGGTTTCATCCTTCAACTCTCAGTGAAGTATTTCTCAGAGTAATCCTGTAATGCAATGGGTAAAGGCTTTCGACGGGTTAGCGAGAGCCTTTACCCATCAAGTATTTGCAATAGATTTACCCCGCTGGAGAATGTGTATTACTTAAGTGAGGAGTGAGCAGGCAGTGGATATTGCCAAGTTTTTGCAATACATTGTTTCGGGTACCGCTTATACAATTGCTGTCACCCTGATTGCCCTGCCAGCCGGTTTGGTCATCGGTGTAATACTCTCCCTTTTGAATGTTTATGGCGGTAAGACAGCCCAAAGGTTAACTTCAGTTTACAGCACATTGATGCGCGGCATTCCGCCTATCGTCCTGCTATTTATCCTCTACTTCATCGTCTCGGGCAGTATTAATCTCTCACCATTTTGGGCGGGTTCGGTTTCGTTGGGAATTGTGACCAGCGCCTATCAGATGGAAATCATCCGCGGCGCTATTCTATCAGTTAGCGGTGGGCAGATGATGGCTGCACGTGCCATTGGCATGAGCAAGATCCAGGCGATTCGCTACATTGTATTGCCGCAAACATTAAGATTGGCAATTCCGCCGTGGTCCAACGAAGTGGCAATTGTGATTAAAGATTCTTCGTTGGTATATGCGCTTGGAGTGCCCGAAATTCTGCGCCGCGCTCAGCTCATCAGCGCCAGTACTCAACAGCCGTTTTTGGCGTATGCCGCGGCCGGTGCAATCTACTTTATCCTTGTTTTCATCGCCAACCGCCTCTTGGATTTGTTGGACCGGCGGATACGAATTCCAGCCAACCCGTAAATTGGAGGCAGATTTGGCAAAACCGATTCTTACCATCGAAAAGCTTACCAAAAAATATGGCGACCATGTTGTGTTTCACGATATTGACTTGGTGGTAAACGAAGGCGACAATATTGTGATCATTGGCCCGAGCGGAACTGGAAAAAGCACCCTGCTGCGGTGTGTAAACCTGCTGACTCGCGCAGAGAGCGGTAAGATTTGGCTGGATGGCGAAGAGATTACTGCAAAAAGCTGTGACGAAGACAAAGTGCGACAGCATATCGGCATGGTTTTTCAAAATTTCTTACTTTTTAATCACCTCACTGCTTTGGATAATGTGATGCTGGGGTTAACCAAGGTGCGGCATCTGAAACCCGAAGCAGCTCACACCAAAGCGATGAGCGAACTCGACCGCGTAGGCTTGTCTGACCGCGCCCACCATTACCCCGGACAGCTCTCCGGCGGACAACAGCAAAGGGTGGCGATTGCCCGGGCGCTTGCCATGGATCCGCGTATCATGCTCTTCGATGAACCAACTTCTGCGCTCGACCCTGAGCTGATTGGCGAGGTATTGGAAGTGATGCGCCAACTTGCATTAGAGGGTATGACGATGATGGTCGTGACGCACGAAATGGGTTTTGCCCGCGAAGTGGCTGACCGAATAGTTTTCCTTGAAAAAGGCAGCATTGTTGAAGAAGGTTCGCCGCATGATCTCTTCTACAATCCAAAACACGAACGCACGCGCGAGTTTCTGTGGAAGATTACTGAGCTGTACGGTAAGAAAGAAGAAGAAAAGTAAATGGGAAGCTGGATCGAGATTTTCAAGCGCTATTTGCCTGACTTTATCAAAGGCGCCGGGGTTACGATTGAGTTGACAATCGTGGGCTTAACCATCGGCTTTGCTTTAGGCATTATGTTGGCGGTTTCTCGTGTCTATGGCCCCAAATGGCTAAAGACAATCTCGATCGGCTACATCGAACTCTTCAGGGGCACACCGCTGTTGGTGCAATTGTTCATCATTTATTATGGCTTGCCTTCCATAGGCGTTACGTTTTCAAAAACACTGGCAGCTTACCTGGCATTGGGTTTAAACAGCGCGGCCTATCAGGCAGAGTATTTTCGCGGCGCCATTTTATCGATCGGAGAATCGCAAATGACAGCGGGGCGGTCGATTGGACTTTCGCGCTGGAAAACTATCTGGTATGTCATACTGCCACAGGCACTGCGTCTGGTGATTCCGGCCTGGGCGAATGAGCCGATTTCGCTGCTGAAAACCACGGCTATCGTTTTTCTCATCGCCGTGCAAGACCTGATGGCGAAAGCCAAGCGGGCGGCTGCTGAAACTTATGACCCGATTGGCAGCTATCTGGCGGTGGCAGTCATCTACCTGATAATGGTGTTTATTCTGAATGGGGGACTGAAGTACCTTGAGCGCAAGACGCGTGTGCCTGGTTTTGAAATGGAGTCGAAGAAAGCCTGATGTGGGCTGCTGTTTCTTAAGGCGTTTCTCCATTCTGCTGCATAAAAAGTGTTTGCCGGTTTCTGGATATCATTGCGGTTCGTGAGTGATGAGAATTAATTCCCACTGTACGAAAATTTCCTCTTGACATCTATCCCATGCCAATCTATACTCAATTAAAGATCGCAACGGGGAGCCCGGAATAACGGGCTGAGAGTAGGGATTTTTCCTTGACCCGCATTACCTGATCCGGATTATGCCGGCGGAGGGATGTTTTTTCCGAGAGTCGCCCTCCCTGGTGGAGGGCTTTGCTTATGTCAGAAAAACATGCACTTGTATTTGCCAATGGCGAATTGGTCAATCCCAAAAGTGCCATCAGTATGGCAGCCAATGCTGATTTGCTTATTGCAGCCGATGGCGGATTGACGCACATGCAGGCGTTGGGCTTCGTGCCTGACCTGCTTATCGGCGATCTTGATTCGGTAACCGATGATCAGGTCAATTGGGCACAATCCAAAGGCGCCAAGGTGATGAAATTTCCGATGGACAAAGATGAGACGGACCTCGAGTTGGCGTTACACGAAGCGGTGAATTCAGGGTGCAAACGGATTACGATTACTGCTGCCATGGGCGGGCGTTTTGATCAGACGCTTTCAAATATTTATTTGCTCAACCTGCCGGTTCTAAATGGAATTGATGCCCGAATAGACGATGGATTGCAGGAAGTCATTCTTGTTCGGCGGGCAGCCGAGGTGTGCGGTACGCCAGGCGACATTATCTCGTTATTACCGCTTTCACCGATTGTACGCGGTATTACAACCAATGGGTTGAAATACCCACTCGCAGATGAGAGCCTTATCTTCTACCGCAGCCGTGGCTTAAGCAACGTCATGCTCACTGATCAGGCGAGTGTATCCATTGTAGATGGAGTTCTTCTATGTGTTCATCAAAGATTGCGAGAAATAGAATGAAACGTTGGATTCTTGGATTTTCATTAATTACAGCCGCCTTGATACTGGCAGCTTGCGGGCGCAGCACCCCAATGACAGCAGCCGACAGCACACTGACGGTGATGACGCACGATTCTTTTTCTGTTTCTGAAGCCGTGATTGCCGCCTTTGAGGAAGAAAACAACGTCACGGTGTTGTTTATCAAGGCCGGAGACACGGGAGCGGCATTAAACCGCGCCATTCTGACCAAAAACAACCCTGAAGCGGATGTGTTTTTTGGTGTGGATAACACCTTTCTCTCACGCGCAATTCAAGAGCAAATCTTTGAGCCTTACACCCCTGATGCTCTTGCCAAAGTTCCTGATGAGTTCAGCGATGGAACATTAGGTACAGTAACCCCTATCAGCTACGGAGATGTTTGCATTAACTACGACAAAGCCTGGTTCGCAGAAAGCGGGTTGGCTGTACCGCAAACACTTTCTGATCTTTCGAAGCCAGATTATCAGGCGAGAGATGGCGCAGCCTTGCTTGTTGTCCAAAACCCGGCCACCTCATCACCGGGGCTGGCGTTTTTATTAGCGACCATCTCTGAATATGGTGAAGCCGGCTATCTGGATTTCTGGCAGGCACTCAAAAGCAATGGCGTGGTAGTGGTAAACGATTGGGAAACTGCTTACTACACCAACTTCTCCGCTTCATCAGGGCGTGGAGCGCAACCGATGGTCGTATCATATGCCAGCAGCCCGGTCGCTGAGGTGATTTTTGCTGAGCAGCCGCTCGCTGAAACCCCCACCGGGTCAATCATTGAGGGCAATTCTTGTTTTCGCCAGGTGGAATTTGCCGGCGTTCTCAAGGGGGCAAAACACCCTGAAATGGCACAAAGGTTCATTGATTTTATGCTCAGCCCTGCCTTTCAGGAAGATATGCCGCTGCAGATGTTTGTTTACCCGGTCAATCCTGAGGCAGTTCTACCCGATGCGTTTATCCGCTTTGCGATGGTTCCTGAAGAACCAGCCACATTGGATTCGGTGCTGATTGCCAACAAACGCGAAGAATGGATTGCCGCGTGGAGCCGGCTGATGCTTCCGTGAGCATGAAGTAATAATGAAGAACGCGATCAACCGGTCGGGGTTCCTCCTTTGGGGTTTGCCGCTGGTTTTGCTGCTGGTTTTCTTCTTCGTGCCTTTGGCGTCAATTTTGCGTGTGATGTTTGAGCGCAGCGGCACAATCACATGGTCTGCGGTGATCAAACCATTGTGGTTCACCATTTATCAGGCTTCGCTATCAACGTTGTTGACGCTGCTGTTTGGTTTACCGGCAGCGTTTGTTTTTGCGCGTTATAACTTTACCGGCCGGCGCGCGCTGCGTTTGCTGACGATGCTGCCTTTTATATTGCCAACGGTGGTGGCAGCGGCAGCCTTCAATGCACTGCTCGGCCCGCGCGGATGGGTAAATATAATATTGATGAAATTTACCGCTTCACAAGTTCCGCCGATCACATTCCTGAACACCTTCTGGGCAATTTTACTCGCGCACATTTTCTACAACATCGCAATAATTATCCGGGTGGTAGGCAGCGCCTGGTCGCAACTGGATCCGCGGCTGGAACAAAGCGCGCGTGTGCTCGGCGCTTCTCCTTTGAAGACCTTTACCAAGCTTGTCTTCCCCTTGTTGCGCCGTTCGATATTTTCGGCGACGCTGCTGGTTTTCCTTTTTAATTTCACCAGCTTTGGTGTCATCCTTATGTTAGGTGGTCCGGGCTTTGCCACGCTGGAGGTGGCAATTTACACCCAGACGCTCTACTACCTCAACCTGCCGATGGCAGGACTGCTTTCCATTATCCAGCTTGTGTGCACGCTCGTGATTCTCTGGCTGTACAACCTCGGCAGTCAGCATCAAGCCGTGCCGCTGTTCCCACGCCTGCGCGGAGAAGGACTGGCGAAACCACGCGCCCTGGTGGAGAAGTTCATCGTCTGGCTGACGGTCGTTTTCCTGATTCTGCTTCAGTTATTCCCGCTTCTGGCGCTTGTTAGCCGTTCGATGTTGCGCCTCGAACCAGATCGCGGGCAACGCGGTACGGTTTTTGGCGGGTTTACATTGGATTTTTACCGTGAATTATTTGTTAACCGGCATGGCAGTATTTTTTATGTATCGCCTGTAGCTGCAATTTCCAATTCTCTGCAATACGCCGCCATCACCATGCTGATATCACTCATCGCCGGAACTCTGCTGGCTTTTGCCTTTGTCAAACGTCCTGCTGCAAAACGCTGGCTTGATCTGTTGGTAATGCTGCCCTTCGGGGCTTCAGCGGTGACACTGGGGTTGGGCTTCATCGTGGCGTTTAGCAATTCACCATTGGCGCGTACTTCGTTTCCGTGGCTGGTGCCGCTGGCGCATAGCCTGATTGCCATGCCTTTTGTTCTCAGAGCGGTACAGCCGGCGCTGGCTTCCATTCCAGATTCGCTGCGACAATCGGCAGCGGTTCTCGGGGCAACACCGCTGAGGGTATGGTGGCAAGTGGAGATGAAGCTGATCAGCCGCTCGTTGTTGATGGGCGGGCTTTTTGCCTTCACCATCTCACTGGGGGAGTTCGGCGCAACCTCGTTTATCGCGCGCGCAGACACCCCAACGATGCCGGTTGCAATTTTCCGTTATCTTTCTCAACCCGGCGCGTTGAACTATGGGCAGGCGCTGGCGATGGCTACGATTCTTATTGTCATTTGCGCCCTGAGTATCGGCTTGCTTGAAAGTTTGAGCCGTGCTTTTAATGGGACAGATTAAAGGGATACGCATGAATCAACTAAGCCTTGAAAACATCCACAAAGAATATGAAGGAAAACTCTTGTTAAAAGGGGTGAATATGCAGGTTGGTTCAGACGAGATTCTTTGTTTGCTCGGCAGCTCGGGCAGTGGGAAAAGCACTATTTTGCATATTATCGCAGGGATTGAAACGCAGGATAGCGGCCGGGTGCTTTGGAATGGAGTGGATATGAGCAACGTTCCGGTTCATCAACGCCGCTTTGGTTTGATGTTCCAAGACTATGCACTTTTCCCGCATTTGAATGTTTGGGAGAACGTGGCGTTTGGTTTGCGCATGCAGCGGTTTGCGCGTGAGGAGATCAAAGGCAGGGTTGAAAATGCCCTCGTACAGGTAAATATGCCCGGGTTTGCACAACGTCGCGTCACTGATCTTTCTGGCGGAGAACAGCAGCGCATTGCATTGGCTCGTGCGCTGGCTTGTGAACCGCAGCTCTTGATGCTTGACGAACCCCTGGCTGCACTCGATCGAAACCTGCGGGTTGACTTGCAAGCAGAGTTGCGCGCTGTGCTGCATGCTTCAAGCATTCCGGCAATTTATGTGACGCATGATCAGGACGAAGCGCTTTTTATGTCTGACCGGTTGGCGTTGCTGCACAATGGGCGCGTCGTACAGGATGGTTCACCCGATGATATCTTTCGTCAGCCAGCCAACAGTTGGGTGGCAGGTTTTTTGGCAATGGGGAACCTGGTTCATGGCAAAGTGACCTCGCTCAACCCGCTTGAAGTAGAAACAGAGTGCGGCAAACTGCACCTGCTCGCTACTACGCAGCCGCGGACTGTAAACCTCGGGGAAAATGTTACTGTGCTGATCAAATCCTCTTCTCTGATTAAGCCCGGCCTCGGCCAAACTGCAGGCAGCATTAACGGGATGGTCGAAGAAAACCGTTTTCTGGGCGACCACTATCGTGTAAGGTTACGCGTTTGTTCTGGCATGGGTCTGGAGTTTGTCTCAGCGCATCCAATGCCAGTCGGCGAACAGGTAACCCTGGATTTGGCTGCTGATGAAGTGCTGCTCATTCCAGAATAGGCTGGTTGACCAATCAACGAATGTGATTAGCGCATCAAATAGTTATAAGCCAGCCAAAAAAACAATAACAGCAATGAGGTTGTGAGACAGGTTGAAACAACCATAATCAGAGCAATCAGCCCCATTTGGGTTTTGCGCTTTTGCACAAAAGCAGCGCGATCCTTCTCTTCAGAGTTAGTGCTTGGCTGTGTCACTCTGAGCTGCGGGCCGTCTTTTTCTGTTTTCGGTTGTTCGCCCAAATGGCGATGATGATCAACAGCAGAATGAGAATGATGGCAACGAGCACCGGAATGATGATTGAGAACACCGCGAGAAAGGTAGAGCTTGCCTGTTCACCGATCGAAGCAGGCACGTTGCCCAAACCGCCGGAAGCTGCGTTTATTGCCGGGCGTACCGCCAATGTTTTCACGGCGTGCACTGAGCCTGAAACGAACAAACCTGCAATTAAACCCAGGGTAGGGTTTACATCGCCAATTTGGCTGGCAGCGGCAGCGAATACAACAGCGCCAGCGGTCGGGCGGATGAAGGATTGCACAATATCATTGATGTGGTTGACACCGGGGAACATATCTGCCAGGATCTCAACAATAGTCAATACAATTAACACGCCAATGACCCACCAAGAGGTCATCAGGTTCCAGGGTTCCTGCAGATTGATGAGGTTGGTGAACTTCGCCATTAACGCCACCACGAGCAGCGGAATATAAGCGTTCAAACCAGCGCTGGCTGATAGTCCGAATGCGGTAAAAATGCTGAAGATGTCCATTTTCTTGTTTCCTTTACTGTTTACCAGCTTCCGCTGAGCAGGTAGCGGATGAGATTCATCACCCCGATCTGGATTATTGCCGTGATTAAACCGGCGATATATATACGAGTGCCATCGCCGAAACGATGCAGGCTGTTTTCCTTTTTTAAGAGGATGCACCAGAGCAAGGTATAAACCATCGACAATATCAAGATGATACTCGCTGTGGATAACAAAGCGATTGGGTAATAAAGCCAAGCGAAATCTGAAACTACCAAAATGCCGGCAAATGCAGCCAACAACAACAGTAACCCAAGCTGACGCCAGCGATTGAAAAGCGGCTCGGGGTTTGGCTCTATCCAAAGCGTCTGATGCCAAAGCGGAAGGACTACGTTTGCCAGCGTGATACCGAAAAGCAACCCGCTGATGAGGCGCAGAAGATTGGAGGAGGGGTAAAGCGACGTCATCCCAAGCAGCGGCAGGCTGGCATTAACCCCATCGATGGCAAAAAACAGGAAGAAAGCCAGCAATACGGCTTGTTTCAAGCGCGATGGAAAGCCGCTGCGGCGCGTTTTAGAGTTAAGGGTGATCAAGGTGATCAACACGCCCAGAAAAGTCCCGCTGCAGCGAGCGCACAAGGGAAGAACCTTGCCGCCCAGGCTGTAAGAGTGGCTGTCAAGCTGATGGCAGACCGCGTAACCGACTGCATGAAACTTGCCCTCCAGCTTAGGCGGGGTGAAGACAAGCCAGAGGCTGATTACAGCGAGCAGAATGAAAATCAGCATCAGGTTCAGCCATCGTTTTTTGGGGTCGTGTTTTGTGGCAGGCATGCTTGAAATTATAAGTTTGAACTCAGGCACAGGCAAGTGATTATCTGAGACTTAAAAAAGTTAATGAGTGTTCGGCCAATCAGTTGTATAGACCACATGTAACGATTGACTGGGTGAAGTGTTACAATGTAAAAACAATGTAAAATCAAATTCATGGTGATGATTGTTAGTACACGAGACGTGTCAAGTCAAATGATAATGTTACTGACGAGTAGCCATTCGTTCAAATGATAATGTTACTGAAGATTCTTTAAGGTTTCGGAAAGTAGTACGGACATCAACTCTGTCCGAAGGTTCCAGGCAT
>JAGOVY010000081.1 GCA_018060515.1 Anaerolineaceae bacterium | reverse complement strand
CTCGGGGAGGGCGGGCATTGTTATTTTAGGTATTCTGCTCATCATAGCCATTTTTGCGCCGTTAATTGCGCCGCATGACCCCACCCAAATATTGAGGGGCTCAAAAAGGCGATCACCGCCCTGCATTCATGTTTTGGGCTGCCCTAAAGAGCAGCCGCAGCATCTTTTCGGCGTAGACAGCAATAGCCGTGATTTGTTCTCACGGGTGATTTATGGGTCACGCCTCTCGCTGCAGGTGGGTGTGGTGACCATGGCGTTTGCTATTCTCATCGGCACACTCATCGGCGCGGTGGCTGCATACACAGGAGGCTGGCTGGATAACCTGTTGATGCGTCTGATGGATGTGTTGATGGCGTTTCCGAGCCTGCTGCTGGCGATTGCCATTGTCTCGATTTTGGGCACGGGGCTTATCAATGCGCTGCTGGCGATAGGTATTGTCTCGATTCCGCGTTTTGCGCGGTTGGTGCGCTCTACAGTGCTGCAGGTACGCGACCTTGAATTTGTGCAGGCATCGCGGGCGTTGGGGGCTTCGGGGTTGCACATCTTGTTCAAACGGATTTTGCCGAATGCGATGACCCCGCTGATTGTGCAGGGTACGTTAGGGATCGCCACCGCCATTCTGGATGCTGCGGCGCTGTCGTTCCTGGGGCTGGGCGCTGAACCGCCGCGTCCGGAGTGGGGTTTGATGCTGGGAGAAGAGAAGAATAGCATTTTCAGCGCGCCACACTTGGTGATCTTCCCTGGAATTGCAATTATGTTTACCGTGCTGGGTTTTAATCTGCTTGGCGATGGGCTGCGTGATACGCTTGACCCGCACCTGACACGCGCGGGTAAATAACTGCATTTGACATTGATCAGGGACAGCAAGCCGATCAATTCTACCCGCTGTGCTTGCGTGAGGCGGGAGGCGAAGAGCGGTTCTGTGCCTATCATTTATTGTCTGATTTCCGCATATGAGGTTATAATTCAGGTACGGAGGTGACATTATGAAAGGTAATAAGAAGGTAATTGATACACTTAACAATTTGCTGTCCGATGAACTAACTGCCGTTAACCAGTATATGGTGCATGCGAAGATGTGCGGCAGCTGGGGTTATGTGAAACTGTATGAAGCGATTGAAAAACGCGCCATACAGGAAATGAAACACGCAGAAGAACTCATCGCGCGTGTGCTCTTCTTGGGCGGCATACCAGTAGTAAACGTTTTAAAGAAGATCGAGATCGGCAGCGACGTGGCTCAAATGATTGAGAATGATTACGCGGCCGAAGAAGGTGCGATCAGAGATTACAACAAGGCTGTGGCGTTGACTGGTGATGAAGGTGATAACGGTTCTGCTGACCTGGTTGCCACGATTTTGTTGGATGAAGAAGCCCATGCTGATTGGCTCGAAGCGCAGTTGGCGCAAATCGGCCAGATGGGGATTCAGAACTATCTGGTTGAACAGCTGCGATAATCCAGCCAAAGAATGAGAATGAAAATTTTCACCCCAGTTTTTTGACTGGGGTGATTTGTTTAACGATGGATCTGGTTTGAATTTGGAGCTTACTCGAGAGTGAGGTCGAAGGAGGTGGCGTTGTTGTTCCAGTCGACAATTTCGAGTTTGTAGGTACCGGGGTCTTCATTAGCAAGCATGATACCCTGCCAGAAGCAAAAATTAGCGGAATCGTAAATTTTGCTGGTGGCATCGTAGGCGTTGCTGCCATCGGGGCGGATGACCTTCCATTGGATGGAGTTGCCGACATCGGCGGGCTCGAAGGGGGAAACGAAATAGATGAACTCACCCTGATTTAAGGTTGCGGTTTGGAAGGTGGTGGTTTCTTCAGCCAAAGTGCACGTATCGTAGGTGAGGCCTTTCCAACCGAGTGAAAACTCACCAAAGGGGCGCGGTTCTGCGGTGGGGGCGACTGTGCTGGTGGGCAGAGCAGTGGCTTCGGCAGGGGTGTCGGTTTCGTCGACAGCCACATCAGCAGTGGGTTGTTGGCCGGAACAGCCTGCCAGCAGAGCAATTACGAGCAGGCCGGCAATCAGCCACAATAAACGGAACGATGAAACAGGTTTTACTTTGTTGCTTGTCTTGCTGAGTAACATTTTGTGTATCTCCATAAAAAATGATTTAGTGTAACGCGGTGGATTATAAACCCGAACGGTGGCGTTTTGTCAATGGAAAGGAAAAGAAGAGCTGGGAGACTATCTGCGCATAGGCATTGTATCAGATAAGAAATTGCAGAGAAGATATTCCTTTGAACCTGATATAATTTTATAGTACCTATGAGGTGCTGGAGAAGGGGAGAGAGAAAAGTCCCTTGTTAGTTTGATCCCTTCGTATCCAAGAAACCTTTTCTGGGGTTTTACATTAACAACATTTTTACTATGAGGAGAAGATAAAATGAGATTTGTAATTCGTTGGATCATTACATCGCTTGCCGTCGCCGCGGCAGTGTACCTGGTGCCCGGCATTAGTGTTGATGGCGAACGCGGCTGGCTTGTGGTTGTATTTATGGCGCTCATCCTTGGTTTGGTGAACGCTTTTGTACGCCCGCTGCTGACGCTGCTTTCTTGCGGCTGCATTGTGTTGACAATGGGGCTGTTCCTGGTGGTCGTCAACGGCGCCGCGTTCTACCTGGCATCGTACATGACCTCCAATTGGTTCAACATCGGCTTCCATGTGGATGGCATATGGCCGGCGGTTTGGGGCGGGCTTACAGTGAGCATCGTGTCCTTCCTGATCTCGCTGCTGCTGCCGGATCATCTCAAGCAGAAGATCGCCGACTAATCGTTTGGTTGTGTGGCACGTTACCGTATGCCCTGAAGATTTCAGGCAGCGCGCATTATTTGAAACCACCTGTGAGGGTGGTTTTTTTATTGTGTTGTGTGTTTTATGTTGAAAAAATTATTAATACCGATTAGTATAAATAATCGGTATTAATAATAGAAGCTTTTTTCAGTAAATGTGCGCTTGGTTGGGTTCTATCAAGATAGAAAGAGACCCTCGAAACAGGAGGATTGAAAAAGGCGCAAGGTTGTCAAGGTTTGGCATGATCAGCAAAATACGTGACACGCCACCGCTGCGGGAGGCAAATGGGCTGGAGATTAGGTTGCTTAATCGAGAAAGGCATTGTTTTTTTCCTCACAGTGCTAAAATTGATCATTGATTCCTTTACAACGGCGTGATGTATTATTCAACCACTGCGCCGCCATATGGTTTTGGAGGGTAAATGGCGAATATGCTTGTTCATAAGTGTCAGGCTTGCGGCGGACCGCTCAACATGACTGCCAAGGGCGGTAAAGTTCAATGTCCTTTCTGCGGGTCGATTAACTATTTCCAGGCGGAGAAAACCCCCGGTGATGGGTTTTTGTGCCCTGAATGCGGCACGCTAAACCCTGCCGATGCGCTGCATTGCAGCGAGTGCGGGGCGAAAACTACGCTGGACTGCCCCAAATGCGGCGCGGTCAACCCGATTGGTTCGGCTTATTGCGTGAAGTGCGGTGTGAACATCAAGCAAGAGAATTTAAGGCGAGAATCTGCGCAGGCCAACCTGCTTTTGCAGCAAACGTTGCAGAAGCAGCGCGACGAGAAGAGCAAGCGGATAACCAAGATGCTTGCGATCATTACCGGCAGTGTTGCCATTATTGCCTGCTGCCTGTTGTTTTACACCACCAGCTTATCTCCCTCTGCCCAGGCTACCTCAACTGCCCGGGCGCTGCTGGAGCTTGCGGACACGCAGACCGCTGTGGCTGACCTGAAGGCGCAATACCCTTACAATGGCAGCAACGGCGCGTTTTCTATCTTCCTGCAGGATTTTTGCGTTGGGCATGAAGCTTCTACGGGCAGAGATTTTGTCTCGATCCATTTGCTGCACATTCAGGAAGACCCGAAGTATGCCTCCATCACCTGGGAGTTCAAGAATTCGACGATCAGCGATGACTTGGGCAACACTTTTGCGGTTACCCAATCGGATGAGTATGGCGACTCACGGGCGCGGATTGTGGCTGACTTTGACCCGCGTGCGACGGCTGTAACGCTGCACATTCGGCTGGCAGATGACAGTTTTGAGGTGATCAGCATCCCGATCAACCTGGAGGATACGCTGCTGACTGCGACGTGCACGGAGTGAATAGCGCAGCGGCAACCCTGCTTTAGCTTGGGTTGATTTTCACAGCTGGTTTGATGGCTCTGTAAATACAGGCAGCGAAGTTGATGGGCGCGACTGCCTGAATGCTCAACACAACCCCTCTCCTGCCCTACCCTGATTGGAGGAGAGGAGTTGTGTTGATGTGAGGCGGGTTTGAATATTGGATAAAAAAGATGGTTATTGACTTTAATATTTAATATTTGTATACTTTTAGCAATTATTATCATTCACCAGGTTTTCACATTTTTATAAACGAAGAGGTGCGAGTATGGCTGAACAGGATGTAAATCAAAAGCTTTCTCCATGGTGGCGGCGGGCAGTGATCCTTGTGATGCTGGTTGGTTTTGGCATCCTGATCTATCTCACTGTCAATGCCTATGTAACCGCCCCGCCCATCCCTGAACAAGTGCTGACTGAAGATGGGCAGGTGCTTTTCAGCGGCGAGGATATCAGCAGCGGGCAGGAGGTGTTCCTTAAATATGGGCTGATGAACAATGGCAGCATTTGGGGGCATGGAGCCTATATGGGCCCGGATTTCTCGGCGGCGTATTTGCACAACCTGAGTGTAGATGCAGCCGAGCATGCGGCACAGGGGCGTTACCAAAAAGGGCTGGAGCTGCTGACTGACCTGGAAAGAAAGCAGGTTGAGGCTGACGTCATCTTGATGCTTAAGCAGAACCGCTACAATGAGAGCACGCATGTGCTGGTGTTTACCCCGGCTGAGGTGCGATCTTTTGAGAATCAGATTGCGGTGTGGACTGACTTCTTCAAGAACCCTGAGGAGAACGCTGGCCTTACGGCGAACCTGATCAGCGACCCTGATGAGCTGCACGATCTGACGGCTTTCTTCGCGTGGGCGTCGTGGGTGTCGGTGGCGAACAGACCAGACAAGCCGTATTCTTACACCAATAACTTCCCTTACGATCCCTCTGTGGGCAATACGCTGACCATGGACTCGATTTTGTGGAGCGCGATCAGTGTGGCGGTGCTGCTTTTGGGGCTGGCGTTGGTGCTGTTTGCCTTTGGGCGCTGGGATTTCCTCGGCTGGAAGAATGTTAAGGAGGCGGCTCTGATTGAGTATCCGCCGCTGGCGGTGCAGCCTGCAACTGAAAGCCAGAAGGGTACGATCAAGTATTTTGTGATTGTGGCGCTGCTCTTTCTGGCGCAAGTGGGGGTCGGCGGGCTGATTGCGCATTATCGGGCAGACCCGGGCAGTTTTTATGGGCTTGATCTGACGAAGCTGCTGCCGAGCAACCTGGTACGCACGTGGCATCTTCAGCTTGCCATTTTCTGGATTGCGACCTCTTATATTGCGGGGGCGCTGTTTTTGGCGCCGATTATGAGCGGCAAAGAAGCCAAGAAGCAGAGCCTGCTGCTGAACGTGCTGTTTGGCGCGCTGGTTTTGGTGGTGGTCGGCAGCCTGGTAGGCGAATGGCTGGGGATTCAGAATCTGACGGGCAAGTTGTGGTTTTGGCTGGGCAACCAGGGTTGGGAATACCTGGAGCTGGGACGGGTATGGCAGTATCTGCTGGTGGTGGGGCTGCTGTTCTGGCTTTTCTTGCTGGTTCGGGCGCTGAGAGGCGCCAGGCAACACCCCGGGCGCAAGGAGATTGTTGAGCTGTTCATTTTTGCGGCGATTGGTATTCCCCTTTTCTATGTGCCTGCCATGTTCTTTGACAGCACGACGAATTACACGATTGTGGATACCTGGCGCTTCTGGATTATTCACCTGTGGGTGGAGGGTTTCTTTGAGCTTTTCGCCACGGTGATGGTCGCGATCATTTTCTTTGTGCTGGGGATTGTTTCGAAGAAGACGGCGCTGCGGGTGATTTACCTGGACGCCATTTTGTACCTGGCTGGCGGGTTGGTTGGCACGGGGCACCACTGGTATTGGACGGGGCAAACCAACCTGACGATTGCGTTGGCGGCTGTGTTCTCGGCGCTTGAGGTGGTACCGCTGACGCTGCTGACGCTGGACGCCTGGGACTTCATCAAGATTACCCGCGGTGAATGGGAGGTGGTTACCAAGCATAAATGGACTTTCTACTTCCTGATGGCGGTGGGTTTTTGGAATTTCCTGGGGGCGGGTGTGTTCGGTTTTCTGATTAACATGCCGGTGATCAGTTACTTTGAGGTTGGGACGATGCTGACGCCGAATCATGGGCACGCGGCGATGATGGGTGTGTTTGGCATGCTGAGCCTCTCGCTGATGGTATTTGCACTGCGCCAGGTGCTGAAGGATGATGCCTGGAAGAAGGTGGAGAGGTTCATCAAGGTGGGCTTCTGGGGGTTGAATATCGGCCTGCTGCTGATGGTGGTGCTCTCGCTCTTCCCGGGCGGTGTGTTGCAGTTGATTGACGTGATTAACAACGGTTATTGGCATGGGCGTTCTTCGGCCTTTATGACGACCCAGGTGATGCGCACGATTGAGTGGACGCGCATGGTGCCAGACTTGATTTTTGCGGTGCTGGGTGTAATACCGATTGTGATTGCGGTGGTGTTGACTTACTTTGCGGTGAAAGCCGAGAAGAAGCGCGATGCGAACCCTGCTGCGAATTAGCGGGTTGTGAACCCCGCGGGGCTGCCGCGGGTTGGATTGAGACGAAGACCAGGTTTGTTCGATCAGCTCTGATGAAGTTGATTGAACGCCTGGTTTTTGATTTAAGCGCGAGCCCCCTGCCCTGCTGCGCGCAGGTGCGGTTTGGTTTATGGTAATGTATACACGCAATAATTTTATGCGGCGGTAGGCTAGTTTTGCGCTTATTTTGCCATTTTTCGCTGGTATTTCTGCTTTGGATTGTATAATTACTCATTGATGTTGAACTGGTGTTAAGGGCTTTGATGATTCTCACGCGATGTTGAATGGAGACTTTATGACTGTAGAGACGACTGACAAGTTTAAACGCGCTGCGCGCACTTCCACTGTGCTCTTCTTTCTCTTTATGCTGCTGCATCAGACGGACAAGCTGCTGATTGGACCGCTGCAGCCGCAGGTGATGGAAACGTTCAACATGACGTACACCCAATGGGGGTTGATCAACACGGGGGCGCTGCTGGTGGGGGCGATCCTCTACCCTGTTTGGGGCTGGCTCAACGACCGATACAACCGCGGCAAGCTGCTGGCGCTGGCCTCTTTCATCTGGGGGTCGACGACGTGGTTGTCTTCGATTGTGAAGACTTTTCCGGGCTTTTTGGCTGCCCGATCTTCAACGGGTATTGATGATTCGAGTTACCCGGGGATGATGAGCCTGCTGGCCGACTATTACCCGCCCAGCAAGCGCGGCAGGATTTTCGGGACGATGCAGCTGACCGGACCGATTGGCTACCTGCTGGGGATGGTGCTGGCGCTGGTTCTCGGCGGGATGATCGGCTGGCGCTCGATCTTCGTGATTACCGGCATGCTGGGGATCTTGCTGGCGATTGCGATTTTCTTCGGGGTGAAGGATGTGCCGCGCGGCAGCAGCGAGGCGGAGCTGAAGGGGGTGGAGACTTCGAAGTATAAGTTCAGCTGGCAGACGGCGCTTTCGATCTTTAAGAAGCGCAGCTTGATTTTTGTCTTCGCGCAGGGGTTCATTGGGGTGTTTCCGTGGAACACGATTACGTATTACATTTTCGGGTATTTAGCCACCGATCGCGGCTATGACAGCAATACGCAGTTGATGATTATGGCGCCGGCGGTGTTGTTTATGGCGTTGGGAAACCCGGCGGCGGGTATGTTGGGCGACTATCTTTTCAGTAAGACGCGGCGCGGGCGGCTGATTGCAGCGGCGATTGGGATCTTTTTGGGCGCGGTGCTGCTGTATTTTACGATGAGCACTGGCAACGACCAGGTGCTGTTGTTTGCGGTTTTGTTGATGGGCACGGCTTTCTTTATGCCGTTTGGCGGACCGAATGTGCTTTCGACGATTTTCGATGTGACGCTGCCCGAGGTGCGCTCGACTGCCAATGCGATTCAGAATTTCATTGAGCTGATCGGCTCGGCCACTTCGCCGCTGATTGCGGGGATTATTGCCGACCACTTCACGGTGGGGACGGCGATTTTGAGCATCAGCCTGATTGCGTGGGGGTTGTGCTTTGTGTTTATTTTGATTGCGATTGTGCTGATCCCCGCGGATATTAAGGCGATGCACGGGCAACTGCAGGAACGGGCGATGGCGGAGGATGTGCTGAAGAAGCCCGAGTAAGAGGTGATATATGACCTGCACCTGCCCGATTGAGGGTGTGTAAACGAGGTATGGGACGCCTGCGCCGCTTGGCTGCAGGCGTTTTGGCTATTTTGCGGCGCCTGCCCCTGCCGGGCATTGAGGGGCTGTGGGAGCGGCGCGGTGGTGATGGTTGCGTTAACTGTAGAAACAATAGAAAACAATTCGGTTTGGGCGGGGACCAGCGGTCATCCGCGGCTTGATTCTATTCGTCATCGTCTTCGTCGTCATCGGTGTCTTCGTCATCTTCGTAGTCATCATCTTCTTCGTCATCTTCGTCATCGTATTCATATTCGTCGTCGTCATCCTCGTCATCGTCATCGTCTTCGTCTTCGGCGACGCCGAGGCTGCTGGCGAGGTTGTTGGCGCGTTTGGCGGAGGATTTAAGGTCTGAGAGCAGGTTATCGAGCGCCTGGGTCCTGATGGGACGAAAGAGACGGATGCGGGAATGGACAATGAGGAGGCGGGCAAGCGCCATGCCGCCGAGGGAAAGGGCGCGCAGGGTATTGGCGAGGATTTCGGGATCGGTAGTGTCGATGTTTTTGCGGTAGAGGAGGTACATGTAATCTTTGAGCATCCCGACCTCCCCCAGCAGGTTGCGCATTTCAATTTCGTTGAGTTTTGAGGGGGGCGATACATCGAGGTTGCGGGCGTAGAAGCCATGGCTGCGGGGGATTTAGTAGCTGAAGAGACCGGCGGGGGCGCAGAAGTAGAAGAATACGAGATCGGCATCCACGGGGTTTCCATCTTCGCGGAACTCGCCGGGGTAACGGTCGGGGTAGCGGATGGCGAAGCCGACGTAGCCTTTGAGGTCGATGGGCTCGAGGCGGATGGTGAAGGCTCCAGGCTGGAGTTGTTGACCCCGCGGCACGGGCAGGCTGAGGCGCTGCAAGGGTGAAAGGTCATCCGCGTGGTAGGTTTGGCTGAGGATGACGGCGCCGTTTGGTGGGGTATTCCTGGAAGTACATCCAGGACGATGTCCTGTGCGAGCACCAGGACGATATGCTGCGCCACGCAATCTTCCACATTTTTTTCGGTGTAGCCCACCTTGAGCAGCCCGTTGTACTGGGGGTTGCATTAAGAATAGGCGTAAATCATCGGGTGCGATTAGGGGCGTTGGGGGCAGAATTCTTTACTCATTGCGCTCAACCTCGGTTATTTCATGCGCC
>JAGOVY010000159.1 GCA_018060515.1 Anaerolineaceae bacterium | reverse complement strand
CATCTTGATTGATGACGCATTCATCAACATTCCAGATATTCAGGTTGGAGCGCAATTTACCCAACCAATCGTTGGGATTATCAGCTATGACTTTGGTAATTTCCGCTTGCTGCCGACTGAAAAATTAACTTTTTCTCAAGGGAATCCAGCCCGTGAAACCACCAGTATTTCGTATAAGGAAATGCAACTCACAGTCGCGACTTATAATGTGGAGAATTTAGACGCCCAAACCTATCCAGAGCGGCTGGTGCAGTTAGCGGAGGATATCGTTATAAACTTAGGCAGTCCGGATATATTGGCACTGCAGGAAGTTCAGGATGATGATGGGGCACTGGACTCGCCAATAACCTCTGCAGATGTGTCCTTAGCAGCGCTTGTTGAGGAAATTCTAGAGGCTGGCGGACCTCAATATGGTTGGCTTTCGATTGATCCACAGCGTAATGCGGATGGTGGTATTGCTGGCGGTAATATTCGCAACGTTCTACTTTACCGCCAGGACCGTGGCTTGGAACCCGCCTCAGTACCAGCAGGCGACGCCTCGACTGCAGTGGAAGTCTTAGTACGCAATGGAGAACCACAACTTAGCCTAAACCCGGGCAGAATCTCACCCAACAGTTATGCATTTATGGATAGCCGTAAACCTTTAGCAGCCCAGTTCAGTTTTCGCGGCGAATCACTTTTTGTGATTGCTAATCACCTCAACTCTAAAGGGGAAGACGGCCCGCTTTATGGAGATATTCAGCCACCGCCTTTGCTTTCTGAGGTTCAACGTGTTCAGCAGGCACAGATTATCCATGATTTCGTTGCACGAATATTGGCAATCGATGCGGATGCCAAGGTGATTGTATTGGGAGACTTTAATGACTTCCCATGGAGCAAGCCTGTGCACACACTCGCTGGTAAAGAGCTCGAAAACCTCATCGAGCACCTGCCTGAAAACGAGCGTTATACTTACCTCTATGAGGGCAACGCGGAAGTTTTGGACCATATATTGGTCAGCAAAAGCTTAGCTGAAAAAGCGGACTATTTTGATATTGTCCATATCAATGCCGAAATGTTGCCTGCAATGCGTTTGAGCGATCACGACTCAGTGATAGCCGTATTTACGTTTGATTAGGGAAGAAATGAAATTACGGAATAGATTTCTTAACTACGGGGCTATAACCTTAATAATATTGGGTAGTGCGTGTAGTTATTTGCCCAAAGCACAAACTTCGATGCCGACAGCCTCTTTAGTTACCCCAACGGAAACAATAATTTTTTCAACCCAAACTGATTGGAATGAAAAGGGTGTGCTCGAAGTTGATGTCCTCGAGATTCCTCTACCGGAGCAGATCGCGAACCGTTTTATGGAATTTTCCAGCATGGCGTGGCTTGGGGATGAGCTCATTCTTTTGCCGCAGTATCCGAATCGGCTCAACCCCGAAGGTTTGGGAGCGCTATATGCTGTCAATAAAGCCGATATCTTAAGTTATATTGATCAGCCTGATGAGAATCCGCTGCCTATACGAGAGATTTCATTTGATGATGGCGGTTTAAGTAAATCAATCCCTGGCTTCGAAGGCTTTGAGGCTATCGCTTTTGCTGATCAACAAGTGTTTATGACCATAGAAACCCACAACGGCGATCCCATGATGGGTTATCTGGTAGCTGGGAGCTTCGATGAGTTATCGAAGCAGATTAGCTTAAACCCGCAAACCTTGGTAGAGCTGCTACCGCAAACAAGCTTTTTGAATGCTTCAGATGAAGCTCTAACAATTTATAACAACCGCATCTACACCTTCTTTGAAGATAATGGCGTAAGTCAAAATCCACAAGTTAAAGCACATGTTTTTGACTTAAACTTGAAACCGGAAGGAATTATCCCATTTCCAAACATTGAATACCGTGTGACGGATGCCACCGAAACTCGGGAAGATGGCACTTTTTGGATAATGAACTATTTTTACCCAGGCGATGAACATCTTGCTGCCGATGATGATCCACTTATTCGCCAATACGGTATCGGCGAGACGCACAAGCAATTCGATGGGGTTGAGAGAATTGTCGAAATGAAAATCGAAAAGGATTTTATACAGCTGGTAGAAGGTGCGCCACTATATTTACGCTTGCTTTTGGATGGGGAGTCGCGAAATTGGGAGTGTATCGTCAGGTTGGATGATATTGGCTTTCTCCTTGTAACGGATAGTTTTCCGAGAACAATTTTCGGCTTTGTTCAGGATTTAAGATAAAATTCCAGCGTTATTTACATGCCTTAACCGATTATTTGCGAAAAGGTGTGCAGGAATGGTTGAAAATCAGTTAGAATTGTTGTTGAAATTCTAACGCAAGGCAATTACGAAAGGCTTTTGGAGGCGTCGTTGACAGAAAGCACCTTGATAGAACAGCCTAAGCGCATTGGTCTAAAAAGACTAAAAGCCCGCGAGCAACTAACCGGTTACCTCTTTATACTCCCCGCTCTTATCATCATCTTAATTTTTGGCATTTTTCCCATTGGTTATTCCATATACATGAGCCTCTTTGACTGGCGCGTAGTTAAAGGACCATTTATTGGAGATCGAAATTATTTGATGATCTTTGGTTCTTGGAAAAACGTGGGAATTGTTTCTGCAGGAATTGCTTTATTTTATGCTGGATCAAAAGTTTGGGGGAAGGCTTTTCAATCGCTCAGAAATGGTCAAAAAATTGCACGCCTCATTGGAGCCCTAATTCTGATTTTAGGTGGGGTAGTTTTTGTAACCGGTTGGATGCAAATGTACGAAACCGGCAATCCAGAGTTTCTCGATTCCCTTATTGTCACACTCTATTATGCCTTGGGGACTGTGCCAGCTGAAGTTATTTTAGGGTTGGTGCTTGCTTACATTCTTTATCAGGATATTGTCGGCAAAGAA
>JAGOVY010000080.1 GCA_018060515.1 Anaerolineaceae bacterium | reverse complement strand
GATCAGACCCAGACGCAGCGCTTTATTGGCTGGCAAAGATGGTTCTCGTCGGCGAAGACCCACGTTTCATCCTCCGGCGGCTGATCGTGCTAAGCGGAGAGGATATCGGCCTGGCAGACCCTCAGGGCATACAGGTTGTGGCAGCGGCTGCCTATGCTTACGAATACATCGGTATGCCTGAGGGCATTTATCCTATCGTAGAAGCGACGCTCTACCTGTCCACTGCGCCAAAATCCAATTCTGCTGGAGCCTTTTTCAGGGCTAAAAAAGAAATCGAACAAAATGGAGCCAGGCCAGTGCCGCTTCACCTGATGGATGGCAGCCGTGATGCGAAGGGCTTTGGCCATGGTCAGGGGTATCAATACCCTCACCTATTCACGGGGCACTTCACACCGCAGCAGCATTTACCAGTTGAATTGGCTGGCACACAATTCTATGAACCCTCTGATCAGGGCTGCGAAGCACAGGCAGCAGAACGGGTTGCGAAGTGGCGCAAAGCTCAGGCACAGGCTTTGGGGCTGCAAGAACCGCCTGCTGACAGTATGGGTACCAAAGGCTAAACCTTCACATTAAATACGTTGAGTAAATACGGAATGGACTTTTTAACCGCAATCGCACGATGGCTGATGCAGTTTTTTTCTTCAATCCCTAATTCTGACATCGTCTTACCTGCTGCAGGAATCCAGAAAAGTTTATCATATCCAAACCCGCCTGCGCCACGTTCCTCTGCGATAATCTCTCCTTCAACTGCCCCATCAAACAGGTGAATCTCTTCGCCAGGCGCTGCGATTGCTACCACGCATTTGAAGGCAGCCCGCCAGGGCTGCGGAAAATCGCCCAGCTTTTCAAGCAACAATGCGCGTCGATCAGCATCTGAAGCGCTAGACAGAGGCGAGAAGCGCGCGGAATGAATGCCCGGCGCGCCCCGCAAAGCTTCAACTTCCAAGCCAGTATCATCCGCCAAAACTGTCATCCCGCTGGCACGCTGGTAGGCGAGCGCTTTAATTTGCGCGTTTTCGGCGTAAGATGAGCCGGTTTCTTCCACATTTATATGAAGGTTGATTTCGCCAGGCAGGATACAGCGCAACGGTAACGACCCGAGCAGAGATTGGAGCTCAAGCAGCTTCCCTTGGTTTGAAGTTGCCAATAAGACATGAATAGGGTTATTATTCTTTATTTTTATCATTTTTATAATAATAAATTGACTTCGATATATCAACATGCTATAATCTGATGAGTCCGATTATATCCTTTTTACTGATAGTGTCCTGTGTCCAATCAAAGACTTCCATTAAATATCAATGTTGGTTTCTTTTATAACCTTCCAATTGGAAGCCACCGCGACATCCATTTTGAATTTCCGACACTGCACTTTCCCCCTGATTTGGATGTAAACGACTTTAAGGGAATGGTTCATATTTCTCGCACGCCGCAAGGGCTGTTGTTTGAGGGGAAGTTCAAAGCAGCCGCTGCTGCAGAATGTGTACGCTGCCTTGAATCTTGTACTCAGGATTTAGAGTTTGAAATCAATGAGGTCTATGCCTATAAATCGCACTTCTTCACGGATTCAAATCTCTACGTGCCTGAAGATGGGAATATCGACCTTTCTCCGATCCTTCGAGAATACCTGCTATTGGAAATACCTATCAAACCTTTATGCAGAGATGACTGTCAGGGACTGTGCACAATTTGCGGGGTTAATTTAAATGAAGTTAGCTGTGAGCACCATGCGAGGATCATAACCGACTAATTTAACTTATAAGTGTAAGGGGCAAGAATCAAATAAAAAGGAGACTCTTATCAGTGGCGAATCCAGGACGACGATCCAAAAGCGCAGAGGTTTTGAATTTATTGTTGGAAAAGGCCGATGTACAGGGTTACCTCACAACTGAAGATTTGATGGAGTTTTACCCCGATGCCACCAAGGACGCTGAACGCATTGAAAGCGTCTTAACTGCTCTTAGGCGGCGGGGCGTAGAAATTTTGGATAGCGAGCTAGAAGAAGAATTCTCGGGGCAGAGTTCTTTCACGCACGCAACAGATATGGATTATTCATCCAATCTGGAGAATATCTCGTCAGACGATACCATTGGGTTGTACCTCAAGGAAATGTCCCGCGTTCCCCTGCTCAGGGTGGAAGAGGAACTTGAGATTGCACGCCGCATTGAGACCGGGCGTTCGAGTAAACGTGAACTTGACCGTTCCAATGGTGCACTGCCGATTGAACAACGAGAATACTTGCTGCACCTGGTTGAAGATGGTCAATTGGCTCGTGAACACCTGATTAAAGCCAACACAAGACTTGTGGTGAGTGTGGCGAAAAAATATATCGGGCGCGGTGTCCCTTTCCTTGACTTGATCCAGGAGGGCAACCTTGGATTAATGAAAGCCGTAGAAAAATACGATTATCATCTCGGTTTTCGTTTTTCAACATATGCCACCTGGTGGATCAGGCAGACCATCACCCGCTCAATTGCCGATCAGGGCAGAACCATCCGAGTTCCAGTTCATATGGTTGATCGTATACGTATGCTGTACAAGCTCACTCACGAAATGGAGCAATATTTAGGGCGCCCGCCAACCTCCGAGGAGTTGGCGGTAAGGATGGACACAACCAGTCCGAAAATTGAATGGATGCTGCGTGTCAGCTGGCTGCCACTCTCTCTTGAAAGTCCGATTAACGACGAAGAAGAAGATTCAGAGCTTGGGCAGTTCGTGGAAGATCAGGTCACCCCATCTCCCATCCAAAGTACATACGAAAAGTTGCTGCGTGAAAAGATTTTCGAAGTGCTCGATACTCTTCCCCCACGCGAGGCGCGCATTTTACGGCTGCGTTTTGGGCTGGAAAATGGGCATAACTATACTCTCGAAGAAGTAGGCGAGAGGTTTGGACTAACCCGCGAACGCATCAGGCAAATTGAAAGCAAAGCTCTGCACCGCTTGCGCCATCCGCGCAGGTCGAGACAATTACGAGAGTTTATGTGATTAAAATACCGCCTTAAAAGGCGGTATTTTCTTGTGCTCTGTTTGTGTAGTTAATTTCCAGCACGCTTTTTCCAACTGCGCACGGCATCTAAAATAAACCCTGTCAATGACTCGGAGGGAACATTTTCCAATCCGCTGAATTTCTCATCATTTATCCAGATATCCAACCCTGAGGCTTCGTTATCCTCAAGCAATATCTCTTTGTCCGCAAATTCAGAGTCAGCCAACATTTCCTGTAAAATGGCATTAATTTGCTGGGTAACGCTCAAGCCTTCAGGCAGCGGCATCGAATCTACACCAGCTTCCATTGGCTGTTTTTCAAAGGCCGGCTGCCAGTCACCAGCTTCGAGGGGGTTTGCAGCAGCAGCTGGTTCTGTTCCAACCCAATCCTTCCAAAGCAGCAATAAATTCTCTGCTTTTGCCTGTTGAACCGCATTTAATTCACCATACTCTCTAAAAAAAGCGCCATCCATTTCGGTCACAAGCTGCTTCTTATCAGAAGAGAGCCATAAACGGGCTCCTTCGTTATATCCTTCTTGTAAAAGCTCTTTCGGTAGCGTGGTGTTTTGTTTGCCGGTCTTCCCCACAATAATGCGGCAAATCAATAAGCCAATGATGAGCCCAACAAGCCCGGCAAGAACAAGAGAAAAAACGGAGACCTGAGATAACATAAATCACCTCGGTAAACAGGATTACAAGGATGATGAGACCTACTCAATGATTATCAAATTAAACCGTAATTAATGCAATAGCCAAAAACCAGGCTGGCTAATCGCATTGATGTTTTTGGCAATTTGGGCAGAAGTGAGTACCGCGTTGAGAAACAACGATGCGCTCAATTTTTACACCGCAAACAAGGCAGGGTTCTCCAGAGCGCTGATATACGCTGAAATAATTCTGGAAATCTCCGCCGCGATATACCCAATCAATACTGGCGCCGTTTCTGCGAATGCCTTCTTGCAGCACAGACCTGATTGCTTGCAGCAAGACTCCCGCCTGCTCACGGTTTATCGATGCAGCTTTTTGCAGCGGATGAATGCCAGCGATGTGCAGCGCTTCATCGGTGTAGATGTTTCCCAATCCGGCAATAAAAGCTTGATCTAATAACAAGGGTTTAATAGCCCGCTTGCGATTATTCAGCGATTCAAAGAATCCCTCCGGCGTCAGGTCTGGTAAAAATGGCTCTGGACCAAGCTTGGAAAGTACCTGCAGCGGGTCTTCAAGCAGCCAGAGGCGGCCGAATTTTCTTGTGTCATTGAATACCATGCGCGCATCATCCTGAAAGTTGAGAATTACGCGATCATGGGGTAAATTCAGGCTGGAGATACGCGGTTCAACCCTGATGTCTCCGCTCATGCGCAGGTGAATGAGCATCCAGTTGTGATCGAGCTCAAATAACAGATATTTTGCGCGGCGGCTTACATTTACTATCTTTCGATTCTGCAGCCCTTTGGAAAAAGCAGCCCAATCTGGAAATGCGATTGACCGGTGCCAATTAATTTCAACATCGCTCACAACCCGGTTAACCACCCCGGGGCGCGTCTTTAAATCTGTAGAATCTGAAAAAGGCAGGTCAGCAGGTTGGCGCAGCGACCTGGCTATTGTTTCAACTTCCGGCAGTTCGGGCATAGCAAATTCGTTGGTTATTCGTTGAACAACTCTCCCACGCTGCGACCTTCATTGGTACGCAGGATCACCTCTCCCAGAAGCGGTGCAATGGAGAGAACTGTTAATCTCCCCTGGAATTTCGCCAGTTTTGCCTTAGGAATTGGAATCGTATCCGTGGTGATGAACTCAGTTACCGGTAAGGTAGCGAAGTTATCAACTGCATTTGCAGAAAACACCGGGTGCACAAACACCATGTACACATTCCGTGCGCCTGATTCGCGTGCCAGGTTCACCGCCTGGATCATAGATCCGCCAGTATCAACTTCATCATCCACCAGGATGACATCACGGTTTCGGACGTCGCCAATCAAGGTCAGCGCCTGCGCTTTGGAATCATTACTGATACGGCGTTTTTCAATAAATGCAAGCGGCACATTTAATGATTCAGCGAAATTTCGCGCCTTCTTCGCGAATCCCAAGTCTGCGGTTACAACGACCGGATTATGCATCTCAGCTTTTTTTGCTTTAAGATAATCAATGAGGATATAAAATGCTGTGAGTACATCACCCGGGATGGAGAAGAAGCCCTGAATCTGCCCGGCGTGCAGATCAAGAAACATATAGCGGTCAGCGCCTGCAACCTCAATCATATCAGCAACCAACCTGGCAGTGATGGGAACGCGAGGTTGGTCTTTTTTATCCGATCGGTCGTAACACAGGTAAGGTACCACGGCGGTTACACGAGCAGCTGAATCAAGCCTCAGTGTCTGAATCAGAATAAGCAGCTCCATCAAATTACGGTGAACAGGTGTCGAGGTTGTTTGAATGGCGTAACAATCCTGACCACGAACGCTCGTCTGCAGCTGTACAAACAAATTTTCGTTCGGAAACTGGATAATATCACGCGCGCATAAGGTCAGTCCGATATGGGTGGCAATGCGGTTCGCCAACTCAGGGCTTGAAGTGCCGGAGTAAAGCTTAATATCTCCATACTTCATACGTTCGTGCCGCGAAGAATACACTACTGGCATAACAACCTCACTTTCCTTTTAATTGGTTCCATTCAGATTTAAGCATCGCCATGACGATGAGATCGAGATACCGTCCGTTTTTGTAAACTCCCTGCCGCAATACACCCTCTTTTACAAACCCTGCCTTTTCATAGGCTTTGATACCGCGGTGATTCGTCTCGTAAACATAGAGATAGATGCGGTTCAGGTTCAGGGTCTCGAAGCCATACCTCAGGATCAGGTTTGTAGCCATAGAGCCGTATCCACGGTTCCAATAATCTTTTTCGCCAATGAAGATGCCAAACTCGGCATACCGGCTTATTTGATTCACATCATGTAAACCGGTGTTGCCAATATGCAGCCAAGCATCGCCCACCAGCACCTCAATCGCCATCACCTGTCCGCTGGCAGGGTCGTTTTGTAATTGATTTTCATACCATTTTTCTTCCATATCCGTAGAAAGCGGATGTGAAATCAACAGAAATTCGGTAACCTCCGGGTCGTTCAACCAACGCACAAAGCGCGGAATATCACTGCGTTCAATTGCTCTTAGCCGAAGATTGCCCGGATTATCCATTGTGAACAGTCTTTCGCTTCATTATGGGTTCAGGCGGGTAGGCCCGCGGAAGATGTACACAGCTTCACGGATATTGGGCAGGTTTAACATCACCATCAATAAGCGCGACAGGCCCAAACCAAAACCGCCGTGCGGCGGGCAGCCGAAGCGGAAGAAATCAATATAGAATTGAATTGGTTCGATATGAAGCCCTTTTTCAAGCGCCTGTTTTGCCAGCACTTCAGGCCGGTGTTCACGCTGAGCGCCAGTGGTTATTTCCAAACCATTGGCGATGAGGTCATAACTGCGTGTGAGAGTTTCATCGTTTTCAAGGCGCATATGATAGAACGGACGCACGGTTATCGGCCAGTCGGTGAGGAAGACAAAATCATGGTCGTATTTCTCTTTGACATATGCGGCAATCTCGCGTTCGCCGCCTGGGTCAATATCACCTTTTTTATCTGCCGGCAGTGCATAACCACGCGCTTTTAGAATTTCGATAGCTTCACGCATCGGAATACGTGGGAAAGGTACGGTAGGCACGGTCAAATCAACGCCAAACGTCTCTTTAATTTTCTCTCCATGAAGCTCTTTCACTCTGGCGTATACGTATTGAAGCCAGTTTTCCTGAAAACTCATTACATCTTCATGAGAGTCAATCCACGAGATTTCAACATCCACACCGGTGAATTCTGTCATGTGGCGGGCGGTGAAGGACGGGTCAGCGCGGAAAACCGGACCAATCTCGAAGATGCGTTCAAACCCGGCTGCCATGGCCATTTGTTTATAAAACTGCGGTGATTGCGCCAGATAGGCTTTGCGTTCGAAGTAATCAAGTGAAAAAAGTTCGGCGCCGCTTTCGCTGGGCGTGCCCATCAATTTTGGAGAATGCACTTCGATAAATGCATGTTTTATCCAATATTCGCGCATTGCCATTTCAATGGTCGTTGCAACTTGAAAGAGCAGCGTGTTGTAGGGGCGGCGTAAGTCCATGTAACGCCAATCTAAACGATAATCCAGCGCGGGTAAGGTATCAGCAAAGGGGTCAAAGGGCAGCGGAATTTCAGCTTCGTTTTCGATCTGCAAAGACTCGAGCTGCAGTTCAAGCTGGTTAAGCTTGACGACCGGGTTATCAATCACCTTGCCGGTAATAGTTAGAGCAGTTTCAACCCCCATAGCGGCGATCTTCTCTGCCAGGGCTTCGTCATTGGGCTTCCAATGAGCCACCTGCACCAGCCCGGTTGGATCGCGTAAGATAAGGAATTGGATTTTCTTTTGGTCTCTGAGCGTTTGCAGCCAGCCCTGTAATTTAACTGTCTGATCCAACTTTCCCCTGAGTTCATTAATGAAGGTTCGTTCCATGAGTCCTCGCTTACCGAAATATAAATTAATACCTAATTATAAGAGTCAATTAGTAATGAATCAATTGCTTCGCGGGGTGAAATCAAGCGTTCATACACTTTATTTAATACAGCATCATATTGCTGATGCGGAACCTGCTTCCGCCACCTTTCCATGAGTCTTTTTTGCAAGAGATGATTCACTTCGTTGTGAAGCCTTTCTTTTTCCCGCCGCGTCCATAAACCCGTTTCATTTAAATAAATGCGGTGTTGTAAAAGCGACTCAACAACCTCAGAAATCCCTTGATCATTGATGGCAACCGTCTTCAGGATTGGGGGAACCCAGCCTTTATTGCTTTCTGCCATCTCAACGGAGTTGATGCGATGTGCAGCATCATGGTTCAGATGTGGATTAATGCCCAGATCAAGGTTGGCACGCAATGCCCGCTCGGTATTATCCGCCCCGGGCAAATCAGCTTTGTTGATAATGAGGAGATCTGCAATTTCGAGTATGCCGGCTTTGATCGCCTGGATGTCATCTCCCAACCCGGGAGCTTCGACCACGATTGTAGTATGTGCCAGGCGGGCAATGTTGACTTCGCTCTGCCCTGCGCCTACGGTTTCAATAAGAATGTACTTATATCCGGCAGCGTCAAATGCCTGAACGACGCCAGCCGTAGTTCGTGCCAGCCCGCCCAGTTCTCCGCGCGAGGCCATTGAACGAATGAAGACTCCGGGGTCGCCTGCCAGATCACGCATTCTCACCCGATCGCCTAGAATTGCACCGCCTGTGAATGGGCTGGATGGGTCAACCGCCACCACAGCCACTGTTTCATTCAAATTCATGCGAATATGCTTCGCCAGGCTGCTGACAAGGGAGGATTTGCCGGTACCTGGCGCGCCGGTGATACCGATCAGGTATGCTTTGCCGGTGATCGGAAACAGAGCGTCTAAGGCTTTTTCAGCCACGGGCGTTTCGTTTTCCACCTCGGTAAACAAGCGCGCAAGTTCCAAGCGGCTGCCGTTGATAATTGCCTTCGTATCAATCATGCGTAACACCAGGCATCATGCAGCCGGAAACATCTCTGCGATATCTTGCACCACCTTTGTGGTGGGTGTGCCTGGCCCGTATATTACGCTCACACCGACATCCAACAAGGGTTGGATGTCTTCTTCAGGAATAATGCCGCCGACAAAAATCTTCACCTCTGACTGACCATTAGCACGCACCAGCTCAATTACTTTTGGCACGAGCACCAGATGAGCGCCAGAGAGAATGGAAAGCCCGATGACATTGACATCTTCCTGCAAGGCGGCTTCAGCGACCATCTCTGGCGACTGCCGTAAGCCAGTATAAATCACCTCCATACCAGCGTCTCTGAGGGCGCGTGCAACCACTTTTGCGCCTCGATCATGACCATCGAGCCCGGGTTTTGCGATTAAGACGCGAATTTTCTTTTCTGTCATTGATTTCTCCTTGGCAATTGTTTAAAAACAGTTCGCCATGTTTATTCTACATTCATCAGACAAAAAGAATAGTCTCATTTGGATGGAATGTGTCAGTAATTCATCCTTCCAAACATGTGCGCAATCAACTTTCGTTGAAAGAGTATAATGATGGAAAGGAATATTAACATGTTAACCAACGACAGGAATATTAACCGAGAAGCGCGCCTTGAAACCGTTAAACCCAAAAAGACAATCAGCTGGTATGCCTTTATCAGTTTTCTGGTAGGCATCGGAACATATGCATGGTTCTTTACCATGGTCAAGCTTGATACTTTTCTAGCGATGCTGCTCAGCGCTTTGTTCGCCCTCATCGCCATTATCACCGGGCATAAGTCAAGGTTCGACATCCATAAAAGCCTGGACGATATGAAGGGCAAAACGTTGGCCAACATTGGGTTGGTATTGGGCTATTTTGTGGTTTTGCTCGGTATCTTTATTTCTGCGTTGATTTTCACAGGTTCATTGCCTGCCGTGCTGAAATTCTTCGGCACATAAATTTCTTAGAGGTTCTTTATTCAAATCTTGATGTTTGAAAAAACTAAAGGAGGAAAAAATGACAGTCCCACCCAGTCTTGATATCCCACCTCAGACAGTTGTTACC
>JAGOVY010000158.1 GCA_018060515.1 Anaerolineaceae bacterium | reverse complement strand
GCCCCAATGTGGAGTTCAGCCAGTCGCGCGATGGACCGCCTTGTTTAGCGGCCAAAATCTCCACTTGTTCGCCGGTTTTCAGGGTGTAATCCAGGCTGACGAGTTTTCCGTTTACTTTTGCGCCGCGGCAGCGGTGACCAATTTCAGTGTGCACGGTGTAGGCAAAGTCGATCGGGGTTGCACCAGCCGGAAGGTCGATGATATCTCCGCGTGGAGTAAACACGTAAACCCGGTCCTGAAAGACATCTGTTCGCATCCCTTCGACAAATTCGTTGGCGTCCTCGACGTCCTGGCGCCACTCCATCAATTTTTTTAACCAGTTGATGCGCTGCTCATACTGTTCGTTTCTTGGGCCTTTTTCTTTATAACGCCAATGTGCAGCGATACCATATTCGGCATTTTCATTCATTTCTGGTGTGCGAATTTGCACTTCAAGCGGTTTACCATCATCGTAAAGGATGGCGGTATGCAAGGATTGATAAAAATTGTCTTTCGGAGCGGCGATGTAATCATCAAATTCATTGGGAATAGGGCGCCAATGGGTGTGGATGATACCCAATACGGCGTAACACGCTGGTACGTCTGGAACGATTAATCTGACCCCGCGTAAATCTCGCAGCAACTCGAAAGGTTTGTCTTTGTCCACCATTTTTCGATAGATGGAATAAATATGTTTGCTACGCCCTGAAATTTCAACTTGAATGCCAGACTCATTAATTAGCTTATTCATTTTTTCAATGATGGCGTTCATCTGACGTTCACGTTCAACCCGGGTTTCAGCCAGGTTCTGGGCAATCTCTTTGTATTTTTCGGGGTTGGTATAACGTAAGCCGAGGTCTTCGAGCTCCCATTTCAACTGCCAAATACCGAGCCGGTTTGCCAAAGGAGCGAAGATATCCAGGGTTTCCTGGGCGATGCGGCGCCGTTTTTCTTCAGGCATAAATCCAAGCGTGCGCATATTGTGCAGCCGGTCTGCAAGCTTAATCAGGATGACGCGGATATCCTCTCCCATGGCGAGGAAGGTTTTACGCAGGGTTTCGTTTGCCAGCTCACGGCGGCGGTCGCGAGCATGTTGGGAATTCAGCAGGTTTTTTTGCTCAGCACGGTCTTTTTCTGTATTGTTGTTAAAAATATCCGCATCGTGCTGGTCGGCGCGCGAAACTCGCGGCAGATGGGTTAATTTGGTGACACCGTCAACCAGTTTGCTGACTTCATCGCCAAAGTCCCGCTGGATATCCTGCAAGGTGATGGAGGTGTCTTCAACCGTATCATGCAGTAATCCTGCGGCAACAACAACGGGTTGCACTCGCAAACCCGCAAGAATGATAGCGACTGCTACACAATGTGTAATATAAGGCTCACCTGAAGCCCGTTTTTGAGATTCGTGGGCGGTTTCGGCAAAATTATAGGCTTGGATGATGAATTCTCGATCAGTCCTCGAGAAATTATCCGGGAGGATTTCCAGCAGGTTATCAAGCAGAGGGTTTACTTTTGTTGTACTAACCATATATGCTCTTATGAATTTATAAGTATATCACCTGATGTTTCAGCCTTGAGAATAAAACTGCATTGAATACCCGTTGATAAATAGACTCACCGGAAGTTTAGCGCTGCTCTTCCGGTGAAGTTGAATGGATCAATGGATTACTTCAGGATTTCTTGGCCTTGAAACTCACGTTGTGGCGACATGTAACTCAGGGTCTCTGCATCCTCAGCCAGCAAATTTCCGCCAACCATACGCGTGAGCAGCTCTCCGAGTGCCGGGCCGAGCATAAAACCTTGGCCGCACAAACCAACACCCAGCAGCAGGTTGCTGACCTCGGAGCTCCAACCGACAATTGGGAAGCCGTCTGGCGTCATGGGGTAAAGACCACGCCAGGTTCTGCGGACTCGTATATTCTTAAGCCTTGGCATGATTTGGATCATGCGTTGGGCAACCATGGGCAGGAAGCTGCTGGTTTCATTTACATCCTCACCCCAGATGTTGGGAGACGGGGTGATGCAGAAGATAATCTTGCCGGTGACGTGCTGGTAAAAATAGTAGTTTGTTGAGCCAGGCGCCGGGCGGATATCAACAATCATGGGACCGAGAAATCGATCGACGGGTTCTGTAATTGCGGCTTCATGGCTATCTGCGCGCACTTGCAGTGGAACACCGACCATTGCGCCGATTTCTGCTGCTGATGCACCGGCAGTGTTGAGCACAACCCCGGCTGAATAGGTGTCGTAACGGGTGGTTACGGATACAATCCGATCTTTCTCAAGAGACATACTGAGTACAGGTTCAAGGAATTTGAATACCGCGCCTTGTTCAACAGCAAGGGTGTAGTAGGCATGGTTCGAGAGGAGTGGTGAGGCGCTGCCATCATGAGGTGAAAAAGTGCCCCCAAGTAAATTGTCAGGATTCAAGTCAGGGATGATTTCCAGCAGGTTTTCACCGGCATACCAATCGTTTACCAAACCAAATGTTTTTTGGATTGCCAGCAGATCTTTCAATATTTTTTCTTCACGCGGTGTATAAGCGACAAAAGAATAGCCGCAGGCATCCCATTCAATATCTTTGCCATGGGTTTGTTGGAAGGTGGAAAAAATTTCAATACTGCGCAGGCAGAGGCGTATTTTTGCCGGGTCTGAGTGGGTGGCGCGGATGCCGCCGATGGCTCGCTTGTTCGATGCCTGACCCACGCTTGGAACTGATTCAAGTACCAACACCTTATAACCTGCTGAGGAAAGATAGTAAGCTGCCGGAGTCCCCAGTGATCCGGCGCCGATAATGATGACATCATAGTTGGTGTTTTGGCTCATTCGTCTGTATCCTCCGGATTCACACCTGCAAAAATCCCCAATGGAACTTCAACAAAAATTGGGCGCCGTTTGTGGTCGGTCACTTTATCAAAGGGAATCCCTTCTTCGCGGTAAAT
>JAGOVY010000011.1 GCA_018060515.1 Anaerolineaceae bacterium | reverse complement strand
GTATTGAAGCCATGATTATTTCTTGAGTGTTGATAACCTGTCTTCAAGCCATTTAATCCAATCATTAAATCCTTCCCCTGTTTTGCATGAAACCGGGAAGGTGATTAATCCGGAATTAAGCATTTCAACACCCTGGCGGAAGTAATCCATATTAAAGTCGATATAAGGCTTGAGATCGGTTTTGTTGATGATCAGCACTGACAAACCACGATAAATATTTGGGTATTTGTATGGTTTGTCATCTCCTTCGGGGATGCTGGCGACAAGTAAGTTGATATCGGTGCCTAAATCCCATGCTGCCGGGCAGATTAAGTTGCCGACGTTTTCAATGATAACGAGATCAATTTCAGCAAGTGGAAGCTTTGATAACCCATCGCTCACCATCGCAGCATCGAGATGACAGTCTCCACCAGTGTTAATTTGAACTGCGGGCATGCCCATGGCGATGATTTTGTCGGCATCGATCGTCACAGGTGCCGTGTCGCCTTCTATGACGCCAATTTTGTATTCATCTGCCAAACGTTTGATTGTTTCAAGGATAAAGCTTGTTTTACCTGCGCCAGGAGAAGCTAATAAGTTGATTGAAAAAACTTGCTGCTTACGCATTTCCTCATGGTTCAAAGGCGCCATACGGTCATTTGAACTGAGGATTTTTTCAACGATGGGAACGCGTAATGTGGTCACATTGTTTACCTCATTTTTCGATTTCGTTAGTGTCTATATAGAATTCTTCGCCGCTGATAAGCTGGCTGCGTATACTGCCGCAATTTGGACATGGAGCTAATCTTTCATCCAGATTAAACGTAATCTCACAATCGACACAACGGAATGTGGCTGGAATTCTTGTGAAATTGAGCGCTGAACCAGCACAAATGCTGTCCTCGCTAATCGTATCCCAATAAAACTGAACTGAATCATCAACAATGCTGGACAATTGGCCAATCACCAGGTTGATTTGAGTAACACGCGAAGCACCTGATAAGATGGCGTGTTTGCTGGCTATTTCGAGGACCGACTCAGTAACTGAAAGCTCGTGCATCGCATTGAAATTATACCGCCTATTAAGATAGATTTAGGGGAAATATCATTTGTTTTGCATTCAAGGTTGCACAAATTATGTTTGACTTTTTGTTAGCCGGATTTCCCAACAGGCCGATAGATGAGAAAGTAAGCGAGACCGACGAATACAATTCCGCCAACCATATTACCAAGGGTAACTGGCAGCAGATTGTTGATAAAAAATTCAGACCAGCCTAATACCGAAACGTCTATGCCGGTAGAAGCCACGTACACTGGGTCGAATTGCTTTAATAACAGGGTTACAGGTATCAGATACATATTGGCGACGCTGTGTTCAAAACCCGCTGTGATAAAGGCAGTAATCGGAAACACAATCGATAAAATTTTATCTGCTGTGTTCCGTGCTGAAAATGCCAACCAAACTGCCAGGCAAACAAGAATGTTGCAAAGGATTGCAAGCGAAAAAGCCTGAGAGAATGAATACTGCATTTTTGAATTTGCAATGGAAAGCATCGTCTTGCCAATTTCCCCGTTGGCCAGCAAATAAGCTCGAGCTGAAAGTATTAAACCTGCTAAAAGCAGTGACCCAATAAAGTTGCCGATAAATACAACAACCCAATTTTGTGCGACAGAAACAGCCTTGATTTTCTTGCTGGCGTAGGCGGCTACCATCAGCATGTTCCCAGTGAATAATTCAGCTCCGCCGACAATAACAAGAATCAGCCCTAACGAGAAGACCAATCCCATCAACAGCTTCGTTACTCCATAAGGAGCGACACCGAGTAATCCGGTTCCGATCACGGTTGAAAACACACTGCCAAAGGCGATGTACATCCCAGCAAGTATGGAGAGCAGCAGCATGGGCACGAAGCGCAAATTTACTTTGTTAATGCCTGAGATAATCACCTTCTCGAAAATTTGCGCTGGAGTGAATGATGATGTGGTTTCAACTTCGCTCATTTGCCCTCTGTATGGTCTCTCCTAAGCCAGGATTGGATGCGAGTCAAAGACTCTGCAACCAGGGCTTGGGTTCTACTGGAAAGCTGCTGCGAGAATTCAAACTCAAAACCTCGCACGGATAGCAATGCAGCTTCAGGTCTCTTATTGTATACGGTTTCGACAATCGATATGAGTGTACCGGGTGTCATATGATGAGTTAACGGAGAATTCTGGAATTGAGAAGAGATCTCCTGCCAGTTGATATTTTCAGGTACTGCGCCGGTGTGGGCATCAACAAAGAGAATACGCTCAAACAATGATAAATATTCAGCTTGTTCGGGCATTAATTGCAGCTGAAAGACAAATACAAGGTCATCGTTTGACAAGAAGTCTTCGTCAATACTTTCGGGATTTGGGAAACCCAAGGCAGCTTTCAGCCCGGTAAGGATGTGCCAGGCGATTCCGTCATCTTGACGGTCTCTATTGCCATAACCAAGAATTAGTGTTCGCAAAACGGAACCTCCAAAAAAAGGCGATGCTGTCATGGTTTCTTGAGCATCGCCTTTGATCAGGTAAGATATGCTCTATCCTCTTGACATTGTGCGAATCAAGTTGTCGGACTGATCGACAAAATCAATCGTTATTGGCATCTGTCCAACTGCGTGGGTAGAGCAGGATAGGCAAGGGTCGTGGGCACGGATTGCCGCTTCTACCCGGTTCAACAAGCCTTCATGGATCTCGGGGCCGGTGATGTACGTTTTGGCGACGCTGTCAACTGCTTCGCACATTGACCAGTTATTATGACCGGTGGAGACAATTAAATTGACTTTTTCGATTTGACCGGTGTCCTTGACCCAGTAGTGATGAATTAGCGTGCCCCGCGGAGCTTCAATCACACCAATACCTTCAGGCTGCGGGTCGCGGCAGGTGTTGAGGATGTCTTTGCTGAGGATATCTGGATCATTAAGGAGAACTTTTACATTCTCTGCCGCATATAGTGTTTCGATAAGGCGGGCGGTGTGATAGTGGAGCGTGTTCTCAACGGGTTTACCGCCGTTTAAGGCTTTAAATTTCTTAAGTTCAGCATTGGCAAGCGGGGTGGCGATTTGGTCTGAGGCATTGCACCGGCCTAAAGGACCAACGCGGTAGACACCCTGAGGGAAGCCCAATTTTTTGTAATAAGGGAATTTGAGATATGACCAGTTTTCTACGTGCTCTGCAATGTGATCCAAATAATGGCGTGGGTCAAATTTCTCTAATTCTTTTCCATCTGAATTGATCAGGCGGATTTGACCATCATAAAGTTCGTGGGTGTTTCCCGGTTTAACCAATCCAAAATAACCGGTTTTGAAAACACCGAACTTGTTGATGTCTTCAATATTTTTTTCTGCCCATTCTTCATAGACAGCAATCCCAGCCTGAATTGTAGCGATGGCATCATCGTATCCAGCAAGGATTTTCTCTCGGTCCGCTATTGATAAGGCCTTATTGACCCCTCCAGGAACCGCAAAAGAAGGATGAATTCTTCTACCGCCCAGGATAGCGATAATTTCCTGACCCCATTTACGCAGGTTAATTGCCTTTACCGTTAGGTCAGGGTTTACCTGCAGCATGCCGATGGCATTGCGGAAAGCAGGGTCTGCGTCAAAGCCGAGCAGTAGATCTGGTCCAGCCAATTCAAAAAAGTGCATACCATGGCTTTGGACAACTTGGCCCATGTGCATTAACTCGCGCAATAAAGCAGCCGGCCGTGGAGGAGGAGCGCCGAAAGCGTCATCTGCCGCTTTGGCGGCGGCAAGGTGATGGCTTACCGGGCAAATACCGCAAATCCGTGGAGTGATGAGCGGCATTTCGAAAACCATTCTGCCTTCACAGAACTTCTCAAAGCCGCGGAATTCATTCACATGCATATAGGCGTGATCAACAGAACCATCGTCTTTCATTCTGATGGTGACTTTTGCATGCCCTTCTATTCTGGTTACTGGCTCAATTGTAATTTTTTGTGCGACCATTCTTCAACCTCCTAAGGATTAATACCAGGAAAGATTATCACCTTTTAGATCTGGCATTCGACCTTGAGCCAGTTCGCTGAGCACATAGAAAATGGTATCAGCATCAGGGGGACAACCAGGAACAAAGACATCAACTGGAACTACTTCACCTAAAGCACGGACTTTAGTAGGGACAGCAAGTTCAGGGTCGTCAGGGATTTTACCGCTTTCGTCTGTACTTTCTGTCTCCACATACGCACGGCGCAGGGATTCTTCGAGCGTGAAGAAGTTTCGCATAGCCGGAACGCCCCCGAAAACTGCACAATCACCCAAAGCGACCAGTATATTGCAGCGAGAGCGCATCTTGTGCGCTACTTCTTCATTTGCGCTGTTGTTGATTCCGCCTTCGAGGATGCCAACATCAACACCGGTTTTATCGGGCTCTTTCAGGTCTGTGATGGGGGTGGCGCGTAATTCTACAAGTTCAGCGACAGTGGCAAGGCGTTCATCCATATCGAGCAGCGACATGTGACATCCTGCGCAGCCAGCTAACCAGTCAGAGGATACTTTTGGTTTTGTCATTTTCTCTCCATACATAACGTTAAGATCTCAATTTATTTTACTAATTCAACCGAAGTAACGGGAGCAAATATCGCTTCAGCCCATTCCTCATTCAATTTCAAACCAAGTTTTTCAGCAAATTTCTCAAGGGTCTTATCGATTGTCCAAATATCTTCTTCTGGAGTGATGGCGCGGACCGCTTCAAGCAAACGCCCATCAGTGCTGAGATAATGCCCAGATTGTTCCAGCCAAATTGTTGCCGGCAGAACAACATCAGCGGCGGCTGTCAGCGCTGAATCATAACTTGCTTGTACTACCTTGAAGGGGATTTTCTGAAGTTCCTGGAGCATTTTCTGAGATACTCCATCATCGCCAAGTGCCACATAAACAGCCTGGTAATCTGCGGCGTGGAAGGGTTTGTCGAGGTGAAGCTGAGAGGCTGTTAGATTATTGGCGCTGCCTTTTAGTCCAATCAAGTCAGCCTGAATTGCATTGGCAAATTCTACCAGCAGGCTGCTGGCTGTTTTACCCTCAAAAACAATCGCGGGTTTTTCAGCAGAAGCCACAAGATAGGCTGCATCCAGGTAATCATCTGTGCTCAAGCCAGTTTTCTTTGCGATTTCTTCCAACTCAGAAGCTTTTACGGGGGCTTTGCCTTTGGTTAATCCAAGCTTATCGGCTGCGGCTGAAAGACCTTTGATAACATCTTCATATGCGCCGGTCGTTTTGAGTGTCTTATTCGCAAAGCGATCCAAAGCATTTTCGCCGGAATCCACCACAACCAGGCTGGCTTCGCCAGTTGTTTTCCGTTTGATAAAGAAGCCAGCAACCTGGTGATCTTTGGATAAATCGATGCCCAGAACGAGAGTGGAATCACTTTCTTTTAGTTTTGCAACCTTGGTTTCGAAAGGTTTTTCAACTTTTTCAGCCAGGTCACGCAGAGCGCTGGTGAAGGTGTTCCCATCTATTGTAGAGACAAACCCAGTATTGAAGAGTTGATTGATATTGTAAAGAGTCTCTGCTGGCTGACGTGATGAAACGAGGGCAGCAATTTTGGCGCTGCTGCCAGGTTTACCCAATCCAAGTCCGGCTTCGGCAGCAGAAAGGGCTTCATCCCAAGTTGCTGCTTTGAGCACACCATCTTTTCGAATCATCGGGGTGTGAATTCGGTCGCATTTGTCAGTTAATGGCTCATAGCGGCCTATTTCGCAGATAACACCGGCATTAAACGGATCATCCCAGTCGCCGTCAATTCTGACGAGGTTATTGTCACGGGTGAAGACCTCGATCCCACAGCCAAGCGAACATCCAACACAAATGGTTTTTGTCGAGTCAAATTTCACCTCGTGACCCATGTAAGAACTGGTGCGATCAATCAGTGCGCCAGTTGGGCAAACTTGAACACAAGAACCACATGAGATACAAGTGCTCTCACCGAACGGAACGCCAGTATCTGCAACGAGGATGCTGCGTGCGCCGCGTTCTTCGAAACCAAGTGTGAAGTTGCCAATTAGTTCAGCGCAGGCGCGTACACAACGGCGGCAGAGAATGCAGCGGTTATTTTCGAGAATGATATAAGGATGGGATGCGTCAACCGGGTAAGGCTGCCAGTTTGGTTGCAAAGGCCAGTGGGTCATGCCTTCGTTGTAAGCAGCGTTTTGCAGCTCGCAGTCGCCGCCGCTCACCTGGCAATATGGGCAAAAGTGGTTACGCTCGCTGAAAATGAGGGTTAAAACAAATTTCCGGGCATCTAATACCTTCTTAGTGTTGGTTTTGATGACCATATTGTTACTGACCGGAAGGGTGCAAGAAGGCTGTAAAGTTCGATATCCCTCAACTTCCACCAGGCATAGGCGGCAGCCGCCGTACGGGGTTAGGTGAGGATGGTCGCACAAAGTAGGAATTTCAATCCCTTCGTTCTGTGCTGCGCGTAGAACAGTCGTACCTTCAGGAATTTCCAGTGTTTTGCCATCTATCGTAACAGTGACCATTGTCGCATCTCTCCTGTTAATTGAGTTAAATTCTTTTTCCGCTCATTGGGCATATGCCGGTTGGGCAGACTTTAAGGCGAATATGGGCTTCGATTTCAGCCCTGAAATGATTGAGAATATCACGGATGGGAGCGCCAGCAGTTTGTCCAAGTCCGCAATTGGAAAGCTGAAAGAGATTGTCGCTAAGCAGCAACAAATCATCCAGATCCTGCAATTTTGCAGTTCCCTCAGAGATATTTGCCATAATCTCATATACACGCTGGGTGCCGATTCGGCAGGGGTTGCATTTACCACAAGATTCTTTTCGAAAGAAGTTGAGCAAAACCTTCGCCAAGTCAACCACGCAAGTGTCTTCGTCACAAATTAATAGCGCACCAGACCCAAGTGATACGCCTGCATTACTGAAGGAATCAAAGTCCATCGGGGTATCCTGCAGGCTGGCCGGCACTATTGAGCCAGAAGATCCGCCAGTTTGCGCCAGTTTGAAAGGTTTGCCGTTTTTCATCCCTTTTCCATAGATGGCGATAACCTCGCGGAGTGTGATTCCCATCGGGACTTCGATCAAACCTGTTACGTTGACATTGCCCAAAATTGTATAAACCTTGGTTCCTGGGCTGCTTTTCGGTCCAAAACTACGATACCAATCGGCTCCGTGCCTTAGGATAGGAGCGACATTTGCCAACGTTTCCACGTTATTAACGAGGGTCGGTTTGCCCCAAAGACCATTGGTTGTTGGGTAGGGTGGGCGGGCTCGAGGTTCACCGCGTTTGCCTTCGATAGATTCGATTAATGCGGTTTCTTCTCCACAAATATATGCACCTGCACCGCTGTGGATATGCAGATTAAAGCTGAAGTCAGTGCCAAAAATATTTTCACCGAGAAAGCCCAATTCTTTTGCTTGTGAAATGGCTTTCTGCACTCTTTCTTTGGCAATATTGTATTCACCACGTATATACAAGTAGCCTTCATCTGCGCCAACGGCATAAGCTGCAATCACAAGCGCTTCGACAATCGAGTGCGGATCGCCCTCCAGGATCAGACGATCTTTAAAAGTTCCTGGCTCGCTTTCATCGGCATTACAAATGACATACTTCTTCGGTCCATTTGCTTTGTAAACGAAGCGCCATTTGGTCCCGGTTGGAAAGCCTGCGCCACCCCTTCCTCTGAGACCCGCTTTTTCAAGGGTTGTAAAAACCTCTTCCGGTGACATTTCAGTTATTACTTTGGCAAGCGCCTGATAGCCATCGTGAATCAGGTAATCATCAATCGATTCAGGGTCAATGATTCCAGCGCGTTCCAGGACGATACGTTGTTCTGCCGGCAGGGTGCCCTTTCGAGAGCTCAACCAGGCAATTTTTCCTGATAATTCTTTGATCGGCGCCTGCAGATCGACCGCCACACGCCCTTTATAGAGATGCTCTTCCACAAGTGTGCGTACGTTCTCACGGCTAACCGGGCCGTAAATTACGGCTTCGGGATAAACAATGACCAGAGGAACGGCATCGTGGCGGCCAACATCTCCGACCATGGTGAGAGAAATCTCATTTTCCAAACCGAATGCGCTGATTTCAGATTGCAGCGTCTGGTAAACATCAGCGGCTCCCTTTTCCATGCTTTCGGGATCACTCGAGACCAGAACCATCGAACGGTATGCTTTCATTGATCCCTCCTTTATCCAAGGTACTTATCAAGGATTGCGGGCACTTGTTCAGGTGTCACATTGCCGTAGATGTCATCATCTACAACCAACACCGGGCCAACTGCGCAAACACCCAAACAACTGGTGGTGAGCAGAGTCCAGTTGCCATCAGCAGTGGTTTCATCTTCGCCAATTTGGATATGGTTTTTAAGGGCTTCCCATACTTCTCTTCCGCCTACTACATGACAAGGGGCAGATTCGCAAAACTGAATGACATGTTTACCCCTGGGTTTTGTGGAGAGCATTCGGTAGAAACTGGCAACAGAAAAGAGCTGGCTGCGGGGAACACGCAAGAGTCGGCTGATCTCATCCAGCGCTTCCCCAGGAAGATAACCGATTTCACGGTTTACTTCGTTCAGAATTGGAATCAGTTCATCTTGTGTTGTACCAAAACGTTCAACAGCAGATTGTACAGATTTCTTTACCAGGTTTTCATCCTTGTCGATTACTGCCATCTGGCACCTCCTGAATCTTAGGGATACAAAGAATCAAAGCAAATATCAATTGATTTCGATTGCGTTGAAGTTGCAAACCTGCATACAAATTCCACAGCGAATGCAGATATCGGGGTCAATCACATGCGTCATCCGACGTTCACCCGTGATGGCGTTTACCGGACAGTTGCGTGCGCAAACGGTACAACCAGTGCATAAACCTTCGATGATGTCGTAGCGGATGAGCGCTTTACAGACTTTGGCTGGGCAGCGTTTGTCAATAATATGCGCTTCGTATTCATCCCGAAAATGCTGCAGTGTGCTCACCACCGGGTTGGGGGCACCCTGACCCAGCCCGCAGAGCGAATCCTCTTTGATTTGCGCGCAAAGGTAATCAAGTGTGTCAAGATCACTCGGTTGGCCTTTGCCATCGCATATGCGTTCCAGAATTTCAAGAATCCGGCGAGTTCCAACACGGCAGGGTGTGCATTTTCCGCAAGACTCATCTTGGGTGAAGTCCATAAAGAAGCGGGCGATATCCACCATGCAGCTTTCTTCATCCATAATAACAAGTCCGCCAGAACCCATGATCGAACCTGCTTGGGTAAGTGCTTCATAATCAACCGGAAGATCGAGGTATTTTTCGGGTAAACAGCCGCCCATCGGACCACCGGTTTGGATGGCTTTGAACTTTTTATCATCTTTGATTCCGCCGCCGACATCATAAACAATTTCGCGGAGGGTGAGACCAAATGGAATCTCGATCAATCCCGAATTCTTGACATCGCCAGCCAATGCAAAAGTCTTGGTGCCGGTAGATCTTTCGGTACCCATGCTGGCGTACCAATCAGCACCACGAAAGATGATTTGAGGGATGTTTGCATAGGTTTCAACATTGTTAATGTTCGATGGTTTATCGAAAAGGCCGCGGACTGCCGGGAAAGGTGGCCGAGGTCGCGGTTCTCCCCTTTGACCTTCGATCGATGCCATGAGAGCGGTTTCTTCGCCGCAGACAAATGCCCCGGCTCCCATGCGAACTTCAAGGTCGAAGCTGAAATCTGTGCCAAAGATATTCTCACCCAGAAAACCAAGATTCCGCGCCTGATTAATTGCGATGCGCAGCGTTTTTACCGCTATGGGATATTCAGCACGACAATAAATGTAGCCTTGATTAGAGCCGATTGCGTAAGCAGCGATAATCATTCCTTCAATAACCGCATGAGGATCGCCTTCGAGAACCCGACGATTCATAAAAGCGCCAGGGTCGCCTTCATCCGCATTACAAATCACATATTTCGGAAAATCTTTTGAAGATCTGGCAAATTGCCACTTCTTCCCAGTTGGGAAGCCCGCGCCACCACGACCGCGTAAACCTGACTTTAATACCTCTTCAATGACTTGCTCGGGTGAGTATTCAGTAAGCACCTTTCCAAGAGCCTGATAGCCATCCTCGGCAAGGTATTCTTCGATGTTTTCTGGATCGATTTTTCCGCAATTGCGTAAAACCACACGGATTTCTTTGGCTGTGGGAGCGCTTAATTCTTCATCGGTAAAAACTTTCTCTTCAGTAAGGAATTTATTCGCGACACGGCCTTTAAGAAAGTGTTCTTCAACAAGATAAGCCATATCATCAGGGGTAAGGTTGGAGTAATGTACTCCCTCAGGGTACACCATTAATTCAGGTCCCTGATCACATCCACCGATACGGGAGGTTTCTAATACCTGCACTTCTTCTATCAAACCCTGGGCAACGAGCTCGTCCTGCAGCGCATCGGTGACTTCGTGAGCGCCTTTCTTGATGCAATCTGGATCTGCACACACTAATACATGAGAACGAAAATACTTCATAAGGAACCCTTTATCTCTTTGATCGGTAATTTTAAAGATTTATTAAATTGCTTTCTACAACCTTGCCTTCGACTACGTGTTCTTGCATGATTCGCCTGGCGACCTGCGAAGTAACCTTGCCGTATGTTACCTTGGCTTGTTCGCCAACAACAACCTGAACAATCGGTTCTTTCTCGCAAAGGCCGATGCAGCCGGTTTGTGAAACAATAACACCCGTGATTGAATCCTTTTCAATCGCATCGAGAATTGCTTTCATGGCGTCCCGCGCCCCTGCAGCAATCCCGCATGTTCCCATGCCGACGATGACCTGGATTGCACCAGAAGTGGCTTTGTATTCACGCTTCTTAAGCGCTTCTTCCCTGGCGTTCTTCAAATCTTCGAGACTCTTGATAGTTGGCATTTTTATCTCCTACAAGTATTAACTAAGTATGGTGACGGTGTCCTGCGAAAAATTCGGGTTGACATCAAATATTGTTGCTTCTATCATATTTCTGAGGCAGGCGAGAATCCCAGGCTCTGACATGGGAAGATCACCGAGTTCCTGTTTCACTGCCTCATCATCAAAAACCGATGAAATTCCATCAAAGCGATATTCAAAAATCCAATGGACCTGAGGGTTGGAAACCAACAGGTTGAGAAGGGTGGTAATCAGGTCGCCGATAGGCATACGATCGATATGGTTGCGGCTAAGCTGCACTTCTACTTGAGTACCAACGCCAAGTTCTGAGGTGATTTCAAGCGAGCCATTGCATGCCTCAGCAGCAGCTTTTAACAAGGGGATTCCGAGACCTACTTTTCTGGTTGTGCGGGTTGTGGTGAAGGGGTCAATGACCTCACGCACCATCTCACTGCTCATGCCGCGCCCATTGTCGATGATTGACATTTGCAATAAATCAGCAACTGTATCCTCGGAGATGATGATCTTAATAGATTTCGCTCCAGCGGATATGCTGTTTTCGGCGATATCAAGCAGGTGAAGCGAAAGCTCTCTCAAAATCTACTCTTTGTTTTCCAGGATCGGTTTTAATAGTTGGGGAAGTTTGTTTGGACGAACGCGTCCGATGACATCTTCATCTACCGCGATTACAGGTGACTGCGAGCAAGCGCCAACACAGCGGCAAACTTCAAAGGTGATATTTCCATCAGGGGTGGTTTCTCCGGGTTGAACACCAAGAATTTGTTTGGTTTTTTCAATCAGAGCAGGCATTCCTCCCACGTAACAAGCGGTTCCCATGCAATATTTAATCGTATGTTTGCCGCGTGGTGTTGTGGTGAAAAACGAATAAAAAGAAACAACTCCGTGAACACGAGAGTAAGGAACTCGTAATCGATCCGCGACGTATTCCTGCATGGGTTCGCTGATAAAGCCAAATGTGGATTGCAATTCGTTTAGCACAACCATTGTTGCACCAGGTATGGCCTTATATTGATCTATGATGGTGTCAATAACAGCTTTTTTTGCTTCGTCACCGAGTGGTTCGTTCTTTGCGTATGTTTTAGCCATTGTTGAATTTGCCATATAAGCTCCAGGAAAAGGAAATTTTACTAATTTACCCACATATACCAGTGCATAGTTTAATCAAACGCAGCCATTGCCACAATATACAAATGTCATCATTCCAGATGCAAGAAATCCATATCGTTTATTACTGAGATTGATACTATTTTACTTGAAATCAATGAAACCGGGCAAAACGATTTTGCTTTTTCTTCCGCTATTATTTTGCAAAGCCATGCGGATTTCGTCAATATTCGCTGTTTCCATTTCCAGGTGCAAACTACCTAAAAATTCGTCGAGTCGGTGAACATCGCCATTTTGAATCAACGGAATATTTGAAATACTCGGGATACTGGCCATGGCTTGTTCCGGTGAAATGTGACGCGAGATTTCGACGGCATCAAAAGCGATATCAGCAGGCATAAAACCAAGACTGTCTATAAGCCCATAAGCTTTGCGATTGATATGGGCGGGAATGAATAACCCCCCAAGATCTGAGACAATTGCGTAGGCTTCGTTTAGAGATAATGATGTAGATGTTATTAAGAGCCGTTCCTCATGGCTGAGAAACTCACCGGTCTCATCGACGATATACTGTCCGCCAAAAAAATCTTCGTTATTATTGAGCACCGGTAAGGTGGCATTAACAATTTTCTGAAAAGAATTGGTTTGATCAAGCGTATCGAACAGGCACAGAGAATGGACATCTTCTTTGGTTTGGAGTTCCATACCCGGCAAAACTGTCAACGAAGTATGAAGAGCCGCTTTTTGGACTGCTTCAATATTGGCAGTACTGTTATGGTCTGTGATTGCAATCAGGTTGATGCCCAACTCGAGGGCGGTTTCAACAATCAGAGGGGGGATCATTTCTACATCGGCGCAGGGAGATAAGACAGTGTGTACGTGTAAATCTGCGCGGAAACGCCTTAATACCATACGGATTACTCCAATTGCTCAGGACTGCAGTGCAACCCCAGCTCCCAAAGTTTGCCAATGATATAGAAAGTTGGCAAATCAGAGCCAAGTAAAACCACATTTTCTTCATTGGCCTTATCTATGGTGGCTTGATCAGGTTGCGCACCTTCTGTAATAATGATCGCAGATAATTCGAGCAGAGCGGCAACTGCAATGATATTGCCATGCGCCTGAAGGGTTACCCAGAGCGATTTTTTCGGTGCGCCTGCCATAACACAACTTAATAAATCTGAAGAATAGCCACAGGAAGGTTCAATTTCAGAGTAATCTCTTAAATCTGTGAAGGGTTTTAATTTCATTGCATCAATAATTGACTGTAGATTCATTGTCTTCTCCTTGTTAGGTAACTATGAACTATTTCCCATCGATTCTTTCTCTGGCAATAATATTTTTAATCTCAGATTGGTGCCCTTACCATAAACCGATTCAAGCCGCATGGAATTGACGCAGCGTTGAATGTTGACGAGCCCCATTCCAGCGCCGAATCCAAGTTCCCGAATCGTCTCCGTGGCGGTTGAAAACCCAGGTCGCATTGCAAGATTGACATCTTGAATACCCGGACCATCATCTGCAATATTGATCGAAATTTGTTTGGGTTCTATCTCAACGCGAATAAAGCCTCCGTTTGTAGTATGAATGATCAGGTTCATCTCTGCTTCGTAAATCGCAATTCCTACACGCCTTGCAATTTGCGGGTCAGCCCCCAGGCGCAATAAAGCTCGTTTTATCGCAGAGGACGCAGCACCGCCGTGTGTAAAATCTCCCTGTTTGATGTTGTAACGTAAGATCAGGCTGGAACGATCTGAAACAATGTCTTCAAAAAGATGGCTGGCGCGGTAGCGGCGAACTTCCTCTTCTTTATAGTCATGTTGTATAGCTTTGAGAATTCCACTGGTGATATTCCCTTTGGTGAGGATTCCGGTAAGCTTTCCCGCTGCATTCAGTACAGGCAAGCGGCCAAAATGATACGTCACAAACAGTTTCAGCGCTTCAATAACCGGATCTGTATCTTTGATGGTAAGCACATTCGTGCTCATGTAGAGATGCGTTTCAGCGTCTAGGTCGGATTTCTGCAGGCAGCGCAATAAGTCTTCAATACTTACCAGCCCGATTAATTCATTGCCTTTAACAACGGGTGCCCCTGAAATTCTTTTCTGGCGAAAGAGCTCCAACACTTCTATCATCGGAGTTTCGGGTGTCACCGTGGCTGGGTTTGGCGTCATGACTTCGCCCACCTTCAGCTCATAGGCTAATTCTTCAACGCGGGTAATTTCTTCCGCTTCGGCATCAGATACAATTTTTCCCTGAAAAAGAGAGTCTGAGCTCATAAAGCCCCCTGTCTACTTATTCACAATCGCAGTCACTTCCGTCCACGGGACGTTCAAGGCTTTCCAACCCGGCGCGATGCAGGCGGCCGCAGAGTTCGAACATACCAAAAGGAGAGGATACCAAGGCAATTCTTTCTTCTTCTGCAAGCGCAATAGTTTCAGGCGGCGGGGTTTTGCCTCTTACAAGAATGATTGCAGCAACATCTGCCATGACGGCGGTTCTCACAACTTGAGGATTGCAAAGCCCTGTCAAGAGAACCGCTTCTGGTTGTATTGATGCGAGCACATCACTCATAAGGTCAGCTCCACAGCCGCCAAGCACGACTCTGTCGAGATCCGCCGAAGCATTATAAAGATGGCCATCAATAAGTTCAATTAATTCACTTACTTTCATGGATTACCTACTTATACTTAATGGAATAATAACCAACAAGATAATACCTTATTATAGACATTAATTGTAAGTTGCTTTCACCACTTGTAAACGTTAATATATCCTTTCAGTATGTTAAAATGATTCTACACTAAGAAAATAAAGCAGGCAAAATGAAGAAGATTATTCAGAGCGTTCGCGGTACAAGAGATTTCTACCCGCCACAAATGGCTGTAAGACGTTGGTTATATCAATTGATTGATGAGGTTTCTGTTTCTTTTGGATACCAGGAATATGACGGTCCATTTATTGAGAAGATTGACCTTTATGCCGCTAAATCTGGCGAGGAGATTGTTAAGGAACAGGCATTTGTTTTTTCAGACAGAGGCGGTGAACTGGTTGCTCTACGACCAGAGTTAACGCCTTCTCTTGCTCGAATGATTGCTGAAAAGCAGAATGAGCTGGTTTACCCGCTGAGATGGTGGTCTTTTGGACCTTTCTGGCGATATGAAAAACCTCAAAAAGGGAGATCCAGGGAGTTTTTCCAATGGAATATTGATATGGTCGGCGCTGATTCCGCAAGCGCTGATGCGGAAATGATTGCAATTTGTGCCAATTTTCTGAAAAAAGTCGGTTTTACCCCTGATCAAGTTGTGATTAAGGTAAACCATCGCAAGTTAATTGAAGAACAGATTGCATTAGCGGGAATTAAAACAGAGCAACGCAAAGATGTTTTCCGATTGATTGACCGGTTGGACAAACAAACGCGAAATAATTGGCTTGCACACGGCAAAGAGTTGAATTTAACCGATACTCAATTAGAAAAGATAGAATTAATGCTTGCCGATGGTGAGCTTTGGCGGAAATCTCCAGAACTGGAAGAAATTTTCTCCCTGTTAGAGGTTCATGGTGTTGCTGAGTATGTTAAATATGATTCAAAAATTGTCAGAGGGCTGGATTATTACACAGGAACTGTGTTTGAAGCATGGGATGCGGATAAAGATGGACGGGCAATACTCGGAGGCGGGCACTATGGCAACCTGATTTCTGAGGTTGGTGGCGACAGTCTGCCTGGCGTTGGATTTGCAATGGGTGATGTGATGATTGCGCTGGTAATGGAAAAACATGGCTGCATGCCAGAGATTCTACCGTTGCCAGATAGTGTTTTGGTAACAATATTTGATGAACAAAACATCAGTTCCGCGATCGCACTCAGCTCTCAATTACGCGCTTCGGGCTTAAAAGTAATTTGCTTCCCAGAGCCGGCTAAACTGCAAAAGCAGCTCAAATTTGCTGATCGAATGCAGATTAGAATAGTCGTAGTGCTTGGCCCTGAAGAGATAGCGGCGGGAAATGTTTCCATCAAAAATTTGGTAGATCGCACTCAGGTGACAGTTCCGCTGGAGTTGGCTGCAGCAACGATTACCGGTTTGCTTGCATCGCAATAAAGGCTGTGATAAAATCCACACGCTTACGGTGGCTGTAGCTCAATGGCAGAGCATCGCACTGTGGATGCGAGGGTTGTGGGTTCAATCCCCATCAGCCACCCCAAAAGACCTCTACAAGAGAGGTCTTTTTTATAAAGAATTGGTTATTAATCAGATGGATCAGGTCGGAGCTGCTTCAAAGCATCGTGCAGGTTTTCGAGCAAATCTTTTTTAGTAATCGAAAATTTGTTTATAACCTGGTCGCCGAATACACCGAGCTTGGCAATTTCTTCTGAGCTGATATCGCTGCTGGTGAGGATGATCAGCGGAATCCGTTTAATTCGCGGGTCTGAGGAAAATTTTTCCAATAACTCAAAGCCATTTATGTCCTCTAAAACCAGGTCCATTAATATGACATCTGGCGAGGTTTCCTCGAGCCGTTTTAGCGCCTCCATGCCGCCTTCTGCAACAATTGGAGGAAAATCGAAATGATTTAAGATCATTTCTTTCATCAGAGTCAGATATTGTGGGTCATCATCAATAATTAAGATATTCCTAATCTCTTTGTCCTTGATCAATTTATTGATGGCATTGACCAATTCATTGTGAATGAATGGTTTTACAAGGTAGTCGGATGCGCCTAATTTGAACCCTTTTTCCATTTCCTCCATTATGGAACAAACCAAAACAGGGATCTGGCGAGTTTCTTCATCCATCTTTAAGTCATTTAATACTTGCCAGCCATCCTTTTCAGGCATCATGATGTCAAGCGTTATCGCAAATGGTTTTATTTCCTTTGCGTATGCAACCGCCAAATTTGGGTTGGTCAAAGGTACGACATCAAAACCATGCGGATTTAAAAAGCGTTCGTAAAGTGTAATCACCTGAGCGTCATCGTCAATTGCCAATACGGTTTTCCGACCGTCTTGTGTTGGCAGAAGCTGGTTCGCGGACTCGCTAGTTGGTAAAGGGATTGTAAAGTAGAAGACGCTTCCTTCTCCAGGAACACTGCTTTCTAAACCAATTTCACCGCCGTGCAGTTCTACCAGTGATCGCGAGATGGATAACCCAAGGCCAGTTCCACCGCTTCTTCTGGTGGAGGTATCATCTACTTGCGAAAATTGTTGAAATAATTTGGGTTGGTCTTTTGTATGAATTCCGATTCCGGTATCTGCAACCCTGAAAACAATCTCATCACTATTGCGCGGAGTTAATCGTTTCTGCGCACTGATGGTGATCGAACCTTGATCTGTAAACTTAACTGCGTTTGAAACGAGGTTGACTAGAACTTGTTCAATTCTTATTTCATCCGCAGCAACATCTGGCAGGTCAGGCGCAACCTGGGCGATAAGCTGAATTGGTTTTCCTTTTACTAAACCTGAAGACGTCTCCATTACTCTGGAAACTAACTCCTGGACATTTATCTCTTCAATGTGGAGCTCCATTTTGCCGGCTTCAATTTTTGACTGATCAAGAATCTCGTTAATGAGGTTCAATAAATGCAAGCCTGAATTGTATATGGAAGTAATGTCCTGTGTTTGAGTTTCATTTATAGGCCCGTCAATGCCTTTTAAAATCACTCGTGAGAATCCAATTACTGAGTTAAGCGGTGTACGTAGTTCGTGAGACATGTTAGATAGGAATTGACTTTTAACACGATCAAGCTCTTTCATTTCTATCAGGCTTTTTTGTGAGATCTCGTATGCGTTGGCATTGTCTATTGCAACGGAGATTTGATCGGCAAGAGTTGTGAATAACGCTAAGTCTTCCTGCGAAAAAGCATCGGGCTCTAATGAATGGATATCAAGCGTGCCAATGACTTCCTCATCAAGCTTCAGCGGAAGCGCCATTTCAGATTGTGTTGATGGCATATCAGAAGCATTGATGAATTTGGCAGTTTCGTTAGTGATCGTTGCGATTTGAGGTAAACCAGTGGCGGAAACAGAACCTGCCAGGCTTTCATCACCGACACGCAAGCCATAATGCTCTGAAATCATTTGATTTCCACGATTAGAATTTGAAGCACGAAGAACTGCGATTTCATCTTTTCCATCAAGTAGAAAGATTCCGGTGTGATAGTAGCCAAATCGTTCGCTAATTAATTTTGTTACTTGATCAAGTAGTGGGTCAAGATGCCGATTTGAAACAATGCTGCGCGCTACATCGGCAACAGTTTGTAATTGACGTGAGCGAAGCTGTAACACTTCATTTTGCTTTGAAAGCTGCTGAGTCCTCTCGGATACCTGATTTTCGAGTGAACCAACCAGTGTTTTTACTTGCATTGCCATTGAATTGAATGATCTTCCCAATATACCGATTTCGTCTTCAGACGTAATATTTGCCTGAACCGATAAATCCCCATATGCGATTCTTTTCGAAGCTTGAGTTAGTTCAATAATAGGCTTGGTAAAACGGCTGGATGCGAGCACAACAAATAGGCTGATAAATGCTGCCACCAACAGACCAATCGATGTCGTCAATCGGTTCTGGGTTCTCAACGCAGAGGAAACAACCGCACTCTCCTGTAAGTACACAACAGTCCAGGGTTTGACCTTACTCTCTACCATCGAGCCGGAAAAGGCGAGGAGTTTATCTTGTATTTTTAGGTTCGCAGTGAAATTATGAGCATTATGAAAATTTAAAATAGCAGATTCAAGATCTGGTTGAACTACTGAGATCTCATCATAAGGAATATTTTGAGGGATTCGCTGCTGAGAAACCAATTGTTCGAACTGCTCACGGGATATTGGCGCGATAAGGCGGTTAATATCCAACGGCGATAGTGCATCAGCCAGACGGAGCCCATTCTCATCAATCAGAATCGGGTATGCACCAGAGCCAAGCAACTTTGCGTTGTTGGATAAAGTTGATTGCAGAACCGTGCTGTCAAATCGAGAACCGACGAATCCAAGCGTCTCGCCTGATGCATTGTTTACCGGATTGATAAAGAATAGCGAACCAGCAGGTGTAGTGGCATCAAAAATAACGTGACTGACGTAGGCTGATGAGATTTTGATGGCTTCGTTAAATTCTGAGGTTTCTGAAAAACGCGAACCAATTATGTGTTTATTAATAGAAAGCAAAACAGTGCCTGTCTTATCCATCAGCGCATATGAAGGCATATGCATTGAATCCTTGGCGCTTAACACCTGGAAAGTTTTTATCAGGACAGATTCATCAATAGAGTCTAAACGGGAACTGGGTGACAGGCTTAAATAATTCTGAGCGGCTGTAATGATTGGTTCATCTCTTAAAGACTGCTGATGGTCAATAATAAAATCATCTACTGAAGAAGCTGTACGGGCTGCAAAAGAAGACAAAGTTTCATCAGCCCGAGCCTGTATAGATCGTTGGAGAAACAGCCCATTAATCACTGAGAGAATTATTAATGGGCTGAGAGTTAATGCAAGCGAAATAAGCAGCAGCTTCGTCCGTATTGAAGCTACGATTCTCCGTTCGCCTACCATTTCTGTAATTTTTATAAAGAGGATGACTGCAATTAGCAAGACGATGCTCGAAAGCGCCTGGTTATTTACCTGCGGTAAAATAGAGAGCAGCGATAATTGAACTGAAGCAATTGCCCCGAGTACACCAATTGTGACAATCCAGTCGCTGAGGCTGCTTAGCGGTATTGTGGATGAAATCATCAACGCCATGGAGAGCGCGATAATTGCATAGGGGATACCGTGAAATGAGGTAAAAACACTGGCGAGTAAAACGATAAGCAGCTGATAGCTTAAAGATAGTAAAAGCACAAGAACTGGTTTAGGTTCTGAATTTTTTCTGGGGAAGCTGCTGACTGAGAAATACAAAGTGATAAGTGAAAAAAACGTCAGAAGGTAATAGCTCAATTGGTGAAAGAGATAAGATAAGGCCATAAAAAGTACGGAGAAGAAGACGCTGACATAAACCAATGTTTTTAAAATCGTCGGCTGATCTGAGACGTTTGAATGCGGTTTTTCGCTTGCTGTCTCTATTTGTCGCTTTGCTTTGTGTTTCTGCATGATTACTCCAAAAGATTTCAACTGAGTAAGATACTCTCTTCTGAGAGAGGGTCTTACAAATTAATAAAAATGTCTATTCCAATGAGCATTTATGTAATATGAAATTTGTTCAAGAAAATCGTCGACATCAATGGGCTTATCAATGTGTCCATCACAACCAGCGAGCAAGGATTTTTCATGATCACCAGGCATTCCATACGAGGTTAAGGCAACAATCGGCATGTTCCGTAAACCTGGCAACGATTTTAGCTTTGTCGTGAAAGTATATCCATCAACACCTGGTAATTGAATATCCATAAGAACCAAGTCAGGTTTATTTTGATACAGACAATTAATCGCCTGCCACGCATTTTCTGCTTCAATTAATGCATAACCAGCTGAGTTAAGTATTCTTCGAACCAAGATACGGTTGTCTCGATTATCCTCAATGTAGAGAATTATTTTTGACCCAGGCATTTTAACCACCTTGAAATCGAATCATTTTTAGTATAGTAATATTTAGTGGAACTTACAATACTCATTATTTGGTTGGAAAATGCATTAGCAAATGGAAGAAAATATTTGAGTGGAAAAAATAGATTTGAAAAATAGAGCGGGTGATGGGATTCGAACCCACGAGTGGTACCTTGGGAAGGTACTGCCTTACCACTTGGCGACACCCGCAACAACATCGGTTTGGCTTATCGAGCCTGGGCATATTATAACTGAATAAAAGCCATTTATATTAATTACCTGACGTTTAATAATTATTTGAATCAGAATCCATAAATACACCAATACGGAAAAGGTAATAATTCTCAGGTTGACTTATTCGTTATGATATAATTTTTTATTGACACGAAGAAAGTTCGAAGGAGTAACATTTGGCAACCAATCCCTTTAGTTGGTTGATGGGCTTATTTTCTCTTGACATCGGCATTGACCTCGGCACAGCAAATACCTTGGTACACGTACGTGGCAAAGGCGTAGTCATCAACGAACCTTCATGGGTAGTAATTAACAAACGTACAAGAGAAACCATTGCTGTGGGTAATGCAGCTAAGGAAATGGTTGGCCGGACACCGATCAATTATGTCGCAATTCGCCCTTTACGTGATGGCGTTATTTCTGAGTTTGATATTACGAAATCCATGCTTGAATATTTCATCGGAAAAGTACATCAGCAGGCGGTGGTTCCAATGCCGCGCCCGCGCGTTGCGATTTGCATTCCTTCAGGCGCAACCGAAGTTGAAAAACGCGCCGTTTACGACGCAGCCATGGCAGCCGGTGCGCGAGAAACCTATCTGGTTGAAGAACCTCGAGCAGCTGCGCTTGGAGCGGGGTTATCTGTCAATGAAGTAAAAGGCACTATGATCGTTGATATCGGCGGCGGCACCACAGAAGTTGCTGTGATTTCGATGGGTGAAACTGTAATCTCAAGGTCATTAAGAATCGCCGGTGATGAGATCGATGAAGACATCCTGCAATACATTCGAAAAAAGTATAATCTTCTCATCGGTGAACGCATGGCTGAGCAAATTAAGATCGCCATCGGATCCGCATATCCTCTGCAAACTGAGCTCACTTATACTGCCCGCGGTCGAAACCTGATTACAGGCTTGCCAGGTTCTGTTGATGTATCTTCGGTAGAAGTTAGGGAAGCCATCAATCCTTCTCTGCAGATAATTATCGATACTGTCAAAGATGCGCTTGATGAGGTTCCTCCCGAACTGGTCTCTGATCTTCTTGATTCTGGTGTGTGCCTTTCAGGCGGTGGCGCTCAAATATTAGGGCTGGTGCCTAGGTTGAAAGATGACTTAAACTTACGCGTTTGGGTTGCTGACGATCCATTAACCTGTGTTGCAAGAGGGGCGGGGCTGGTTTTAGAGAATCTATCGAGCAATCGCCGTTTTCTTGTTGGGATTGATCGGGGCTCCACTAAAGGGTAGCACATAAAAAACCAAAAATGAAAAAATTACCGATGGGATCCTGGCAAATGCTCGCGATTATCCTGATCGTGGGAGGGGTTCTGATAATGGCAGTCAGCGGATTGCTGAATCAGGTGATCAGCAGCACGATAAACCCTTTAGTGGGCACTCAAAGCTGGTTTTCGACGCGCGTAAATGCCATAGTTGATTTTTTTACTGTTCCACGTGATGTGATAACGCTGAGAGAACAAAATGCGGCACTTCAGAATGAAGTATCACGTTTGCAATCAGAAATTTTGGAACTGCAGCAACAATTGGTTGAAACTGACATTCTCTATGCATTGTTGAATTTTGCCCGTCAAAGACCCGAAAATACCTATATCGCTGCAGCTGTAATTGGTAAAGACCCTAGCCCATTTTTGAACTATGTAATTATTGACCGTGGATCTGACAATGGCATTTTCAAAGGAATGCCCATTGTGACAGAACAAGGGCTTGTAGGCAGCATCGATGCGGTAACCGCTTCGGCCGCCAGAGTAAAGTTAATTACCGATCAAAGCTCGGTTGTTAATGTAAAGCTTCAGAATAGTAAAACAGAAGCTCAAGTGCAGGGTTCTGTCACTGGTGATATCTCTCTGGAAATGGTGAGCACTACGGTACAATTAACCGAAGGCGATTTAGTCTTTACTTCTGGAATGGGCGGAACATTTCCGCCTGAGATTTTCGTCGGCCAAGTTCAATCACCTCAGATTAAAGAGAATGCGCTTTTTCAAACTGCGATAATCCAACCATCGGTTGATTTTTCTAACCTTCGCGCAGTCTTGGTGATTACTAACTTTCGCTCTGTTGATATCGCGCCACTTACTCCCACCTCGATTCCCTAAAAATGAGCATCCTTTTTTCAATCCCAATTATCGTTATTCTGTTAATCATTCAAACGACAATTGCCCGACAAGTTACCCTTATCAGTGGTTCAGTTGATTTAGTGTTGATTTGGCTAGCTGCCTGGGGCTTAAAAAGTAGGGATAATTCAGGCTATTATTTGGCGGTGATTGCTGGATTGCTCGTGGCTTATATCACTGCGCTGCCATGGTATGTTTATTTGACAACTTATTTTTCTGTTATCATAATTGCGAAATTGATTATCCAGAGACAATGGCAGTCTCCACTATTATCAATGTTTTTCATCACACTTGTTTCGAGTATATTGCTTTACGGATTAACAGTGACAGCCCTTAGTTTATCAGATGTTAGTTTTCACTTAATTGGTGCTATTGACACAATCATCATACCTTCCGTTTTCTTAAACCTGTTTTTATCAATCCCTGTTTATGTCATTGTTAAGGACTTTTCAAATTGGATTTATCGATCTAAGGAAGTCACATGAACAGCGATAAAAGAGTTATTTCAGGTCTTGAGAAATGGAGATTCCGGATTATTTACATTCTCCTGTTTTTGGTTTTTACAGTTTATGTCATCAGACTATTCAGCTTGCAGATAGTGGAAGGGGCTGATTATTTGGAACTTGCTGAAGAAAACCGAATAAGAAATGTTAGCGTTCAAACTCAACGCGGCAGCATCATTGACCGAAATGGATATGTACTGGCGCAAAATGCTGCTGCTTATAACATAGCCATTACCCCTGCATACCTGCCTGCTGACGAAGGTACAAGCGAAGAAATATTCAGAAAGCTCTCACCATTACTTGATATTCCTGTGACCAATGGTGTGGTTACAGATGAATCAGCCCGATTTTTTACCCCATGCCAGACAGATTTTGGGATTAAGGAGATCGTTTTCATTGGGGATACAAACGCTCCTTTTTCGCCGGTAAATATTAAATGTAATGTGAGCAAAGAAGTTGCCATGGTTATCAGCGAGAAAGAAGGGGATTGGCCAGGAGTTACTGTTGAAATTGAACCTATACGTCAGTATCCAACCGGCTATTTAACTGCAGAAATAATTGGCTTTCTCGGTCCAATCACTGCGGAGAATCAAGAATATTATGAAGATTTAGGTTTTGTCGCTGGCCGCGACAAGGTTGGTTTTGCTGGAGCAGAATACTCTCTGGATGAAATTCTTCTTGGCCAAAATGGTGAAAGGGTCATTGAAGTGGACGCGGCCGGAAAAGAGATAAGAGATATTGAACCCCCAGTAGCATCTGTTGCCGGCAACAGTGTACGGTTAACCATCGACACACGCTTACAGTCTGCAGCTTACACCGCACTGGTGGATGAAATGAAATTTTGGAACACCTATTTAAACCGGATTCTATCACAAAATGGAGTTGTCATCGCTATGAACCCAAAGACCGGTGAAATTTTAGCGATGGTTTCTGAACCGACTTATGAAAATAACAGGTTGGAACGCTTTATCCCCGCGTATTATTACAACCAACTTAGCGAAGATCCATTAAAACCATTGCTTAATCACGGAATTTCTGCTATGCATCCACCCGGTTCGGTTTTCAAGATGGTTGCGGCAATTGGTGCACTTAACGAAGGTGTTGTAACACCTGAACAAGAAATCGCCTGTCCAGGTACAATTTCAATTATGCAGAAATATTCAGCCAATGACCCTGGTACACCAAGAGAATACGTGGGATATGACCGTGCCGGGCATGGTATGTGCAATTTTGTGAAAGCGGTAGGGTTATCGGATGATATTTATTTTTACAAGATTGGCGGCGGATTTGAGAATGAGATTCCGGATGGCGGGTTAGGGGCTTGGCGATTAAAAGAATATGCTCTGGCATTAGGTTATTATCGATTAACCGGAATAGAACTACCCGGAGAAGTTCAAGGATTAATTCCAGATCCAACCTGGAAACGAATCTATCGTGCGGAAAACTGGTCAACTGGTGATACTTATATTACAACCATTGGGCAAGGCTACGTCCTTGCTACCCCTTTGCAGGTGTTACAATCTTTTGCAATTTTAGCGAATGATGGAAAATACATGCAGCCGACGATTGTCAAAGAAATTCTCGATGCAGATGGTAACGTCATTCAAGAATTTTCGCCTAAGCTTGTATGGGATATAACCAAAGATCCGATGATTAATGTTTTGGATGAAAATAACAAACCTACTGGTGAAAAAATAGTGGTTGAGCCGTGGGTGATCGATTATGCACAACAAGGCATGAGGCGGGTTGTCGAGGATGGTACTGCAACCAATGCTATGGCTTTGTTGGAGATTCCATCAGCAGGTAAAACTGGTACGGCGGAGTATTGCGATAATGTGGCGCAAGAAAAGAATCTTTGCCAACCCGAAGCCTGGCCTGCTCATTCATGGTATGTTGGTTACGCTCCATACGATGACCCGGAAATTGCCGTTGTCGCGTTTGTTTATAATGGTTTTGAAGGAGCGAGTGTGGCTGCCCCGATTGTGCAACGTGTGATGGAAACTTATTTTGATCTCAAAGCAATTGATCAAGCGGGCAATGAACAGTAGGATTCGGTAGAACTATGTTCCGAAGAGAATTTTGGCGTAACTTTGACTTTTTACTTTTTGGAGCCGTATTGCTATTATGTATTTACGGCCTAATGATGATTCGATCATCTATCGCTGGCAATATCGAATTAGCCAATTATGTTAACCGTCAGGCGACATTCTTCGCTATTGGCCTGGTGGTAATGTTGGGTGTTACAGTATTGGAATACCATTACTGGAAATCACTTTCACGATTGATGTACATTTTTACAGTTGCTTTCCTGGCGGTTATTCTAATAATTGGAACAACCAGTTTTGGCGCTCAACGCTGGCTGCAGGTTGGGCTTGTGAATATTCAACCGGCTGAACTCTCAAAAATTGTGCTTATTCTGGTTTTAGCTCATTATTTTTCAAGCAATGAAAACAAACCAAAGAATTTTCGCTGGATTGCACTTAGCTTTTTAATTGTTGCCATTATCATTGTCCCAATATTTCTTCAGCCGAATTTGAGTACGACCATCCTGCTCGTCGTTATTTGGTTTTCAATGCTATGGATTAGCGGACTACCGGTGAAATATCTAATTATTTTCGGCATTACAGGTATTGCACTGGCTATAATTGCTTTCCCGTTTTTAGAGCCCTATCAACAGAGTAGAATCCTCACCTTTTTAAACCCAGACCAGGATACGCGGCATGGAAATGTGTATAACGTGGAGCAGGCATTGATCAGCATTGGAAGCGGTGGTTGGTTAGGCCAAGGTTATAATGCCGGGACCCAAGTTCAGTTGCGTTTCCTCAAAGTACGTTCTACTGATTATATATTTTCGGTGATCGCAGAGGAATTTGGTTTTGTAGGGACTGTGCTGGTAATGGCGCTGCTCGTATTTGTAATTATCAGGTGTTTCCGAGCAGCTCGTATCGCTGGTGATATGTACGGCGCGATGATCGCCTATGGATTTGCAACGTTAATTACCTTTCAGACGATGGTCAATATTGGGGTAAACTTACGTGTCATTCCTGTTACCGGCCAAACCTTGCCGTTTATCAGTTATGGCGGAAGTTCTTTATTGTCATTATTGCTTGGTATCGGTTTGATTCAAAGTGTATTGGTCCATCGGAATAATTAAATAATTGGAGTCATATGATTCAAGAAGAAAAACCCTTTCGCGTTAGGTTTGCCCCCTCTCCAACCGGACGGATGCACTTGGGGAGCGCTAGAACAGCATTATTTGATTATCTAATCGCAAAAAAGACAGGCGGTCAGTTCATCCTGCGTATCGAGGATACCGACTTTAAACGTTATATGCCTGGAGCCGAACAGGAAATTATTGATGGATTGTCATGGTTAGGTGTTAATTATGACGAAGGTCCTGATATTGGTGGACCCTATGGCCCTTATCGTCAGTCCGAACGCAAAGAGATCTATCTAGAACATGCACGGCGATTGGTTGTATCTGACAAAGCCTATTACTGCTTTTGCTCAGCTGATAAGCTCACAAAAGTACGTGAAGAACAACAGAAGAACCGGATTCCACCGCATTATGATGGGAGTTGTCGGGACATCCCCTTGGATGAGGCACGAAAGCGGGTTGCCGCTGGTGAGAAACATGTGATTCGCTTCAAGACACCTAAAAACGGAGTTACAAGCGTTCATGATTTGCTCCGAGGGGAAATTAAGGTGGAGAATCAGACACTTGACGATTACATTTTAGTCAAATCTGATGGTTGGGCTTTATACCATCTTGCTGCTATGGTCGATGACCATTTAATGAAAATTTCCCATGTTATTCGTGGTTCCGAATGGTTGCCCTCACTGCCATTGCATAGCCTTATTATTCGTGCTTTTGGCTGGGAAGAACCTGTGTGGGTGCATTTATCAGTTTTTCTGAAGCCGAGCGGTAAAGGAAAAATGAGTAAACGCGAAAAAGCCGAATTTTTGAAAGATGGACATTCGATATTTATTACTGACCTTCAAGAATTAGGCTATTTGCCTGAAGCTGTAGATAACTGGGTCGCTTTGATGGGCTGGAGCTATGATGACCATACTGAATTTTTCACACTGGATGACCTGGTTAGCAAATTCAACCTTGAAAACCTAAACCCGTCTCCTGCAGCGATTAACTTCACAAAACTTGACCATTTTAATGGTCTCCACATCCGAAACCTAAATGATGAAGAGCTGGTGGAAAGAATTAAACCCTTCTTTGATAAAGCCGGATACAAAACCAGCCATGAAACTCTACTGAAGATCGCACCTATTGTAAAAGAAAGAATTGGAACCTTGGATGATGCCGTTGAAATGGCTGGTTTTTTCTTTGAAAGCTCCATCGAACCAAAGGTTGAAGACCTGATGCAGAAGAATTTAACACCAGAACAAGTGAAAATGGTTTTAGTCGATACTAAAGAAATTCTTTCTAAGATAAGCGAGTTTTCACATGTTAACGCAGAAGAACCGATGCGGCAATATGTTGAAAAATCTGGCATGTCTGCAGGGCAGGTGTTTGGTGTTCTGCGTGTAGCAGTAACTGGTCAAAAAGTGAGCCCTCCGTTGTTTGAGAGCATGGAAATTCTGGGTAAAAGTACCGTATTGGAGCGGGTTGAAAAAGCCTATCAACTAATGGATCAATAAAGAGTTCCAACAAACGATTATTATTTACCTGATACAAAAACCGCGATCTGCAATAATCGCGGTTTTTATTTGGTCGGGGCGAAAGGATTTGAACCTTCGACCTCTTGCACCCCATGCAAGCGCGCTAGCCGGGCTGCGCCACGCCCCGAACAGAGCAAGATTATATACCGTTTTAAAGGAATTGACAATAGTTTCGCATTAGTTCATCTAAAATGTTACCGAGATGCTATCGTTAGGTCAAATGAAAATGTTACCGAGGAAACGATGGCAGAAACGGATGAAATGACAATCGACGAAAGACGGAAGTATCTTCATAAG
>JAGOVY010000157.1 GCA_018060515.1 Anaerolineaceae bacterium | reverse complement strand
TGCTGAAGAATCCGCCGCGCCGGAGTTGAGCTTTGAAGCGCTGATTTTCCAGGATAATGCAGCCGGCATTCGTTTATTGTACCCAGAGGATTGGGTGATCATATCGCGCCAGGAGGAAGGCGACCGCGGCGCACAAGCTGCAATGCTCTCACCCGGCACCACTTTAAATCAGCTTGCTGAAGGGGGAACGCGGCTTTCCTTGTTGTACCATCAATGGGATCCCAAGGGTGATTTGGATGCCTACGTCGCACAGCGTAAATTGGCATGGGAAGCCTCAGGATTTCAAGTAATTGATGAGGAAGACATCTCTCTGGCTGATGACCGAAAACTGATCATTTTTTCAGTTGAAACAACAGAGAATACCAGAGTTGTGAGCGCTTTCCTGGTTGCCGGCGAAGAATATCTGGAAATCAACGCTGACGGCAACATTGATTTGGCTCTTGAGATAATCCACACTATTACTGTCATCGAGTAATACAGAAAGATAGGTTGGATTTATTAAATGGGTGAAGATCAACATACATCACATAGAATTCTGAAGAATCTTTTTCTTGACACACTGCCACGTGTCGGTTAAAATCTGACTGTCTTTGTGAACGGGCCTGTAGCGCAGCTGGGAGCGCGCTTCAATCGCACTGAAGAGGCCGGGGGTTCGAATCCCCCCAGGTCCACTAGAGCACCAGGCTCGAAAGACAAGCAACACAAACTGGGCCCATAGCGCAGCTGGGAGCGCGTCTCAATGGCATTGAGAAGGCCGGGGGTTCGAATCCCCCTGGGTCCACAGAAGCGAATGCAGGAGTAGTAGGTCATCCGTCAGCGAGTCGGGAGAAGCGAGGTGAGAGCCCGGCAGGTGTCGCGGAGCATTTAGGCCGAACTCGCCTGAATCCTGAGTGGATAGCTTTGCCGGTGAGAAGATAGCCGGCAACGGGTAAGCCCGTTAGCGCGTTGAGCGGTCTGCATTGGTTGCAGGCAAGCAGGGTGGTACCGCGGAGGATTCCTTCGTCCCTGTACGGGAGAAGGAATTTATTGTTTAAGGTACAAGGAGTCTGAAAATGGAACATCAGAGTTCGGAATACATCCCAAGCCAGATTGAATCTAAATGGCAGAAAAAATGGGAGGACGACGGCCTTTATCACTCCGATATTGATCAGTCGAAACCCAAGTATTATGCCCTCACGATGCTGCCTTATCCTTCGGGCGATTTGCACATCGGTCATTGGTACGCCATGACACCTCCAGATGCCCACGCGCGGTTTAAACGCATGTATGGCTACAATGTGATGTTCCCAATGGGCTTTGATGCGTTTGGTTTGCCAGCGGAAAACGCTGCCATCAAACACAACATTCACCCTAAGAAATGGACCAATGCCAACATTCAAAAAATGCGCGAACAATTCCGCACAATGGGAGCGATGTTTGATTGGCGGCGTGAAATGGTTTCTTCTGATGAAAAGTATTATCGCTGGAGCCAATGGTTTTTCCTTCAATTCTTTAAAAATAATCTGGCTTACCACAAGCTGTCGCCGGTGGATTGGTGCCCAAACTGCAATACCACACTTGCTCGCGAGCAAGTGTGGGGAGACGACCGTCATTGCGAACGCTGCGGTACACCGGTGATCAAGAAAGACCTTGAACAATGGTTTTTCCGCACGACGCGCTATGCGGATGAGCTGCTGAACTATGATGGAATCGATTGGCCTGAGAGGGTGCGCACCCTGCAAACCAACTGGATTGGCCGGTCTGATGGGGCACTCGTCAAATTTACTACAGAGGCCGGCGATGAGTTAGAAGTATTCACCACCCGGCCAGACACTCTATGGGGGGTTACTTTCATGGTTCTCTCGCCAGAGCATCCATTGGTGGCCAAACTGACCAGCCCTGAGCAGCGGGCAGAGGTTGACCAATATGTTTTGGATGCTTCGCGCCAAACGGACATTCAGCGTGAAGCTTCAAACAAAGAAAAAACAGGCATCTTTACCGGTGGTTATGCGATTAACCCGGTGAATCAAGAGAAAATTCCTGTTTGGGTGGCAGATTATGTGTTGATGTCTTACGGTACTGGTGCAATTATGGCAGTACCCGCACACGATGAACGTGACTTCGCTTTCGCCCACAAGTTCAATCTGCCTGTCCGAGTGGTTATTCAGCCAACTGGGCTGCCGGCAGTGAAAGGTGAAGAATTGACGGGACCTCTTCCTGCGTTTGGAACGATGGTAAACTCCGGCGCCCTTAGCGGAACCCCGGCGGAATTATCGTTCAAAAAAGCGGTTGAGTATGTGGAGCAGATAGGAGCCGGGAAGGCTGCGCGCAATTACCGCCTGCGTGATTGGTTGGTTTCACGCCAACGCTATTGGGGTTCACCGATTCCAATCATCCATTGTCCGGTTTGCGGTCCGGTCGCCGTTCCTGAAGATCAGCTTCCAGTTGTGCTGCCTGAAGATGTGGAATGGAAGCCTACCGGTGAGAGTCCGTTGAAGCTTCATCCCACCTGGCGGTTTACCACCTGTCCGCAGTGCGGCGAACCTGCCGAGCGCGAGACTGACACGTTGGATACTTTCATTTGCTCGTCGTGGTACCACCTGCGTTACCTTAGCCCTGATTATGCCCAGGGAGCCTTTGACCCCAAAGAGTATCAATATTGGATGCCGGTCGATTCTTATACTGGTGGTATAGAGCATGCCAACATGCATTTAATCTACACCAGGTTCTTCCACAAAGCGCTGCGTGATATGGGCATTGTTGAAGGCAATGAGCCGATGCTGCAGCTGCGCAACCAGGGTATTGTGCTGGGAGAGGATTCTGAGAAAATGTCTAAAAGCCGCGGCAACGTGGTTGCTCCAGATGCCTTGGTAAAAGCATATGGCGCAGATACGATTCGCGCCTACCTGATGTTCTTTTCCCGCTGGGATATGGGCGGTCCGTGGAGCAGCGGCGGTATTG
>JAGOVY010000079.1 GCA_018060515.1 Anaerolineaceae bacterium | reverse complement strand
TACCCATACAAATGATACAGAAAAAAACCAACCTTACGCGCGGCTGTTTTATACGGCTCAAGTCCGTTATACTATTCTGGATTAAATAAAAAATAGAGGCAATTTGATGAGCGAAAACCAACCTGAAGCCGTATACGATGTTGTGATTATCGGCGGGGGCCCAGCCGGCTCCACAGCCGGCATTTACACCGCGCGGGCAAATCTTTCCACCCTGATCCTCGATAAGGGCCTCACCACCGGCGCATTGGGTATCACCAATAAGATCGCGAATTACCCTGGCATTCCTGGAGAGCTGAGTGGCAAAGAATTGCTTAAAACAATGCGCGCTCAAGCCGAGAGCTTTGGAGCGCGATACGTGAACGACAAAGCTATCGGCACCGATCTTACCAGCAACCCCAAGGTTGTCTACGGCAACGCTGGCGTCTATCCTGCCCGTGCCGTCATCATTGCCACCGGCTCATTGGGCCGCAGCAACCTGATCAAGGGCGAGGCGGAGTTCCTCGGACGCGGGGTTTCCTATTGTGCGGTGTGCGATGCCGCTTTCTTCAAAGACGAGGCAGTAGCTGTGGCAGGCAAAAATGACGAAGCCGTCGAAGAAGCGCTCTATCTCGCACGTTTTGCCAGCCGGGTTACACTGCTCTGCCCAACGCCGGAGCTAGTGGCTTCAGAAGAGCTGATCGCCGAACTAAAAGCTAATTCTAAGATCGAAGTGCTTTTGGGTGCAGCCATACACGAGATATACGGCAACACGCATGTGGAGGGTATTGCTTACGCCCAACGCGGCAAAGAAGGTGAGCAGAAGCTGGTAGTAAAAGGTGTGTTTATCTATTTGCAGGGCGGCGTGCCCATCACAGATTTCTTGCAAGGGCAAATCGAAACCAGCGCGCAAGGCTGCATTTTGGTCGATCGCGAGTTCCAAACCAATGTGCCGGGCGTGTTTGCGGTGGGGGACGTGCTCTGCCAGCATATCAAGCAAGCTGTGATTGCCGCAGCCGACGGAGCCACCGCTGGCATTGCTGTAGAAAAATACCTGCGCGGCCGTGCTAAGATGGGCGTCGATTGGAAATAAATGCTCGTTATGTGGATGGCAAACTGGTAGAATAAAGCCTATGCCGCAGGTCATCCCCGAAAACTTGGAAAAAGCCGCCGAGCGAGGCGAGCCTTCGCACGTCTGGCGCGCTGGGCAGGAGCGCCGCTTTGCCATGCTGCGTGAGGCAGCCGGAGAGCACATCAATGGGCGGGTGCTCGTGGATGGCAGCGGAGTTGGGACGTATCTGCGCCACTTGGTGCCGCTGAGCTGGCAAGCTGTCGGGCTGGATATCGAGTTCCCACGGGTGCAAGAAAGCCATGCTTTTGCGGAGCTAGTGGTTTGTGGCGCTGGCGAGCATTTGCCCTTCCCCACTGGCAGCATAGATTTAGTCTTCAGCCATGAGGTGCTGGAGCATGTGCAGGATGACCAAGCCACGGTGCGTGAGATGGTGCGCGTGCTGCGACCGGGCGGACGCATTGTGCTCTTTTGCCCTAACCGCGGCTATCCCTTTGAGACGCATGGCATTTATTGGCGCGGCAAATATCATTTTGGCAATATCCCGCTGGTCAACTATCTGCCCCGCCGTCTGCGGGATAAACTCGCGCCGCATGTGCGGGTCTATACGCGTGCGGATTTGGCACGCCTGTTTGCCGGGCTGCCGGTGCAAGTCGTGATCAAAAGAACCATCTTTGGTGCCTACGATAATATCATCGAGCGCCGGCCGCGATTGGGCAAAGCTCTGAGGGCTGTGCTGCAAGCCCTTGAGAAAACGCCTTTGCAGCGTATGGGGCTTTCCCACTTTTGGGTGATCGAAAAAACCACCTGATAGAGATTTTAGTGCAGCAGGATAGGGGAAATGTTTTGAGATATGTACGAGCGTTCACCCCTGGATAAGGTTTGGCATAAAGCTTGACTTTTAGATTTTTTATTCTATAATACTAAGCACTGCGGGGTAGAGCAGTGGCAGCTCGTCGGGCTCATAACCCGGAGGTCAGTGGTTCGAATCCACTCCCCGCTACTAGAGTCAAACCAGAGTCCGTCGGGCTCTGGTTTTTTGTTAGCCTGTCGCACAGCGGTAGACATTTTTCCAAAAATGGAGGAATTTCTTATGAACCGCAGTTCGCCGGGTACGTCAAAATCCAAAGTTTCACTTTCATTGGCAAAAGCCATTGAAGGCTTCCTAAAATTCAAAACAGCAGAGGGATTAAGCCAGCGCACAATTACCTCCTATGAGTTCACTCTTGGCCATTGGTTGAAATATATCGGAGACCGAGAGGTGTCGGAAATTCAATCGTCCGACCTGACCGGCTATATGGCCTGGTTGAGGACCGAATATAAACCGAGACGCTGGACTGGAAGCTCCGAGCCGCTTTCCGCCAAATCCATTCGAAATGTGTGGGTAACATTCCGATCATTTTTCGGCTGGCTGCAGGTGGAGTTCAAGTTCCCTAATCCCGCAAAAGAAATCGCAACACCCAAGTTTCAAAAACATCCCATTGAAACATTCACAAAAGAGGATGTGGAAAAACTTTTCAAGGCTTGCATTTACCCCCGATAATCGCATACTGAGGAAAGGAAGAAGTTTGTGATGCGCCAGCTGAGAAGTAACCCTAACCTCAGTCACATTCAGGTGGTTTTCCTGGTCATTGGCTTTCCAGATGTAATTTGCCTTCATCCAACGCTGAATGCTATCCCCCGTGGCTCGTGCTTCCACTCCGGAAAGCGTATCCAATGGCAAACCACAGGTAATGCTGACCGGCTGAGAAATATCCCCCGATCATTGAATTAAGCGGGTGAATGCCCCATAGAAAAGCGCCAGCATTTCTAGTGAACCGGCAAAACGGTCCATACTTAGGTTCTCGACAGGCCGTCCGCTGTCATGTGCACCGCTATCGACAAAGAACGTGCTTCCCGACGGCAAAGCGATCCGCAGCGGCAGGCGGGAACTGCCCAACCTCAGCATGCGCCCTACCAGCGGACCATTATTGACTGCGACCTGAGAGATCAATTGAATGCTTTGCTGATTCCCATGCAGCTTGAGCGCTCCCATTCCTAGATCGAGTCCAAAACGTATTATTTCTGTCATGCATTCTCTTTTTTCTACATGATTCAAACTAACTTGGAGTATTTTGAGGTAAAAAAATCAACCTCATCAGTTGAATTTATTGTAGCACATTACTCCATGTTAATCATTATCTTGTAGTGATTATTTGGGAGATTACTTTTTATATGGACGTCCTGAGTCATCAAATGCCCATTTGCCCTGGCCACCGTTTTGGCGATAAACACTGGCACAGTAAGCCACGTCTGCTTCATCCAGCAGTGTCTTTCGACCATCTTTGCCCAATTGGTGGATTAGACCGCGTTGCATCCAGCGCGTGAGTGTGGAAGTGTTGAGCTTGTATTTCCGGCCGGCTTCATTGATGCTGATCGGAACGCCTTTCAGATCGGCATTAAGCTGATATTCAGGTAAGGCTTCCTTGGGCAGCAGATGATTCACGCTGATTTGACTGATGCCGATACTTCCATCGGTCATCACGGCTGCCTGAAGTTTTCCTTCATCGGCCAACTGATAAATGGAATCCAAATCCAACCGAAGCTGTTTTGCGGCTTGCTCGGGGGTGATGTAATATTCAAATCGGGATTGATCAAGTTTCACGGACTGTTCACAGAATGCGATTTACTACAAGTTAATCATACAGTGAAAGTGAGTGATCGTCCAGCAATAGAGGATTATTGCGCATCTACCTGGTATTTAGGTTAACTGACCTGAAGGTTAAATGACCTAAAAATCTGAATGACGTATCATATTGTTTGGTTGATGATTTCAAAGTCCAGGACAAAGCAAAATATTAATATCGACAAAAAATAAAGGTCTTCGTCCTCGCTGACGTGCCACAGACGCCTTGTTGACACGCCGCAGACGTTGACGCAAACGTTACTGCAGACGTTGATTGAATAGGAAGAGCACTGAAGCACCTTTTACCGTAAAGAGATATGGAAATACTATTCGACCGAGAATGACCATTCTATCCCGAAAACTTGACTCTAAATGGGCATAAATTGCACCACCATACATAGGTCAAATGGAGAATCTAGCGGATGAGAGACTAGAAATATTTACACAAATAAATCGGCATATTTTTTTTGTGCAAGGAAAAACCATCTTGATCCATGGGAACGAAGTGCACTCTGTTCCATCCACTTTGATCCCCTAGAGTCTTAAGGGGGAACGGGTCAACGGAGTGACACATCGTTCTCTGTTGGATTGTCCTTGATGGTTTTGAGAATATCACCCACTCGCCAGGGACGATACCCCCTGACCTCAACACTCATATTGTTATGGTATAGTCCAAGGCCTTGAGATCGATGTGCTGGTATTATTTGATTAGCGCCTTTCAATGAAGCCTAGCTGGAAGGGGTCAGGAAGGTTATCTGCTTTGCTCTCCCCTAATATCTCATTTTTCTAGGTCTCATTGAATAGTACACAGAATTTTCAACGATTCCCATTTTATAAACTGGACAATTTTGCAATTTTCCGATTCTGACTAATTCTTTCTCGTATTTAGCAGCACAATTCATGCCAATAAATATTTTTTCGACATGTAAACCAGTTGATGACAAAGGTATTGTTTTCCCAGGTTTCTCTTCTTCTTCGTTAAAATCAAAAACCCTGTATTCATGTTCATATTTCCATTCTGAACTTTTCGTGCAAAAAGTGAGAAATAAAATTCGGTAATAATGCCAAAAATCCGAACCGGGCTCTTTTCTCTGCTCATAACCATCTAAAAAAGCCTGACACAACTTAGTGACAATTGTTGCCGAGATTAATCTTTGATTAGAATAAAGAACCGGAAAGATTTGATTCTTATCAGATATTCCATACTTAATGCAAAATCCCTGGTGATTATTAGCGTAATGGGCCCATAAAGGGATTCTTTTTCGAATTCCATTGCTAAAGCAACAGACCAATATATTGCTTGAAAGCTGGTTGATAATTTTCTCGCATAATTTGACATCCCAACCGGCTCTTTCGATGCGCTTTATGTCTAGGGTCAACGCTTTTAATTCAAATGGGTCATTTAATTTCTTAGGTGTGGATGCCCATATATTTTGGTTTTCCAGACTATCCAATCTGAGCTTATTCTCTTCGGAAAATTTTGAATGAGTGTCGTTATATAATGGAAAATACTTGTAGATTTTATCGGGTACCGATTCGTTCTTTATTCTGATAGTTTCATCCCAATCGTTATTATTTAAGGCATTGACAAATTCAATTCCCCACGCTTTAGCATTCATGTTTCATCCTTTTTCGATATAAGGCGTAATTTTCCCCAATTTGCGATTAATTCTCGTGCAGTGGGGTTGGTTGTTTATCGCCGGTAGAATAAATGCAAGTAAGGTTTGCTTTACGACCTTAATCCCCAAGTCACTGTGAGTACCGCTAACATTTAAAACTGGTAGATAAGAGATGATTTACTTATCCTGCGACTACATACACCCTTCAAAAAGCGTTTTGAAATGCGTCAGGAAACTCGAAATGCATTTGGTCCTGTTCACAAACACCCATTTGAGTCACAATTAACCTTTCGGAATGCTATGCTCACAATTAATGAATTTGACATTTGTTATCCTCTTTTATTTTTTAGTTTCGGCTATTTTTACCATATCCAGCCCACCGCCTTGGCGTTGAACCTCAAAGCGCGAATCCCTTCGCAGATTATCCACGCCAATAGTAATTTTGAACGGGTAAAGCTCAGGCAAATGGATCAGGTCAGCAAATGGTATTGCTTCGGATGGATGGGCATGAAGTGCACAGGTTAATAGCCAGCTTTGTAAATTTTCGGTAGATGAATAATGGCGTAGAACGATCCGATAATTCTGCTTCTGCTCAGTATTTGCTAACGCTCCCCAATTGGTCAGCGAGGCGATAATGCGTTCAACGGATCGGTCCAATGCTCCCAGATGTCCATAATCGCCAGCGATTCGGTCTTTGATCATTTTTCTAGTGATTAATTCGTCAGTCCGGCTGACCTGGCCGATGGCTGCTGTGCATTTTCGAAAAAACGGATAACAAACCAACGTCATGCCATAATGGAGCCACATCCGCTCTTCGGATGAGGATAGGGTTGGAAATATGGCTAAAGCTTGTTGGCGAATTTTCGGAGCACTCTTTTCTGTCTTCACCCAAATTGCCGATAACACATCGATTGTTTTCCGCTGGGCATCTATCCCGTGAACAGTTCCTGAAATCGTTTCAGCCAAATGTTGCCTGATTTTGAGCGGTTCAATATTCTGAACACACAAGGATGCAGTAACATCCAACCAATCCAACTTTATCGTTCGGCTAAATCCAATACCTTTATCCATTAAGAACTCGCTTTCGATATTTGAATAAAAGGGACAATTGCTTCATCGATTGAAATACCGCCATGAGTGACAACGACTTCTCCGCTGGGAGCAAAGGCATCTCGTCCCGCCGGCATTAGTGCGGTCATCTGATCTGGCAAAATTCCATCGTTGTCCCACAGAATGGTATTTGCAAAAGCGCTTTGAACTCGTAAAGCTGCCAGTCTATCCATGTAAATTCTGGCTCGTTTTCCGCGTGTCTGTGCCAGCAATCCTTCAGATGGTTGACCAAACCCCGTGGCTTCCACGTGTCCGTGATCGCTGGCAATAAACACTGAATAACCTCGATCCAGAAATGAGTCGATCAGTTTTTCAAGTGGTAGGGAATTTTGATCGTGAGCTGGGTCGAGCCACAGACGGAGAGAGGATTGTTGATCGGCTGCACCAAGGGTGGCATTATGCGCCAGTTTATCGGGCGTATCATCGATCAAACACCAGAAATTTACCCTCGGATCCTGCATTTCAGGCTGTTGGTCAATTTGCCGATCATAAGAAAGCGGTAACAACTTACAAGCAGTTTCTGCGATTCCTTCTCTAGACCAGAACAATTCCCAGGCGCGAGCTTCCGACACATAATGCTCTAGATCAGTTGCGAAATCTGCCGGCCGAAGTCCAGAAATCAATGCATATCTGGAAATGGAAGTGATTGTGGGTACCTGGGCGAGAAGTGTCTCGGTTTTCATTTCCCAATTCGTATGCCGTCTTGCCCACACGGACTTAATCACCTGCCAATCGGTCAGAGACAATCCATCCAGAACCAGTAGGACAATCCGCTCAATTTGGCCAAGATTGCGGAGGTAAGCCAGGTAATGGGGTATATGATGAACATGGTGTGGTTTGGGCAGACGTTGAGCACCAAGAGGGCCATAGTTGTTTCTCAACCAAGCTGCAAAAAACGGATCTACATCACGAACTAGTCTTCGGAAAGTCTCTTTTTGCGACAACTGGATGGTGAGATCGGTTTGTGAATGATAGCTGCACAGTTCTGCCCAATCTCGAGCAAATTCATACCAGACACTCCAGCCCGTTTGTACATGCGGGTCAGATTTTATTGTCGTCAAACGGTTATCTAAATCTTCTAAAAGCGTTGTGAAGCGTTGAATACGCACATCCACCAGTGTAACACCGGGTTGCGCCCAGTTGGGTAAACTGTTTTTGTCGACAATTTTTAGCGGTTGGATGGTTCCCTGGCGAACCAGAGCCGGTAGCAGGTCTTGCAAGTGAGGGTTGCGGTCAAAGGAAACGTGGTAAGCAGATGCGGTTTCTTTGATTTGTCTGCCTGACAAGGATTGCTCAACAGATTCCTGCCACTGGTTTTGGATAAAATCCTGGAAAGCTTGAGCATCCCTGATGAGAAGATCGATATCCCACCCCTGATATTCAGGAAATTCCTTCAAGTGCTCTACCAAGTCGGTTCTTAGAAGTTCAGGAAGGGAAGACTGTTGGTGATGATAGTCATTCAACCAGGCAATCAGCGCATGCGGTTGACTTAATGCAACTGGATCAGCATTAAAGACCTCATGCAGCAAGTAATCCATGGTTTTTTGCCGGCTCAATGTTTCAACTGGTGGTTGACAGGATGCCAGTTTTTCAATTTGATCTGGATTGAGCGTTTGCAGCACCGGGTAGGCCAGGTTGGGGAAAAACTGGTGTAAGGAAAGACTCAACCGATAGGCAGGTTGATAAATATCATACGGCATGTTTTCCAGAGCACCAGTAGTGGTGATGATAACCGGATGCTCTTGTGTAAAGGGACGAGCTTCTTCCACGCGGTGATGCAAGAAAACAGGATCATCTTCCTGGATGACCTGAAACCCGCGCCGCGTCAATTCTGTCATCAGCGTTTCACCAGCCAGCAGGCGATCCGGGTCGCTGACTAGGGTGAGGGGGTGGATATATTGAGGAAAGAACCTAGTTATTGATTTAAGCATTGGACATGAATAATTAGACTTTTCCTGTTCCACCACACATCGGACATTGCATTCCTTTAGGACCAGCAACTGCTTTTTGGATTCCAACCGCAAATTCTTTTAAGGCTTTTTCTCCTTGTGGGTTTGTTCTTAATACTAAAACCAAAACTTTTTCACCAGTTGGCTCTTCATTTCTGGTTAATATATAACTCTTCGAATATACTTTCTCACCAGAAGCGATAAATGCATCAACAAGTTGCTCAGCTTCTTTATCCATGCCTTATTCTCCTTTAGTCTATAGGATTAAGTTTTCCTCGTTCAGTATGTTCGATCTTTAGGAGTTCATACAGCCTAATTGCAGATGGACAAGCATATAGCATTTGCCTTCCATCTTTTGAAATATTACTGGGTGGATTTTTACAATCCATAATATTATCGTACATCTCAATATAGAGATGGCTATACATTCGCCGGATAATGTTTTCGTCGATCAGTTGCCCTTCCCATGAAATTGCAATCAACTCTAGAATATTTACTGCTTTAATTACATCTACCCAAACGGGTTTTTGTGGATCAATTTCATTTAATCCTTGGAGTTGTGTCCATAAAGGGAGCAGGAATTGACGTTGTTCAAGAAGCATTTGCTTCTTTTGCAATTTTACAGTTTGGTAAATAGCAATTGCTGCAATCAAAGCGCTCACTGAAGTTGCGATAGCTTCGATGATTATCCAGTTTTCCATCTTTTCTCCATTTCTTTCTACTTCTTCCTACCTCTTCCTCAGCAACGCGCTATCATAATACATCAGCAAATCGGGGTCTTCACGCAACACATCTTCAGGCAGACGTTCAGCTACTGTGATGATGGTCTCGTAGTCCTGACGCTTGATGCAATCGGCAAAGCCGGCCCGCACGGCTTCGCTGCGGAAGACGCGCAGCCGGCCAGTGCTCTCGCTGTATTCCTTGAACTCTCGCAGAAGAGCGCGCTGGCGCACTTTCTCCAGGTCGCTGGCTTTATTGTGATCCGGGACGTACCACTTGCCGTCTGCGTCTTGCAGGAAGTTCTGCTTGAGTATCTCGATCAATTCCAGGGGTTGCTCATGCTTAGCGCGATTCATGATACGATTAAAGTCGTTAGTCAGGTCGCCCTGGGTTTTGGGTTCGCCGCCTGAGGCAGGATCAAGCTGCTGCCTGAGCCAGGTAATGGCGGTTTTTTCATCAGAAACGAAAAGCGAGAGTTGGGCAGGTTTACCCGAATCCAAAACGGCGCGGTCGTATTCCGCCACCTGGTCAGGCAGGAAATACATACCATCTCGGCGGGTGAAACGCTCGTCCAAACCAGCATAGAATTCAGGCGCGGAAATGGGTACCATAACCCCA
>JAGOVY010000156.1 GCA_018060515.1 Anaerolineaceae bacterium | reverse complement strand
GATGATCAAAATTCCAGCGACATCTGAAGGATTGCCGGCGATTCGTCAGGCTATCGCCTCAGGGATTAATGTCAATGTGACATTGATATTTTCCATCAAGCGCTACGCGGAGGTCATTGAGGCTTATTTGGCTGGGCTTGAGGATCGGGTATTACGGGGAGAACCCATCCATCATATTGCATCCGTCGCTTCTTTTTTTATCTCACGCATTGACACAAAAATTGATGCGCTTCTGCAAGCGCAATCCAATGCCGGTATGATTTCTGACTCAACGTATTTACGCCTGGCTGGAAAAGCCGCCATAGCGAATGCCACAATGGCGTATCAATTATTTTCAGAAAAATTTAACAGCATGCGTTTTGCCAAACTGGCATCACTTGGTGCGCAGCTGCAACGTCCGTTGTGGGCATCTACCAGCACGAAGAACCCAGAGTATCGTGATGTACTATACCTGGAAGAACTTGTTGCACCGCAATCAGTCAATACCGTACCACCTGCAACTTTGGATGCCTTCTTTGACCATGGGAAGGTTGGTCTCACGATTGACAAGAATCACACGGATGCCAACAGCGTGTTGACCGATTTGGCTTCGCAGGGCATCATTTTGGAGCAGGTAACAGGTGAGCTTGAAAAAGAAGGCGTGGAAGCTTTTTCACAAGCTTATGAGGCGCTATTGGATGCCGTAGAAGTGCGGCAGATACATGCGCTTGAAGAAATTGGCGATATAAAGGATGGCGTTGTAGAAGGAATCACGACTCTGAATGAGATTAATTTTTCGCGCCGTATGGCTGCCAAAGATCCAACCTTGTGGACGCAAGACCCAAACGGACAGGCAGAAATTAAGAAGCGTATGGATTGGCTTGAAGCTCCCTATCAAAGCTTGGAAGAAATCGATGAGTACTGCCGGCTGACCGAAGAATTGCTTGCTGAGGGGTTTACAGACGCTGTCTTAATTGGGATGGGTGGTTCATCACTTGCGCCTGAAGTCTTTCGTAATATTCTGGGCAGGCAGGAAACTGGATTATTGCTCACGATTATGGACTCAACCGACCCACAGCAGATCTCAGCGGTGGTGGAAAATACGCCGGAACGACACACAGTTTATATTGTCGCCAGCAAATCAGGAACAACTGGAGAGATCAACGCTCTGTTTGACTTTTTCTGGAAACGCACAATAGATAGCGGTACTGATAAACCAGGAAACCAGTTCATCGCGATTACTGATCCCAAGACGGCGCTGGCTGAATTGGCAGTGGCTCGCGGATTCAGGCGTCTGTTTGAAGCCAATCCAAATGTCGGTGGAAGGAACTCGGCTCTAACAGCATTTGGACTTGTACCAGCAGCCATTATCGGTGCAGATTTACGTGCGTTGCTTAATTTTGCAATTTTAACAGCAGAACTGTGTTCAACAGACCAACCGGTGGAAGCCAACCCTGGAATTGTATTGGGGACCATTTTAGCGGTTGCAGCCCAAGCCGGCAAAGATAAAGTTACTTTGTTAGCAGAAGACGAATGGGTTTCTTTTGGCGATTGGCTTGAACAACTGCTGGCAGAAAGCAGCGGAAAAGATGGACAAGGGATGCTGCCTGTAACCAATGAACCAGAATTTAATCCTGAAGAATACTCCAAAGATCGCTTGTTTGTTTATTTCGATAAGACAAATGCGAAAAACGAGTTTATTAATTGCCTGGTCAAGGCTGGCCACCCGTGTGTATCAATTAAAATTAAGAACAAAAACGAAATTGCTGGTCAGTTTTATCTTTGGGAAATTGCGGTTGCAACGGCGTGCAGTATATTGGGGGTAAATTCGTTTGATCAGCCGGATGTGCAGGATGCCAAGTTACGTACTTTGGCTGGATTGGAAGCGTATAGAAAAAATGGTATGCTGCCTGTATTCAAACCAACGGCAGATCTTAATGGAATTCGGGTTTTAAGCGGTTCCACAGGTGAAAATGAGAAAGCCACCAGTTTGATGGAATTAATTTTGAATTGCATTGAAGATAAAAGCCCAATTGAATACATTGCAATAAATGCATTTTTACCGAAAAACAGTGAAAATGAAAAAGTGATACAGCAACTGCGTGAAAAGATTGGTGCTGTCTCGAAAATGCCAGTTACTGTAGGGTTTGGCCCAAGATATCTGCATTCTACCGGTCAGTTTCACAAGGGCGGACCAAATACTGGGCTGTTTATTCTGATTACCTCACAACGAAGCAATGATCTTGATATTCCAGGGTTGGGCGTGTCTTTCGGCGTGATGCAGCGTGCACAGGCAATTGGTGATTACCAGGCATTGATGGCCAAAAGGCGTAAAGTCCTTTGGCTTGATCTGGATGAACCTGATTTAGCCGTTTTACTTGATAAATGATCCATAAATAAATGATAAGTAATAAGAGTGGAACAGGCGAAATTCACATCGCCTGTTCTTTTTATTTTTCGAACTCTACAAAATATACAGAAGCAGGGGCTAATGTGACCACCAACTTACCCTTATCCAATTTGGGTAATGCACCGTCTGAAATCTTAATCGAATCAGGGTGTTCGAAGCTATTGAATGCACCGGGTGATTTGGCGCTGAGCTTTAAGGCATTTTTTGCCCTATGATAAGCTGAACCCGGGTTGATTTCAACTGTTAATCGATTAGCAGGATATCGGTTGACCAACAGAAGTGTCATGATTTGCCTGTCATCACTCAAAGATGCCAGCGCATCCAGATAAGGGATGTTTTCATGCGCTTGAATGTTGATTGAGATCGCTTTGGAATTAAAAGTTTCACTTTCTACAGAAGAATGAATGATATTTCTCTGCATTTGCCCGGCAAGAATGAACGGGAAGAACATAGCTGTGGGAATGGCGCTGGTTGAACTGGTCTCGATGAGGGGCAGCACATTTACGAGCTGCGCCAGGTTTGCCATCCCTACTGTACGACCATACTTGAGAAATATCATTAAAACAGAGGTGGCATA
>JAGOVY010000155.1 GCA_018060515.1 Anaerolineaceae bacterium | reverse complement strand
ATACCCGGGCGTAATTCGCCGCCAATTCCCTGCAAATTGCCAATGCTCCCCAAGGCAGCATGCACCAGTGTCCCACTCGAATGTCCCGGAGCTGGGTGGACGACCATGCCGGCAGGTTTGTTGATTACTGCCAGATCCTGATTCTCAAATATTACATCCAATGGAATATCTTCAGCTTCTATAGCCACTGGCGCCTGCTCTGGCACTGAAATGCTGACAGCATCCCCCGCTTCAAGCATGTATCCGGTTTTGGTGATCACCACCTCATTAACCACCACCCCGCCTTCGCGTAAAATCCCCTGAAGCCTCGAGCGAGAATGCTCAGGCATCTTGAATGCGAGGTACTTATCCAGTCGATTTTCTTCGCCTGGATTTACCGTGAAGCAATGCTGCCGAACGATCAAAGTAACCCCTCTTCTTGTTCCTCGGCTGCTATCTGCTTGCTTTTTTCCCTTTTGTCCTGCACCCACACGCCGATAACCAAAATGACAACACCTACGGTAATAAAACTATCCGCAATATTGAAAACCGCGAAATTTCCTACTGAAATCATATCAATGACATGCCCATGATTGAAGCGGTCGATCAGGTTGCCGACTGCCCCGCCAAGAACAAACATTAGCCCCATCTTTATAAGCCTGTCATTTTCTTCAACAGTTTGATAGTAGTACACGATGCCTAAGGTAACCAATATCGCCAGCCCGATGAAAACAGGGTTCATTCCTTGCAGCAAACCAAAAGCAGCGCCGGTATTGCTCCAATGCACAATTCGGGCATACGGTGCAAGCCACTCCCACGGATTCCAGATACCGCCATAGGGGATGTATTTAATAACCAGCCATTTGGTGATCTGATCCAGTGCAGCAATAAGCACAGCCACAATGATTAACCAGTAAGTTCTTTTGATGAACTGTTTCAAGCTATTCTCCATTCCACGGTAGGTAAATTTTACCGCAGAAAACCAAGCTGCTCTTTTCTTTTCGACTCAAGCATTTGAATCAGATTTCTGCACTTACTCGCGATTGCGGGTTACCTGATTTGCAATTTGAATTAAAAAGTATGGGGCTGTCTTTACCTGCCTGACCAGCCCCTTTTCTTTATGCCTTTACGAGGTAAATCGAGACTTGCTCATCATCAAAGGAATCTTCAACATGATAGGCTGCATCCGGAGCATCACCCGCTTCAATGCTGAGTGATAGCGTTTCAGCGAGGATGTAGTCCTTGAACAGTTCAACAGCTTGTGCCAACACCGGTGATGCAACATAAAAAAGCTGGATGCGATCAGAGATTTCCAGGTTGGCTGCTTTACGCAGATCCTGAACCCGGCGCACAAATTCGCGTGAAAGTCCCTCAGCCACAAGTTCCGGTGTTAATTCAGTGACCAGCGCTGCCAATCGTGACCCTTCCGCTGCGACAGAGTAACCTTCGCGCGCAATTAGCCTCACTTCAACCTCTTCCGGCAAAATTTCCAGCTCCTGCCCGCCAGCCTGCACCTGAATGGTTTCGCCGCCTAACAGTTTTAGCGCTGCAGGTTCAACCTCCAAAGCCATAATCTGCTTCCGGATTTCAGGGAACAGACTGCCATACTTCTGCCCCAGTTGTTTTGGCAGCGGATTGAGGGCATAACTTACGGCTTCTCCCGTCGCATTCAATAATCTGACTTTCTTGACGTTTAACTCATCCGCCAATAGCTCTTCGTATGACATAACGACACGCTCGTCTTCAGCATTCCCCACCGAAAAAGCAACTTCAGCAAGCGGTTGGCGCACTTTGCGATTCGCCTTGTTTCTGGCTGCGTGCCCCAAAGAAGTCAGATCCATCACCAGCGCCATTTCACGGTTCAATTTTTCATCAATTAACTCAGCCTTGTATTCAGGCCACGAAGCCAAATGAACTGACTCATACGCGTTCTGATCAATTGACCCCACCAGGTTCAGGTAGAGTTCGTCGGCGATAAACGGCATGGTGGGTGCCAGAAGTTTGCTGATCGCCACCAGACACTCATAGAGCGTGTAGTAAGCTGCCTTTTTATCTTCATCAGATTCGCTTTTCCAGAAGCGGCGTCGCGAACGGCGCAAATACCAGTTAGATAGCTGCTCAACAAAAGTTTGAATCGGGCGGGTGGCACCAAGCACATCATAGTTTTCCAATGCCGTTGTGACGTCTCTGATCATGGCATGCAGCGTCGAAAGAATCCACTTATCCAGCGGGCTGTACTTAAGTTCAGCATCAGCCTGCGGCGTCCATTGATCCAAATTGGCGTAAGTCACAAAGAAAGAATAGGTATTCCACAAAGTGAGTGTAAAGTTACGCAGCACTTCGCCGACGAGGTCGCTCGAGAAACGCCGCTCCTGCCCTGGAGGGCTGGCGGTATACAAATACCAACGCATGGCATCTGCCCCGTGCTTCTCAATTACAGACCAGGGAGCAACAACATTGCCGCGTGATTTCGACATTTTCTGTCCTTGCTCGTCTAAAATCAAGCCAAGGCAAATTACATTTTTAAAGCAGCTCTCGTTAAATAACAGCGTGCTGATCGCATGCAGCGAATAAAACCAACCACGGGTTTGATCAACCGCTTCGCAAATAAAATCCGCTGGAAACTGATTCTTAAAAGCTTCAATGTTCTCAAATGGATAATGCCATTGACTTACCGGCATTGAGCCTGAATCAAACCAAACATCAATCAATTCTGGTACGCGCCGCATCTTTCCGCCGCATTCAGCACATTTTAGAACGATTTCGTCCACATATGGACGATGCAAGTCAGTTTCTTTATGGTTGTTCCCTGAGCGTAAAGATAATTCTTCAATAGAACCCATGCATTCTTGTGTATGGCAGGTTTCACACTCCCATACCGGAAGCGGGGTTCCCCAATAGCGCTCACGACCTAACGCCCAGTCCACATTGTTCTCGAGCCAGTTCCCAAAGCGCCCCTTGCGAATATGCTCTGGATACCAGTTGATTTCATTGTTCAGTTCAATCATA
>JAGOVY010000010.1 GCA_018060515.1 Anaerolineaceae bacterium | reverse complement strand
CTGAGAAATTCAGGTGGAATCTCCTGATTGGATTCAACAAGAGTATATTTCATGTTGATTTTCGTGGCGATGCTTCTGGAGATGACGATATCCTGGCTTTCAGAGGTGAGCTTGCGGTAGATTGATGAGAAGCCTTCGACCTGATCAGCAAAGCTACGTGATGCAGCCAATATCGAGCGGCTATCAAAACCACCGGTGAAGGCAATGATGGCATCAAAACGGTTGTTCCCTGCTTCACACGATCCTTTTAGCAGGTCTCCAGCCAACTGGGTTCCCTCTTTTAGGCTATATCGCTTTAGTTGTTTGAATGGCCAGAAACGAACAGTTTCAAACGATTTCAGGTTCAGGTAATGATTCGGATAAAGATGGTGAACACCATGAAACGGGGTGAAGTCTCCGGGCCACCAAGGTTCAATTTTCTCTTGATACCTGGATGACGACATATATTGTTGCGCTTCATCAGATAACGGAAGGTTCAATTGGCTTGCGATGAGGGGAGCAAAAGAACTGAGCCAGATTCTCCCCTTTTCGTCTTGGTGGTAATAAACTTGCTTGAGACCGCCCGCATCATTGAGCACGATCATGAAATCTTCGCTGGTCACAAAAAGGACATAATGACCGCTTTTATCATAAAGCAGGTCGAAGAGCGACTCAACGTCCATGGCGGTTTTATCAAATTGATTGAGGATCTGGTCGTTATTAAACGTCGGCTGCAGCGGGTCAAGAATTTGCCCCAGTAGAACGAAATTGAAACGCTGCCCTTGATACTCGCTCAGGTTCAAATCGGGATGAGCCGTTAACTGGTATCCATTTGGCATGCTGATTCTTTTCCATTCAGGAAAAACCTGTGGATCAGTACCAAAAAGATATTGCCGCCTGAAGAGCAAGTGGTTTAGATCATTCATTTTTCGTGCTTATTCCTCTTTACTGCTGAAGGTCAATTGGTCGAAAGATGAGCCAAACTTCGCCAGACCTTGAGCAGACAAAACTTCTTTCATGGGGTAAGCTTCAAGGTCTTGCTTCAGGTTGACCATGTGCCATGGGAAAGGAAGGGGGTATTTAAAGAAGAATAAAAAGGCATATTTCCATGCCTGTATCACTTGTTCTTCTGTCAGCCTTTGTGATTGAAGATCGGAAAGCAGTTTATTGAGGAGCTTAAAATAATCCACCCAGGCTCCTGGATCATAGGTAAATCCGCGGTTGCGATAATGGGTTTTGCCAGCAACAATCACAGGAATGCCGCGCAATGCCATCTCCAAGCCGACTGTGGTCGTGTATACCAAACCCAAGTCTGCCACATCCATCAGGTCGTAGGTGTTTACATCGGCCAAAGGTTCAATTAGATGGATATGAGGAGGCAACTGAGGGAGAGTTTTTTTGATCAGGTCGAGGATCGTACCATGCTTGGTCAGAGCTTCACCGGGATGAATTCTGATAATAAGTTGAACCTCGGGTTTTTCGATAAAAAATTGAATTGTTCGGACGATCCATTCTGACATTGATTTGGAGAAGGTGTTTCTGCCAAGCGTAAGGCTGTCGCCGAGTACATTCGTCGCCAGTAAGACAACCGGGCTATTGTCTAATCCGTGTTTTTCGTGGATGTGAGACAAGCCTTCGGAAGGAACGCGCTGCCACTTACGGGAAAATTCGCCATATGAAGAACCAGCCTTGCGCGAGGCGAACATTCCCTGTATTTCATTCAAATCGGATTTTGACATTTGATAGGCGCTGAATTGTTGCCATAATTTATCAGTATTTTGCTGCATCACTTCTTCATTGTGTGCCAGCCACATATAGTTTCGCTTATCGCTGAATTCGTAAGTTGAGATGGGTATGCGCAGGTATTTACAAACCTTATAAGCAATACCATATTCCAGGATGGTACCGTTGGGAACGATGGCAACTTCTGGTTTGTTTGCAGTCAGGTAGGCATACAGAGCTCGAGCGGCGTGCAGATTGCGGTCATATCTGAATTGATAGAAAGTATCTTCCCGATCTACATCTTCCGATTGAAAGGCGTACATAAAATCATAATCCGTGACCGATTCCACTGCTGTGGCAAGCACATCTGGAAGTTGTACGAAAGAAGAATGCCTGCGGTACAGGTTCTCGAAATGGATCAATGAAGCCGCGGGACGCAGGACTGTGCTGGCATAAACACTCTGACGGCGTATATCGAACGGGGTTATATCTACATGCCAGCGCCCAAACGGGTAATAACCCAAAGCCACATCATGTCCCAGGCCGGCAAGCGCCAGACCCGTCATGAGTACCTGTTCCAGCCATATGTTGGTAGAAGCAAACAGGAAAACCTTCTTCCCCTTTGGCATACCTTGGCGATGCTCCAGAGATATTTTTACAGCCTCCGGGAGGATTGGCCGGATGTTGCGCAGTGTGAAGTTGGAGGCTGACGGACGCTCGGTTTGCCGCAGCAGCTGGTAAACCTCAGCGGTTAGTGGTAGCTCACCCAGAACCTTTTTAAGCATTTCCTTTTTGCCGGCCATTTAAGCGATCTCCTCAATTTTCCAGTCTAATCTGGGTCGTGTTGGTCCATGGCGTATCTCTACCCAATGCATACCGGGAGCGCCTGTGGCATTGATATTAAAATTAATCGCCCGTTCATCGCCGAAATAACGTTTGACCAGGTAAGAACTGGCATTGAGTCCAATTACGAACCGTCCCTCGTTAAACGTGTCTGCGGGAATGCTGCAGCTGCTGATGTAATGCCCTGCTTTGCGGGTGCTGAATTGCTGAAACTTGTCGGGGTCGTCTGTATCAAAAGAAGTGAAAATATACTCGCCGCGTGAGGTCATCACATAAATACCCACGCGTAAGCCGGTGATATCGGCTGCCAGCTCATATTCGAACTCTACTGTAAGGGGTTCAACTGAAAGCATTTGATCCGTCACCTGATTGCGCAGGTTCTTCACCCGAACTGAAATGGGTTTGAATGGGTAGGCATGGTCTGAGATTTCTTCTGCAGTGTACTTGCGTTCACCGCTGACCGAAAAATCGTTGGTGAGGTAAAAATCGACCGCCTCAGGAGTACGTGCGCGCAGCACCATGGTGCCTTTATCCAGAACGATGCATTCCTGAGTAAGGCGCTGAATGGCAGACATGTTGTGGCTGACAAAAATCACAGTGCGCCCTTCTGAGGCGACATCGCTCATCTTACCGAGGCATTTTCGTTGAAATTCGGCATCGCCAACTGCCAGCACTTCATCCACCACGAGAATTTCGGGTTCAAGATGCGCCGATACGGCGAAGGCAAGGCGCATATACATTCCGCTGGAATACCGTTTAACAGGCGTGTCAATGAATTTTTCAATCTCAGAAAACGCGACGATTTCATCGAATTTCTGTTCAATTTCGTTTTTCCTCATCCCAAGGATGGCGCCGTTTAAGAAAATGTTCTCGCGCCCGGTAAGTTCAGGGTGAAACCCTGTACCAACTTCGAGCAATGAGCCCACCCTGCCATGAATCTCTGCCGTTCCTTCGGTTGGTTCTACAACACGCGAGAGGATTTTAAGTAAGGTGCTCTTGCCGGCGCCGTTTTTCCCAATAACACCGAGCACCTGACCGTGGTCAAGCGAGAAGTCAACATGCCGCAGCGCCCAAAATTTCTCGCTGCCAGTGGGATTTAGCAATGTTTTCACTGGGCTTTTGATGGTTTCCACAATCTTATCGCGCAGCGTAACGTAACGCGAGGTTTCACGGAAGATGTGGTACTCTTTGCCGATGTTTTCGACGTGTATGGCCAGGTTACTCATTCTTTATCCTCTAAATCATGTCGGCGAATTGCTTTTCCATGCGGCGGAAGTAGAACATCCCGCTGATAAGAATCACAATGGAGATAAGAGCTGAAAGCAGCACCATTCCAGTAGAAACGGATTGCGTGGTTCCAAGCAGGGCATATCTAAAGCCCTCGATCACACCGGTCATCGGGTTAAGTGCAAAAATCAAGCGATACTGTTCTGGAATCATGCTGGAAGGGTACACAACCGGCGTCAGAAACATCCACAGGTTGGCGATGAATGGCATGATGTAGCCAATATCACGGTAACGCACCATCAAGGCGGATGTCCAGAAACCTACGCCAAGCGCAGTGATAACTGCCAGCAAGATGAGCAGCGGCAGCCACAGAATGGCGATGGTGGGGGTAATCTTATAGAAAATGAGCATCCCGATTAGGATGGTAAAACCGATAAAGAAATCGATCACGCTGGATATCACCGAAGCCATCGGGATGATGAGGCGCGGAAAATAAATTTTCGATACCATGTTGCTGTTGGAAACCATTGAGCGGCTGGCGACGCCCAGTGAAGCGGCAAAGAGCTCCCAGGGCAGTGTTGCGGTGTAAGAGAAAATGGGGTAGGGCAAGCCATCGGAGGGGATCCTGGCGAAATTACCGAAAAAGATGGTGAAGACCACCATTGCCATAAACGGTTTAAGTATTGCCCACAGGATGCCGAGAACAGATTGCTTGTAGCGTACCTTGATATCGCGCCAGGTGAGGAAATATATCAGCTCGCGATAAACCCAAAGGTCTTGAAGCTGTAGCCCTACCCAGCCTTTTGAGGGCTTAATGATTGTCACGGGCGGCGCTTTTTTCTGGTCGAGCAGGTCGGCAGATGTCATGGACGCGTTTGAGTTCCTTTCTCGTTCCGGTACCAATCAATGGTGCGCTTAAGTCCTTCCTCAAAGGAGACCTCTGCTTTGAAACCAAATTCACGTTCAGCGCGGGCAACGTCTAAGCGCCGGCGCGGTTGACCGTTTGGCTTGGACGAATCCCAAATGATCTGCCCGTTAAAGCCGGTGAGGCGGGCAATTAACTCGGTCAGATCTTTGATGCTGATTTCCATGCCAGAACCCAGGTTGACAGGTTCGGATGAGTCATACTTCTCAGTGGCCAATAGAATACCTTCCGCGGCATCCTCAGCGTAGAGGAACTCGCGCGTCGGTGAGCCGTCGCCCCAAACCTCAATAGATTCCGCATGAGCTTCATTCGCTTCAACACATTTTTTAATCAGCGCAGGGATAACATGGGAGCTTTCGGGGTTGAAATTGTCGCGCGGTCCGTACAGGTTCACGGGCATCAGAAAAATCGAATTGAAGCCGTATTGTTGGCGATATGCCTGTGATTGCACCAGGAGCATCTTTTTTGCCAACCCGTATGGCGCGTTGGTTTCTTCAGGGTAGCCGTCCCACAGGTTTTCTTCTTTAAAAGGTATCGGAGTGAATTTCGGGTAAGCGCAGATCGTGCCCAGGGCTACAAATTTCTGAATATTGCGCAGCCAGGCTTCATGAATAAGCTGAACCCCCATCATCAGATTGCTGTAAAAGAAATCAGCCGGGTGTTCGCGGTTAGCCCCGATGCCCCCAACCTGGGCGGCAAGGTGAATGATAATATCCGGGCGGCTGTCATCAAGTAATTGCCGGATGGACGCCACGTTTACAAGGTCATATTTCTCAATAGTCGGGATAAAGATTTCCGCAGCTCCGCGCTCGCGCAACTTCGCAGTCACAAATGAGCCCAGAAAACCAGCGCCGCCAGTGACACAGACACGTTTGTCTTGCCAAAAATTCGAAACCATTAATTATTGCTCCTGTATTTCCAGAATTACCTTCAACCCGATGAGCCTGAAAATCGGAGATAAAGGGTCTTCAACCACCGTGATTTCATGTTCAAGGCAGGTGAGATGGCAGATCTCAGCGACTTCGCCGCTGCCCTCGATGCGCACTTCGTGGAAACCATGGGCTTTTAATTCAGCAATTGCGCTGATGACACGTTCACGAACCAACCGATAAAGATTGAAGGAGCTTTGAATATAATCCATCGTTAAGCGCGCTCTGAGAGCGATACCTTCGCTGGTGATGATGTACTTGAGTTTCTTGCGTTCAAGCCGGCTGACTTTGATATATCCCTTCTCGACCAGACGTTTGAGGTGCCAATTTACAGTGCCTACAGCCACCTCAAGCCGAGAAGCCAGCGCCGCCTGCGTGGTATCGGGGTTCTGTTCAATGTGTTCCAAGATGATGAGATCGCGATCAGAAGTTGACTGATATGTCATACCGCTCCAATATTCAACAATTGAATTATAAACGCGGATGGAGAGGTGGTCAAGGTAGCGAATTTTCGTTTTAAAAATTACAGTGAATGGGCTGATTACCGCCATTTTTGCTTCGAGATGAGCTGCCGTAGTGTTGTAATTTCACTACGAGTAGACAGGGTCAAAGGCAGTCAATTGAATGAGGCTGCTTAATTATCAATCACGAAGGGTGGGTCTGCCAGGTATTTAGTGTTTGAACCGAGAGATCTCAGATTTGAAAGAAAGCACCCATTTCATAATATTCGCCATCCAACTGCTGTGAAAGCGATAAAATTTACTGCGTGCCTCGTAAAAAAAGACGTCGGTTTTACCCGTTATTTTCTTAAAATCGGAGGCTTGAAAATCAGCAAACCTTTTAAGTTCCAGTTTTTTGTTGGGGTCATTCAGCAAGTCAAAAAGTATCTGCTCCCCGAAGAGCTGCTTAGGCGGCAGGTTGGAATCTGCTAAGGCAAGCATCGCCAGGGCATAAGCTGGCTCGAACCAATCGCCGTTTTTATATTTAATTGCCTCAGGAAAAACCTGCAAGAATTCGTCAGCGTCAGTGAGCTGAAGAAAGTGCTTGTAAATTTGCAGGTGCTCAAAATTTTCTCGAACACGATTTTCGATTTTCGGGCTGCTGGCGTTGCGAAAATTGCTCAGGATTCTGAATTTTACCAACTCCTCCTGCAAGATATGGATTTCGTATTGTAAACACAGCCTGACCCACATATCGAAGTCTGCCAATTGGCTCAAGCCCAACCGATATAATCCGCAGTTTTCATAACACTCACGCCGAATCAAAACGCTGGGATGGCAAAGGCAGTTTTGGTTGAAAAAGAAGTGCCGCAGCCAGGCAAACCGGTCGCGGTTTTTCTGATTAAAAACTCCCTTCAGGTAATTCAAGTGATCTGGAACCGGCTTGCTGTTCTCGTCAATCACCTCAACCAGCGAGAAAACCGCGCCGATTTCAGGGTGAGAATCCAGAAAATCCGTCTGTTTCTCGAGTTTATCAGTTTGCCAAACATCATCTGAATGATGGATGGCGATATACTCGCCTTTTATATCCGCAAAGATACTACTGAAACGGCTCTCATGATTGTAACTATTTCTGATGGATCTTAGTCTGGGGTCGTTGTAGGACTGAATTATTTCCCAGGAATTGTCAGTAGAGGCGTCATCCAGGATGATAAGTTCGAAATCCTCATAAGTTTGATTGAGGACGCTATCAATGGATTCGCGTAAAAAGGCAGCGTGATTGTAAGAGCTTAGGTATATGGAAACTTTGGGTTGTTTGGTCATTTTCATTCAACCGCTTCGTTTGTAGGCATCACGTCTTACTTTCTTTATTCAGCCAATTAATTATAGCCTGAAAACCCCGAAGATCGTTGCGTCAGAATTTGAGCCGGGTTCGTGTGCAGCAGATAAAAAGGAAGAGCAACCCCATACCTGATATAATTTTGTTCATCAACCACTGGTGATAATTATCTTCATGAAAAATAAAATTCTTCAACCCTGGAATTTGTTTCTGATAGTCGGATTGGTTTTTGGTATTGCCTTAAGTATTTTTACCCCGTTTGCAACCGGATTTGATGAGGCGGCGCACCTTGCAAGAATTTTCGATCTCTCAGGGTTGAATATGCTGCCGAACTCGCTGGAAGGTCACAAGACCGCTTTTTTTTCTGAGTTTACGACATTAACCCAACGCCGCATGTTATTCCGTGATCAGGGCTATGATCTATTTAAGGCAGAATATTTCCGGGTTCCGGGAAATTATGGGGCTATGACGATCAAGGAAACCGCCTCAACCTACCCGCCGCTTTTGTTTCTTCCGCAGGCGTTTATTGCAGGAATTAGTTGGCGCTTCTTGAATCTTCCTGTTATCCCGGTTACCATTCTCATGCGGCTGGCAGGATTGGCGTTATATTTGGTAATTACCTACTTCGCCATTCGCACCATACCCATTGGACGGTGGGGGCTGCTGGTGATTGCATTGTCACCTACGGCCTTGTATCAGGCTTCTACTGTAAATGGTGATGGTTTTACCAACGCGGTGAGCTTTCTATTAATTGCACAAGTTTTGTATGCAATCCTCAAACCTGAACCAAATATTTCCAAACGCGAATTGATTGCGCTTTGTATTACTGTGATTCTGGTGAGTAATGCGAAACAAGGTGCGATCATCCTATTCCCGTTACTGCTGTTACTTCCCCCCCGGTTGTTTTCCACCCGAGCTCAGTTCATTTCACTGTGGTTAGTAACTGGTTTTGCCATTTTCTTGCACATTGGCTGGTATTTTTTCGCCATCAGCAACCTCGCCATCGGCCCGGGCAGCCTTGGAATATCCGTGGAATCAATTTCCAGTCAATTATGGGAATTTCTGCAGGGTTTCTTCAGGTCATTGTATCTCTACGCTGGGCGGTTGTATACAACGATGGTCGCCTCGTATGGCTATTGGGTGGCAAAAGTGCCAAAATTAGTTTACTGGATCTTCCCGCTTTCGCTGGCGCTTTCATTGCTGGTTGACCTGAAAAACGAGAAACTCACAACCGCGAAACGATTTTTCTTTTTGGGGTTGATGATCGTCTCCTGGTTGGTTGTCTTGATGTTTTATGCCATGGCGCTTTTTACTTCGGGCAATTACCTGCATTCTGAAAAAGTCACTTTTATCCTCAAACAAGGCAGGTATCTGCTTCCATATTTACCGCTGCTTGTTTTATCGCTTACCGGCATTTACAGCGTCAGAAACCGGTTAAGGCAACCCTTCACCATAACAATTCTGACTGGAATCGTAATTGTACAGGGGCTTTTCTTCTGGGGTCTCTACGCTCACTATTACACAGCTTGCGGGCCTTCATTGTTAACGGCTGAGAATTGCCGGCTGCCCGCTTACCAGAACTTGGATCGAGACAACCCGTCTATCGTTCGCGTGGATAACTCGATTGTCGTACAGCAGGCTTTTTCAAATACATGCCGCAACATGCGAACCGTTGAAGTTTATGTGTTTGAGGTCGCACCTGGCTCGTCTGGATTGGTTCATGTCTCCCTGCTGAACAGTTCGGGCGAGACGATTGTCAGCGATGCTTTTGAAGCGGCAGATCTCGTTTCTCCAACTGATCTTCAATTGAGCATAGCCACAGCGATAAACATCCCAAGTGGCGAGTATTTCATTCACATCGAGGCGCCGCAGCTTAATGGCTCAATCTCATTGGCAACCCGTCAGCCAGATGTTTACCCGGGGCTGCTGCAGCTAAATGGAGAAGAATACCACGGAGATCTGGTGTTTTATTTTAGTTGTGCACCAGCAGGGTGGTTCAGGTATTGATGCTTTGCAGTTTTCGTAACAGAATTGCGGGCAAAAACGTAAAGCTCGTGCCATGATTCTGGCGGCAGAATCCGTAGAGTATAATTTTGCTTAGATTGTGATGCTCATCATTATATGATTGATCCGTACAGGAGTTGACTTGAAAAATCAGACACGCGTCGGAATTATTGGAACCGGGTTCATTGCAACAGGACTGCGTTACATTGTAGAACAACTGGAAGATATGCAAGTCGCCAGTGTGCTGACACGCAGACAGGTGAGCACATTACCGGACGCCGTCCCTTTTACCAATTCGGTGGATGAGTTTCTCGAATCCTGCCAGGTGGTGGTGGAATGTGCTGGTGACCCAATTTACGGTACAGAGGTTGTGGCGCGCGCGCTGCAAGCCGGGCTGCCTGTGGTGACCATGGACGCGGAACTGCATGTTACTGCTGGAACGTATTTGTCTACGCTGGGTTACCTTACTGAAGCCGAAGGAGACCAACCCGGCGCGTTGGCGGCTTTGCATCGTGATGCAGTCAGTATGGGCTTTAGGCCGCTTGTTTATGGCAATATCAAAGGCTACCTCAACCATTACCCAACATTGGAGGATATGCAGTATTGGGCAAAGATTCAGGGCATTAGCCTTGATCAGGTGACTGCCTTTACAGATGGCACAAAACTACAATTAGAGCAGGCGCTGGTCGCAAATGGACTTGGCGCAACTATTGCCTGCCAAGGTTTGCTGGGCTATTCTGCTGCCGACGTCGATGAAGGCTCTTATCGGTTGGCAGCCAAGGCGCAAGCCATCGGCAATCCCATCAGTGATTACTTAATCTCTCAAGCGGGCACGCCGCGTAAGTTGCCGGCTGGTGTGTTTATAACCGCTGAACATGATCCGCGCCAGGCTGCAGCCTTGAAATACCTCAAACTGGGTGACGGACCGTTTTACACGCTGCTGCGCAACTATCACCTGTGCCATCTTGAGATCCCAAAAACAATTCGTGAAGCCGTGAATCATACTCCGGTGCTGCTGGATAATAGCCCACACCCCACCACCAGCGTGGCGGCGATCGCCAAAACTGACCTTAAACCGGGGCAGGTGATTACCCAGGCGTTGGGCAGCTTTGAGGTGAGGGGCGAAGCGCTATTAATTAAAGAACGACCCGATCACCTGCCGATTGGGCTGATGCGGAACGCTGTGGTAAAACATGCCATTGCCAGGGGGCAAATGCTCAGCATGGCAGATGTGGATTTTCCAGATACACTCGCATTAAAAGCCTGGCAGTTTACACTCAAACAAGTTATGTAAATCAGGCTGCATAAGCCAGACAACCCCATGTGAAGCAGTGTTGTTCAGACATCTTGTTCGAACAACGCAACTATGTGAGTGCAATTCTTATCGAATTACGTCATCAAACGTATTATTGCGAACATGACCAGTTTGGGGTTTCATTAATTAAGATGCTTTTTTCATTATCCAACTGGATGATGGCAACTGGTTTCATAATGATGCGCCGAGCGTTCCAGAGCGAATCCTTGCCGATTTGACACCCAACCAGGATGACATCGCTGCCATCACTAAAGCGCATTTCAGGGTGAATTTGAGTTGACACACCAATGTAGACGTGATCTTTAGCCAGCAGCATCAATTCAAAGCTTAAATCACCTTTTCGATAAAAACTACTGCGGTAAAAACGCACATGGTATGCACTGCCTTGAATAATTATATGAGAAGGGTCCTGGACGAATTCTTGCCAATTATTGGCGCTAACCCCGTGCTGCGTCAGTATATTTAAAGCCGCAGCTGCCACCGCCGGGTCATCTTCATCGGGCAGTTGTGAAGGGATGAGTCGTAAACCAGGTAAAACGAATCCAATTAGCAAGAATCCACCCAACAGCACCGGTATAATCCACCTTCGCGGTTGAAGAAGAAGGCTACCCTCGTGAATCTCAGCAGCGGGACTTGGCCTCCCGATGTTATTTTTTGAAAGAAGTGCAATCGACAGGGTTGTGACTGTAAAAATACCGATGGCATAATAAATAATCAGGATCCAAAAAACAGGCACAAGGTACCTTCCACCAGAGGTTTGCGAAATGGCATTCCCTGTGTAATATCCGGCTTGGATAAGAACTCCTGTTAGCCCGGGGAGTCCAAACTTTCTCCACGCTTGAAAAATACCAATGAGCACCAATGCCAGATTAACACTGAGAGCGATCAGGTTTTCTGCTCGCAATTCTGCCATCCAAATGGGGGTGCCGCTTCCGCGTGCCCAAATATCGTCTTGTACTTGATCTCTGATTGGGTGCAGCATCAAAGTGGTGGGTAATTGGGCTAAACCTGTGTATACATTATTCAAAAAATGAATGAAAATCGCTGAAACCCCGCCTTTAAATTGAGGTTCAAGTGCATAGGTCAACACATTCCCTTCAGTTGTACCAGGGTTATAGTCAGAAGGTTCAGAAATATCAGGTAAACTCAGGGAATCCGGGGCTGGTACTGCCAAATCAGGATTACTGCTGAATGAAAATCGACTCTCGAGTACTTGTTCAATTTTAATGAAGTAGTGGTTTCTTCCTTGGCTGTCTGTGGCGCTGATAAACCATGGGCTGAACACCAAGAGAAAAGCCAGCAAGAAGAGTAATAACCCCGGCAAAACGGCTTTGAACCGGTGTTGACGATTTAGCAATATGGCCAGCACCACAAAGGGGGCGATAAAGAATGGATTAACACGAAGCAGGACAGAGATTGCCAGAATGCCGCCGCTCACCAGACTCCACAGGCGGGAGGCAGGGTCTGAAAGCCATTTAAAAAGCGAATAAGCGAGCAGCACGAGTACCAATGCAGTAAGCACTTCAGGGTTTTCCAGCTTTACGTGGACACTGCCGACCTCACGGTATAATGCTATCGCATAAGCGCCCTGAATGGCTGTCAATGTCGCTAAAAATATGCCGAATGCACCACTATACTTCTTCCAGCCTGCTAGAAATAAAAGTGCCGGTAATAATGCAATTACCGCTATTTGCACAAGCAGATACGTATCAATAAATGGACCGGCGATGGTTTGTGCCAATGCTAAAAAAGCCATATAGAGAGGCTTGTCTGTCAGCCATTGGTTGTATACTCCTTGCCCGAGTGTGATGTAATGTGAGCCAATGCTGTACACAGCATCATTGATATCAGGATAACAGGCGAAGTTGGGCGGGTAAGGACCCGGACGGTCATCTGAGCACGGCATTGTAATGGAAGCCCAAACGGCAAATGTAAGAGCCCAGATCAGCACGAAAACAAGGAGCGCCGACATTTTTCGTCCAGGCTTCTTTGAGTTGCTTGCTTTTTCCAGTAAAAAAAGCAACACAAGTATCAGCCAAGCGATGATTACCTGCAGGGGAGAGAGCGGCGCGCCAGGAGGAAATAACAATTGCTTGCCGCTAAAATCATTTGCAACAAACTTTAGCCCGAAGAAAACTATAACGGTAATTAAGAAAAGCGCAGTGCCAGCAAGCAGCCACTTACGTGACTGCTTCAGCCCGGCAACCAGGTCATTGAAATTGCTTTTTCCGCGGATGATGAAGGCCGCAAGCGAGAACTGCACCCCCATCAAAGTGATGTAAATAAGCAGCGGCTGCAGACGGGTGTAACTGGCAGCACTTTCAGCTAAACGATAGGGCGGCGTCCAGAGCAGTAACCAAAATAAAAACAGCATTACCCAGCCGAACCACGGAAGTAACTGCGCGATTGGGGAGGTCGGTGAGAGAAGTTCGATAAACCGGCGTTTCAAACGCTGGTTCAACAGAGCAGTAGTAAAGAAAACAATCAGAATAAGGGTGATAATGAGCAGGGCAATGCGGCTTTTGGAATAAGATAGCAGAAAAGCATTTTTGGGGTCAGTGGGTATAGTGAGGAGAAAAACCGCGACTACAATCCCTTCAAGGAGGGCAACAAGAAGAGCGATGGTTGTGATCTTCTCAAGGCGTTTATTCATGGGGTATCGACCAGGTAGTTTTCATCATAAGTTGTTTCGAAACCCTCACACAGCAAATCATTCGCTCAAACCCGATCAACTGCCACGCCCGGTAACAACGATGAAGACGGTCTTTAGTAAAATGTAGGCATCCATCAATAATGAATAATTGCTGATGTAGTATTCGTCCAACTTAAGCCGTTCTGAAAATTCTACGTTGTGGCGCCCCATTACCTGCCACCAGCCAGTGAGACCCGGCAAAACGCGATGGATTATTTCAGCAGATTCACCAATTTGTTCCAATTCACTTGGCTGGAAAGGCCGAGGTCCAACCCAGCTCATATCGCCTTTGATAATGTTGATTAACTGGGGTAATTCATCCAGGCTGGTCTTTCGCAACAACTTGCCTGCCCTGGTAACACGCGGATCTTTTTGCAATTTATGGTACTTTTCGAACTCTTCACGCAAATCAACATCTGCTTCGAGAATGACTTTGAGCTGCTCGTCTGCGTCAACTACCATAGTACGAAACTTGTACATATTAAAATGCTTACCGCCTTTACCCATCCGCACTTGTTTGTAAAGAATAGGACCTCGAGAATCCAACCCAATCCATATAGATAAGAAAAGGAATAAGGGCAGGGTTATTACCAGGCTGAAAAGGCTCATCACCAAATCAATCACTCTTTTTATGAAATCTGTAAAAGGATTAAGAAGGTTATACCGGATGTGCAGCGCAGGATGCCCGTCGAGGTCCATTGTTTTTAACGCCAGCATACTCAGTGGAGAGTCACTAAGCACATAAATCAATTTTGGAAAGATGAGGCTGAAAACATGCAGACTCTTACGATCTGCCGGACTCGAGGCAAATGAGCGGTCGGTGAAAATTCCTAATTGGATGTTGGCGTCGCGGAATCCATGCAGCAGATCTTCAGAGTAAGCGAACACCGGTACGCCGAGAATTATTTCCGGTTGTGGGCTCTTTTCCGTAAGGATAGCTGCCGCAGGCTTGTAGCCCAATCTGCGGGCAGATTTCAGATGCTGTATAACCATGGTGGTATCAGATGTTCTGCCGATCACCACAGCGGGCTGTGCCCACCAGCGGAGCAATGAGCCCCGATTGTGCAAGATAAGGCGAAAACATACGATGAGCACCATGCCGATCACCCATGAGAAGAGGAACATCAACCTTGAAAAACGCGGTCCATAACCCAGAATGAAAACAATCATCGCGACTACGATATGGGCAAATGACACAATGTAAACAATTTCACGAAACTCCCCCAACCCTGTACGGCCGTGTCCAGGATAAAAACCTGCGAAAGCGAAAACAATCAGGATGATGAGTATCAGAAGCAGGAAAAGCGGGGCAACCTGTTGGTAGTCAAGCGTCCCACCGATTAACGGGATTAACCACTTCCTTAAATAGAGCGAGAGAAAGAAAGATGCTGTAATGGCCGCCAGATCAGAGAACAGTAAGATACCAGAAACGAGCCAGGGCTTATATTCTGTTCGGATGATTGGTAGAGCTTTGCCGCTTTCTTTTATTTCGTTCAAGAGAACCCCTTTTCTTTACAGATTAACACCTAAGCAAAAATGCATTTTGATATTCTCAACCCCCGGTCACAAACTGGCGGAGATGATGAGAAAAACTCTCAGGGTCAAACCTTGATACCCACTGACGTATTTTCTGAGAGTCGAAAGACTGAGTTTCAAATTTGGTGATTGCTTCTGTAAGGCTTTCAACTTCTTGTTCGTGGAAGAATAGCCCGCTGATTCCCTCTTGAATCGTTTCGAGAGCGCCGCCTTTGCCAAAGGCGATCACCGGTGTGCCCCATGCCTGCGCTTCAAGCGGTATGAGTCCGAGGTCTTCATGGCTGGCAAAAATCAGCCCCTTTGATTCTCGATAAAGCTTATTCAGCTCATCATCGCTGATGCGGCCGACAAAATGAATCGTATCACCGGCGATGCGTTTTAAATTCTCTTTTTCAGGTCCTTCACCAACAACGACCAGGTTCTTCTTTAACCCTGTGCAAGCTTGTACGGAAAGATCAACCCGTTTGTGAGAAATTAAGCGTGAAACTGAAAGGTAATAATCGCCTTTTACTACCTCGGGTGTTGGTGGGGGCAGCTCAACAGGCGGGTAGATAATTTCCGCAGGCATGTCGTACACCTTTTTTATTTCATTGGCGATATTCTGGCTGTTTGCAGCGAGCTTGGGGATCTTTCTCGTGTTTTTTCGATCCCAGAGCTGTAATAAAGGAAGAGAGCGGATCACCAGCCAGGTTGCCGCCCGGCGCGTAGGCAGGCTATCCTGGCTGTACGATTCCGGCTTCCACACCAGGCGGAAGGGTGCATGAAGATAGCAGAAATGTTGGACAGTTTGCGCGGGGCGAATGAACTTGGCGAGATAGGTTGAAGAGGTCAACACGACATCATACGCGTCGAAATTTTTCTGCTGCAGCAACATAAGCCACAACGGATAGAGCAGCTTGAACTGACGTTCACTCTTTACCATTCCAGCTAAAGGCAGTGTTCGAATATTGAGTCCTTTATATTCCTCAAAAGTGTTTTGGGGCAGGTAGACAGAGGTGTAAAGCGGCGCTTCCGGAAAGGCTTTTGCCATCCAGAGCAGCAGCCGTTCAGCCCCGCCTGTGGTACACAATGCATCATGTACGATCGCAATTCGCAAAAGGGTTGCTCCATAATACATCTTGATTGAAGTAAGTATAGCGTATATCTTTGGTGAAAAACTGATAAAAAAGTTGTTATGAACGGTAATTACAAGCATTGGTTATGAAAACTAACCACAGTTATTAACGAATTGTGAAGTTTGTAGTATTCTTGAACCTACACAAGGAAACAAACAATTGAGCCAACAGAATCTTAAACCTCAAAACACGCCTCTGCCAATGCCGTCAACTCCGCTTTTTCAGGTATTGAGGCGAGTATATGGTTATTTGCGCCCCTATCGGACCTATATGATTGGGGCATATGCGGCGCTGCTGCTTGTTTTAGGGATGGGTATCTTAATCCCGTTGTTCATTCGCTGGATTATTGATACGGGAATCGAAGGCGGGCAGGTGCATGTTCTCACCTGGTCTGCCGCTGCCTTGCTTGCAATGACGGTACTAAAAGGCATATTAAATTATTATATCGGTCTGTTCACTGAGAAAGCTTCTCAAAACGTGGCATTTGACCTGCGCAACGAGTTACAGCGAAAACTTACACAGCTTTCCTTTTCGTTTCATGATAAATCAGAAACTGGTGAACTACTTTCGCGTGCTGTGCAGGATGTAGAACGTGTTCGCTTCCTCACTGGCCGGGCAACGCTGAGGATTGTAGAAGGTGTGCTGCTGCTCGTTACAACGGCAGTAGTTCTGCTGGTGATGAACTTTAAGCTTGGGGCGTTGACCTTGCTGCTGATGCCGCTGCTCATCTTCCAGGCAGTGCGCTATGGTACCCGATTTCGCCCGCTATCAATGCAGGTTCAATCGAAGATTGCCGCGCTTACCACAGCAGTTGAGCAGAACCTGCGCGGCAGCCGGGTGGTAAAAGCTTATGCCCAGGAAGATGCTGAAATTGAACGTTTTGAGGCGGTTAATCGCGATTGGTTTAACCTTTCCAACCGCTCGGGGCGTATGCAGGCGTTCAATGTGCCGCTGCTTTTCCTTATTGCCAATCTTGGTATTGTGGTGATCATCTATTTTGGTGGCATGCAGTTTATTAAGGGCAGTGTCACCATCGGCACCATCGTGGCGTTTATCAGCTATCTTGGAAACCTCATTGAACCCGTGAGACGCCTCGGGATGATTATCCCGGCGGTTGCTATCGCGGGGTCGGCATCTGAGCGCATTTTTGACGTGCTCGATACGGTCTCAGAGGTTCGCGATACCCCCGGGGCACGAACGGTGAAGGAGATCCAGGGGCGCGTCCGCTTTGAGGGAGTCTCATTCCATTATGGACACAACCGTGTGTTAAAAGACATCTCCTTTGATGTTCAGCCAGGAAGCCGTGTTGCCTTATTGGGCCTTACTGGATCGGGTAAGTCATCGATTATCAATCTCATCCCGCGCTTTTATGACCCAACCGCTGGCCGGATTTTAATTGACGAGAAGGATATTCGCAGCATTAAATTGCAATCGCTGCGCAGTCATATTGGCATCGTGCTGCAGGAAACCACCCTGTTTGCTTCAACCATCCGCGAAAATATCGCTTTCAGCAATGATAAAGCGACGGATGAAGAAGTTATTCGGGCTGCTGTTGCCGCCCAGGCGCATGAATTTATCATGCAGTCGGTAGATGGCTATAACACGAAAGTCGGCGAGCGCGGGGTCACTCTTTCGGGTGGTCAGAAACAACGGATTGCGATTGCCAGGGCGCTGCTGCTCAACCCACGTATTCTCATTTTTGATGATGCTACGGCATCGGTGGATACTGAAACCGAACGCCTCATCCAGCTTGCTCTTGAGGAGCTGTCACAGGGGCGGACTACATTTATCATCGCACAACGTCTCTCCACGGTGCGTAATGCTGACCTCATCCTTGTGTTGGAGGGCGGTTCTCTGAGTGCACAAGGCACGCACGAGGAGCTGCTGCGGGAATCAGGTGTTTATCGTTCCATATACAATCAGCAGTTGAGAAAACAGGAGGAGTTGTGAGTTTCTCATTTGGCTCGTCTTCCTCAGGGTTGGGTCCGCGCTCGCTGCTTGAAGATTTTGGCAGCGCCAGTGAGCGGGGTGGAGAGGTTTACAACCCGCGTGTAATTCGACGCATGCTGTCTTACCTTTCGCCTTATCGTTGGCGCATGCTCGTTGCATTAGTTCTCACTCTGGCTGAATCTGGGCTTACGCTGCTTTCTCCTTATCTCATCAAAGTGGCGATAGACCAGTACATCACACCTGGCAACCGCAATGGCTTGTTCCAAATCACGCTGGTGTTGGGGATGTCGTTTGTTATGCTGTTTGCCGTCAGTTCGATCCAACGCTACCTTCTATCGTGGGTGGGGCTGAAGGTTCTCGTGAGCGTTCGGGCTGACCTTTTCAAGCATTTACAGCGGATTCACCTTGGCTTTCATGATCGGCATATTACCGGGGTGACGGTTTCACGCGTGATTAACGACGTCGCCGAAATAAACGAACTCCTCTCTCAGGGAATAATCACCTTGATGGGAGATGTGGTTGTATTGGTTGGCATCATCGTCGTGATGCTGTTGATGAGCCCAAAGCTCGCTCTGCTCACCTTTACTGTGCTGCCCTTGATGTTTGCTGCCACTTGGTTATTCTCACGACAGGCGCGTCGGGCTTTCCGGCTGACACGCACCAGTGTGGCGGCTGTGGTTGGCGACCTCGCGGAAGATATCTCAGGTATGCGCGCGATTCAGGCGTTTGCCCGTGAAGATTCTTCGCAGGAACGCTTCAAAAAGGTGAACCGTGACAACCGAAATGCCTACATCAACGCCATGAATTTGTCTTTCATCTTCTTACCGACGATTGACTTTTTAGGGATGCTGGCAACGGTTATTGTCTTATGGTTTGGAGGACATTTCGTGTTGAATGAAACTGTAACGCTGGGAGTGATGGTAGCCTTCCTTAGTTATGTTGCACGCTTCTTTCAGCCAATTCAGGAATTAAGCCGAATTTACACCACTTTTCAGTCAGCCATGGCCGGCGGGGAACAAGTTGTCGCTCTACTTGACACACCGGTTGAAATTACTGACGCGCCCGGCGCGATTGCTTTTACCCCTGAAAGAGGAGAGATTCGTTTCAATGAGGTTTCTTTCAGTTACAGCCCCGATTCACCTGAGGTGCTGCATAGCATTAACTTGCACATCCCTGCTGGGAATACTGCCGCGTTGGTTGGGCCGACCGGAGCCGGCAAGACCACAATTTCCAACCTACTGACACGTTTCTATGAAGTCAGCAGCGGATCGGTAACAATAGATGATGTAGATATCAGGAATGTTCAGCAGGTCAGCTTACGCACCAAGGTTCGGGTAATTTCACAAGACCCATTTCTCTTCTCGCGGACTTTAGCTGAAAACATCAAGTATGGCAAACCAGATGCGACTGAAGAAGAAATCATGACTGCTTCGAAACAAGCCAATGCACATGGGTTTATCAGCCGCCTGCCTGAGGGGTACAACACGCGGGTTCTTGAAGGCGGGGTGAACCTTTCGCAGGGGCAGCGCCAATTGTTGAGCATTGCCAGGGCGCTGCTGACTGATCCCCGCATCCTGATTCTGGATGAGGCGACGGCAAACATTGACTCGGTTACCGAGGCACTGCTGCAGGATGCGATTAATCGCATGTTAAAAGGACGTACCTCTGTGGTAATTGCACACCGCCTTTCAACCGTTCGTCATGCGGATATGGTATTTGTAATCGACCAAGGCAGAATTACCGAACAGGGGACGCACGAAAGCCTGATACAACAGAATGGGCTTTATGCTCAGTTGTACTCACGCCAGTTTATTGACGCGAAAAAATCCTGATTAAAGCAGCAACTTCGTAAAAAAACTCTTACCAGTTTTCTATCTGGCTGCGAATTTGTTTAATCTCAAGCCTGGCAGCTTTTAAAGCCTCTTGAATTTTTTCGGTATGAGCGGTCTCAGAACGGATAAAGCGTGTGTATGGTGCAATTGCGTTCTCAACGCGTTTTTGACTGTGATCAATTTCTTTCTCAAACTCGCTGCGCAATGAGGTCACCAGATCGGTACGCAGGTCGGCCAACCTATCATGCAGTTCGTTTTTCGCAGCGCGCCTCTTTGCAGGGATTATGAATAAGCCCAATGCGGCGACTACACTTGCAGCCAGTATGCCAGTAACATCTGCAGCCATGGTAGTTGCCAGCACAGTGACGAGTGCCCCCAAGCCAATTGCGCCAACTTCAACCGCCGCCGAAGCAGCAACGGCATTCATGGCGTTTTCTGCAATAGCGGCTGCTTCAGCGTGCTTGTCGTAACCGCGTACTACTTGATCTGCTTCGCCTCCAATTGCATCGAGCAACCGGTTGCGGTCATATGAAAAATGACTGTTAATTCCGTCACCGATCAGGCTGTCTTTATGAATTCGTTCACGGTCAGCAAGGTAAGAGGTTACGGCTTTCCACTGCTGAAGATCTGACTCGACCATCCAGTCGATTAGGGCAGTTACCTTTTGTTCAACTTGTTTGGGCAGGTCAGCAACGACCTGGCGGGTGAAGTCTTCCTGCATCTGTTCTTTTTTCAGCAAGTCAAACACTTTTACCAGCCGAAAACGATCTTCAAAAAATTTGTCACCACGCTGTTCCATTTCATAAAAAACATTCTCAACATCCGCCATACGGAAAGTGAAATCCTTTTCCATATCGGCACGGTACATCTCTTGCTGTCTTTCAACATTCTGCAGAAGTTTAATATCTTCGGCGATTATTTGGCGTTGGTTTTCGGCTTTTTCGGCGTATTTCTCTGTTAGGTGGTCGCCCACTCCCAACGGGTTCAAAAACTTAATGCGCACCTTTTCGTGCTGATCAAGCGTTTTGAAGATGTAGTTTTCCAGCTCCTCGAAGCCGCTGCTTTGCCACAATTGAGGCTCTCCAGTTTTTGCGCGTAATGCCTGGCGCGAGCTCACCGGGAAGATCTGCGGCGCGCTTCCTAACAGCGACTGAGCGTTTTGCCTTACAAAATCAACCACCTGGTTAAAATCTGCCTCATCCTGAAACAGGTCAATTTTGTTGAGGATGATAACAACCTCTTTACCCCATTCGCGCGCGCGCCCCATAAACGTCCGTTCGCTTTCAGTAAATGGGCGGTCGGCTGAGGTTACAAACAGAATTAAATCAGCTCGGGGGATGAAATGGGTGGTTAATTCTTCGTGCTGACGGATTACAGCGTTGGTTCCCGGGGTATCTACAATACTCAGTTCTGAGAGCTGTTCAACCGGAAAAATCAAAAGCATATGGCCATCTTCTTTGATTTCAGTTTCAGCCTTATCGCCATGGCGCAGGATGGTAATCTGAGAAGTAGTAGGTGTGACGCCTTCTTTGAGCAGCTTTTGGCCAAGGAGCGCGTTGATGAACGCACTCTTGCCGGCGTTGAACTCGCCAACAATTACCAACAGAAAAAGGTCGTCGAGTTGGTTGATGGATTCACCAAGAGATTTCACATCTTCTATGGACGCATCGAACTCCGCGAGCCTTAATCGCAAGTCATTCAGAAAACTTCGCTCACGGATGAGAACATCTTCCTGATCTGCGGATAATATTTTCATGTAAAGGGTTCCCTCCATTTGATGAGCAAAGCACAAAAGTGTATTTGAATAAGGCATTTGTCCAGATGGTGAGCTGACTCCATCCTTCAGCGCTAATTATATACGCTAATGGAAGCGATATTTTCAGGATTTGAGAGAGGGTTCAGGCATTCCTCGTGACATTAACCAAAAAAAGGTATAGAATGTTGCTGAACCTTAATGCCCAAAAAGCTGACATGGTGATTTCATTCAGGTTAGGGCAGATGACCAAAAAGAAAATTATAAAATCAAGGCATCGGTACCCCCGCTTAATACTAGCGAAGTAGCAGGGCTTGAATTTATTAAGCAATCGTGACCAATCTGCATGGCGAAGGCTCGCGAAAAATCAAGGTGAGAACAGGAGAAAAGTGATGACGGCATTAATTGATACTTTATTGGCAAAGGCGCGTGAGGCTCAGAAAGAAATCGAGTTTTGGCCGCAGGAGAAAGTTGATGAAATGGTGCTTGCGGTGGGCTGGGAAGCCTATAAACGGGAGAATACCGAAAAAATTGCCCGCCTCGCAGTGGAAGAGACTGGGATTGGTGTTTACGAAGATAAAGTAATGAAGCACCAAAAGAAGACTCTCGGAGTATTGCGCGATTTGCAAGGCGTAAAAACAGTTGGTGTTATTGAGCGCATTCCTGAAAAAGGTCTGGTGAAACTTGCCAAACCCATCGGGGTAATTGCCGCCATCACGCCCATGACCAACTCTTCTTCAACAATGCCCTGTAACGGGTTGATGATCCTCAAAGCGCGTAATGCGGTAATCTTTGCCCCGCATCCTAAAGCGAAAAAAACCTGTGCACTCACGTGTGAGGCAATGCGTGATGGTTTGCGAAAGGTGGGTGCGCCGGTTGATTTAATCCAATACATCGAAGAGCCCACGATAGAAATCACCCAGGAAGTTATGGGCAAAGCTGACCTTGTGCTTGCCACCGGCGGCGGCGGGTTGGTTAAATCTGCCTACAGCAGTGGAAAACCTGCTTATGGTGTCGGCGCTGGCAATGCAACCGTTGTCGTTGATGAGACGGCTGATCTGGCAGCCTCGGCTGAAAAAATTTGTAAGGGGAAGATTTTCGACAATGCCACTTCTTGTTCTTCAGAAAACAATATCATTATTCAGGATGGGGTTTTTGACAGCCTGCTTGCTGAGCTCAAGAAAACCGGCGGGTACCTGGTGACCGGTGAAGACCGGGCGAAATTAAAGGCAACAATGTGGCCGGATGGAGTTCATCTCAATGGGAAAATTGTTGCCAAGAGCGCGCAGTTCATCGCTGACGAAGCTGGTATTAAAATCCCTGAAGGCACAAAGTTCATCATGGTATTAGGTGAAAAGATCGGGCCTGAAGATATGTTCTCAGCCGAAAAACTTTCGGTTGTGCTCACCCTGTGGAAGTACCAGGAGTTTAAACAAGCTGTCCAAATGGTAATTGACATCACACGTTTCAGCGGTTACGGTCATTCCTGCGGTATCCACTCGGTCAATGATGAGCATATCCTTGAGCTGGCCACAAAAGCCAAAGTTAGCCGCATGCTCGTCAGGCAGGCGCAGAGTGCTGGCAATAGCGGTGATTGGGTGAATGGTATGCCCTTCTCATTGTCGCTGGGCTGCGGTACCTGGGGCGGCAACATCACAACCGAGAATATTTCGGTACATCATTTTCTCAATGTAACCTGGTTATCCTATCCCATTCCGCCAGTGGTTCCTGACCCCGAGGTGATTTTCGCGCCTCACTTTGAAAAGTACGGAAAGTAGTTTGACCGTTTAAGTTACAATCTTGGGCTGCCGCAGAAAGCAGCCCTTTTTTATTCTTTACAGGCTTTTTCATGGAATTCTTGATAATGTGGCAAAAAGTTATAGGTTGGGTAGAACTCGGTGGAAAACGCTTTCCACGCCTTTTTTTCAACCAATATATTCAGCTCACGCAGCCGTGATGGAGGCAGGCGAAGCGTGACCACATGCCCAACTCCCATCAGCACCATCCATGAGACGATCTCGATACCCGCAGGAGGAAAATCACGCCAGAAACCATTCTCACTGAGGAGCGCCTGGATTTCATCAAGATTCTTGGTTTGATTATGTCGGAAAAATATTGTGATTAATTGAGTTTCAGCATTCATTTGGAAATCCCTTTCTTTTATTCCGATTGGTCCAGTATCAGAGTAAAACTACTGTAATATACACATTTATAGAGCATTTTTCACCGCTGATGTTACATTCTTCCTGATTTCCTCTTAATTGTCTGACGATTGTTGACTTTGGTACAACGGGATGCTATACTTTTTCTACAACTGAAAATCACAAGAAAAGGATGCGAAATGAAATTAGAACTCCCAACCCCTGTATCTACTGATGAAATGAAGATTGATGTTCGCGAAATCGAAGGTATCCTCCAGGGACCTCCCATGGATATGCCCGCAATTCCGGAAGCAACCTTCACCCTGAAAGATGGTCGTGTGGTTTATGTTCGTGGAATCCAGGACAGCGACGTCGACCCGATGCTTGGTTACCTCGAAAAGGTCATGAAAGTTGAAAAAGACTTCTATGATATCGTTGGCGTTCGTGTTTATGGAGAAATCCTCGCTCTTCGCCGCAAACGCCTCAAGGACGCCTTCACCATGGTCGGTCTCGTGGATGGCGAGTGGCTCGGCTTTGCTAACGGTCGCGCCTGGGATACTGACGTTGCCATCAGCCTGCACACACTCACCTTCTCGCGCAAAGCCCGCCTCGGCTGGCCGATGTACTATGCCAAGACCTACTACGCAATGGAATTGCTCAAAGTTAAGGAATGGTGGTCAACCTTTGAAAGTTATAACGGTTGGCGTATGGCTGGTTTGACAATGGCTCAGCCCACCAAACCATGGCCAGAATATCAGCACGAACTCGGCGGCGCCAAAGTCTTCTACCTGAACCAGGCAATGTGGCAGAGCCGTGTTAAAGAATACGTCAAAGAAATCATCGGTCAAGACATGAACTTCAATGTTACCGACGAAGTCAGAAAAGCCAACGAAAACTTCCGCGTGCCGGAGACTGTTGACCTGTAAAGAACCACTGATATGAAAATAAAACCTCCTCTGAATGCGCTGTATACATCCAAGAGGAGGTTTTTGTGTATTTTGTCACGAATTTTGCGATTAACATAATTTGACATCGAGTTTTTCTTCGTGATATAGTGATTGATGGCGATTAACGCGGTGTAAAATACAAGCTATCCCGCGGTTTTTGGTTCGAACAGAATTTTTATCGGAGCCCCATGAACGAATCGACCATTCGTTTAACAACAACCAATTTCACATGCGTCATCCCTAAAACTTCATCAGTCAGGAGCGATAATGGCAACATTAAAAACAGAAATTCGTAGTGGTGTGTATTACGACTCGGCTAAACTCATGTCTTTGCAGCGTTCGCTTGCCGGGTTGCCTGGTATTCTCGATGCCGGTGTTGTAATGGGAACGGACTCAAATAAAGAGTTGCTGTCTCATATTGGGTTGGATACCCCTGAAGTAAAAGCCACCAAACCCGACGATCTGGCGATTGTTGTTAAGGCTGAAAATGAAAAAGCAGCGCTTGATGCCCTTGCACAGGTGGAAGGCTTGCTCGCAGCTCGCAAAGGCGGCTCGGAACAGGAATATCAGCCGCGAAGCCTCGAAAGCGCTGTGGATTTGCTGCCAGGTGCGGAATGGGTGATTGTCTCTGTGGCAGGCCGTTATGCAACCTCGGTTACCAGAGAAGCGCTGCGTTTGCGTAAACATGTTCACCTCTTCAGCGATAATGTATCTGTTGAAAACGAAATCGCGCTGAAAAAAGAAGCGCGTGAACAGGGTTTATTAGTGATGGGCCCGGATTGCGGTACCGCCATGGTGGATGGGTATGGACTCGCATTTGCCAACAAAATCCGCAAGGGACCCATTGGAATTGTGGCAGCAGCAGGCACAGGCTTGCAGCAGGTAGCCACGAGAATTCATCAACTCAACAGTGGTATCACCTTTGGTATCGGTACCGGTGGTCGTGACCTTAAAGAAGAAGTAGGCGCGATAACCTTCTTAATGGCGCTGGATGTGCTTGCGCGCGATGTTGATACCAAGGTAATCGTTCTCACTTCAAAGCCGCCTTCACCGAAAGTTGCCGAAGAAGTACTAAAGGTTGCCCGAAAAGCCGAAAAACCGGTTGTGGTTAACTTTATTGCTCGGCCAGTAACCACCCTGCGTGATGGCAATTTGTTTTTTGCTACGGGTCTGGATGATGCCGCCCGCCTTGCGGTGGAACTGGTAAATAACCCGCCGAAACTCGAAGGTGATACTGATTTACCGATTGAGAAATTTGCTCCACAGCAGAAGTATTTACGCGGGTTGTTTTCTGGCGGCACCTTGGCTTATGAAGCGCAGCATATTCTTTACGGTTACATGGCGAAAGTGTTGGCAAATTCTCCAATACGAAAAGAGTTCCAACTGCCCGATTCCTATGTGAGCCAGGAGAATTGCATCGTAGACCTGGGTGAAGATGAATTTACTCAGGGACGTCTGCACCCTATGATGGATAACGAACTGCGAATTCGCAGATTATATGAAGAAGCCAAAGACCCCGAAGTTGCGGTTATCTTACTCGATGTGGTCATCGGATATGGTTCTCACCCCAACCCTGCCAGTGAAATTGCTCCCGCAATTGCCAAATGCATCGCTGATGCGAAAAAAGATGGCCGCCATTTGGAAGTGGTCTGTGTCGCCTGTGGTACGGATGAAGATCCTCAAAACCTCAACAACCAAATTGCCCAGCTCAGAGCCGCCGGCGCGCTGGTGGATACCAGCAATGAAGTGATTTGCCGCTACACAGGCCGCATTATGCGGGCATTGGCTGAACGCGACGAACCTAAAGCGGTGGCAATTGGCAAACCGGTTGATCTTGAAGCCTTAAAGAAACCGCTGGCTGCCATCAATGTTGGGCTTGAATCATTCTCCGCCAATCTTAAGGATCAAGGCGCTCCCTTTATTCAGGTGGATTGGAAACCCCCTGCGGGTGGTAATGAAAAGTTAATGGATATTCTGCAAAAAATGAAAGCACCCCGGAAGTAACACTGACTTACCCAATTCTAATAACCAGGAGGAAGCACATGGTTGATATTGAGAAAGCAAATGCAATAGTTGTAGATCGATTCATGGAAGCACGCCCGGTTGCCACCACCATGGCAAAGGCATTGGAGGTTGTCCCTGGAATTCATGAGAACATGCTGCTGCACGCCGGCCCGCCAGTAACCTGGGAGCGGATGTCTGGGCCAACACGAGGAGCGATGATCGGCGCCCTGATCTTCGAAGGCAAAGCGAAAACTGCCGAAGAAGCTGAAAAACTGTTGAAGTCGGGCAAAATTGAGTTTTCACCCTGTCACGAGCACATGTGCGCCGCTCCGATGGCCGGTGTGATTTCGCCCTCCATGCTTGTGTATGTCATTGAAAACCAAAGCCATGGTATCACCTGCTATTCAAACCTGAATGAAGGACGCGGCAAAGTGCTGCGCATGGGCGCTTACAGCCAGGATGTAATGGATAAACTTAGTTGGATGGAAGCGGTTCTTGGCCCCGCTGTAAAAGCAGCACTTGAAGAAAGTGGCGGCATTGATGTGCGCGCTATTCTTTCCAAAGCGCTTCATATGGGTGATGATGGTCACAACCGTTTGGATGCCGCTTCAGTTCTTTGGACCACTCAACTTGCGCCTTATATTGTAAAAACCACCAAAGATTCAGCCACTGCGGCAGAAGTGATCAAATTCCTTGGTGAGAACGCGCTGAGCATTCTCAACCCGGTAATGGCAGGCTGTAAGGCGATGACCGCAGCCGGTGAAAATGTTGAAGGCAGCACGATTGTTACTGTCATGTCACGCAACGGTACCGATTGGGGCATCCGTGTGAGCGGGCTGGGCGATCAGTGGTTTACTGCTCCTTCTCCGGTGGTGAAAGCGCTCTACTTCCCCGGCTTTTCTGAAAAAGATGCCTGCAATGATATTGGCGACAGTGTTATCACTGAAACTGCGGGTATTGGCGGCTTTGCCATGGCAACCGCACCTGCTTTGGTTACATTTATTGGCGGCGAACCACGTGATGCCATCAACACCACGCTGGACATGTACGAGATTTGCGAAGCCGAACACAAGCAGTTCACCATCCCCTTCCTTGATTTCCGCGGCACCCCCACGGGTGTAGACCTGCGCAAAGTGGTTGAAAAACAAATCACACCGCGCGTAAATACCGGTGTCGCCCATAAAGACCCCGGTGTCGGACAGGTTGGAGCAGGTGTAGTTTCTGCGCCGATGAAGTGTTTTGAAGACGCGTTGCTCGCGTTTGCTGACAAGAATGGCTACAACTAATCGATAAGGAGTAAAAATGAGCCAAGAAAAATTTATCCAAATGCTTTCTGATGCCAAACTGTATGACCTTACTCAGGATTGCAGTATTTTCACCCCACCACATCCCCATGAGAAAGCTCTCGAAGTCCATTTCTTCAAGCGTGTAACCGGCGCTTATGGCGGCGGACAGGGCGCTAATGGACAAATCCTTAATTGGAGCAACACAGTAGGAACCCATCTGGTAGGCGAACGGGCGTTCAACTCCGGCGGTCGTGCGATTGCCGATATTCCCCTCACTGACCTGTGCGGTCCCGGTGTGGTGGCAGATATCTCCGACCTGGTTTCAGACTACAGTATTTACACACCTGAGATGATTCTCTCAAAGGTGGAAGTCAAAAAAGGCGATATCCTCATCGTCAACACTGGCTACCATAAATACTCATGGGACCAACCCGCCGTATATAATGCCGATGCCCAAGGTGGCGTTGAAGGTATGGAATTCGGTTTCCTTGTGCGTCATCCCGGTCCTTCAATGGACTTCTACAAGTGGGCGTTGGATATGGAGCTCAAGGTTGTTGGCGTGGACTGCGGTTCAGCCGAACACCCCATGAACACCCCCATCCGCCGCTGGCACGAAGATCACTTTAAACTGGCAGAAGAAAAACTCAAAAAAGAAACCGGCAAGACCTGGGATGAAACCTTCCCGCAGGGAGAGTATTACCAGCTCACCCACCTCGATATGCCTAAGAAACACCTGCTCTTAACA
>JAGOVY010000154.1 GCA_018060515.1 Anaerolineaceae bacterium | reverse complement strand
GTTTTGCCCAGCGATACGCCAGCCCCTTGCCTTCTTTTCCAGTACCGCCAATAATTGCAATTTTGTAATTCATGAATTGTTCCTTATTTCTCGAATTGTTTATAATAGCGTTTCCAAATTTCCTGAGAAACTTCAGTTGCTTCATTCATAATTGAAGACTCATTAATTACTTTAATCTCCCTGTCATACATTAGTACTTTTCCATCCACCATTGTCATAGTGACCATTGAATCACGGAAGCCAAAAAGTATATGCCAAGGCAGATTTCCCTCATGCATTTCTGTAAAAGGCAAGTAATCCACTAATATTAAATCGGCCTTTGCACCGACTTCAATCATTCCAATTCGGTCCTTAAAAAAATGAGATGCCATGCTGGCATTGTTGTAAGCAGCCATCTCTGTAACCTTGTTGCCTGGCATGCTTCGCGGGTCTTTTTTCCAGGATTTATGAGACAAAAAACAAGTTCGCCACTCATCCCACATGGCAAAAGAAAAGCCATCGTTGCCGATACAGATGGGAATTCCACGATCAAGATATGCTTCAACATCTGCCATCCCCACAGCGTTATTCATGTTTGAACGGGGTTGATGCGTGAGCCAGGTTTTGCTGTCTTGTATGATATCCACTTCGTTATCATTTAAGTGAACGCCGTGAACGAAAATCGATTGCCGACCAGTTATACCGAATTTGTGCAGCCTCTCGACAACCCGCATCTGGTGGTTTTCGATGCTGGATTTTTGATCAATTGCGTCTTCCGCTATATGGATATGAAAGCCATGGCTGCTTGGTATCTCTTCGCGACTCCGCTCAAGCGTTTCGTCAGAGAGGGTCACGGCAGCATGCAGCCCAAATGTTGCGCTTGTTAGTGCTCCATTTGGTTGTTTCTGCAATTTATTAATCATACGAACATTTTCTGCAATTCCAGCGAGCGTTTTCTCTTTACCGCCTCGGTCTGAAACTTCGTAACACAAACTTGTTCTGACTCCTGTTTCAATTACTGCTGTTTCGATGAGATCAAGTGATCCTTCAATAAAATTGGGAGAAGCGTGATGGTCAAATACTGTGGTTGTACCGTGTTTTATGGCATCAATTAAACAAACCAGCGCAGAATAACGTATACCCTCTGCGGTAAGAGATTGGTCCAGCGCCCACCATAGTTTTTCAAGAATCTCCATAAAATTCTTTGGCGCTTCTCCAGGTATTCCAAGTCCTCGCGAAAAGGCTCCATAAAAGTGGGTATGGGCACATATCAAGCCAGGCATTAATATTTGTCCATGGCCATCCATTTTTACTTCATGGGGATACTTTTCCAAGAGAGTTTTCTCGTCCATAATTTCAACTATCCGACCATTCGCTATTCGAAGTGCGTGGTTGGATAATATATGGTTTGGATTCGTCCATGTGACGATGCGGCAATTATGAATAATCATACAAATCCTTTCTGGCTCCGAATTATTTTAGCATAAAGCAACTGAAGCGTTTTTAGTCAAGTCGTATGATGATACAATTATCCAAAATAATTCATACTGGAGAACCCCTCTCATGAAAAAGAATGCCGTAAATCATTTTGAAAAGAATTATGACTCCTTTCTGGAAGAAATGAATGAATTCCTTGCGATCCCGTCCGTTTCCACTGACCCAGAACATGAGGATGACGTTCAAGCTGCAGCCGGCTATTTGGCGCAGAAGCTGACAGCAATTGGTATGGAAAATGTGACAGTTTTTCAGACGAATCGACACCCAATTGTTTATGCTGATTACCTTCACGCTGGCGCTGCCGAACCAACCATACTGATCTACGGGCATTATGATGTTCAGCCTGAAGATCCAATTGACTTATGGGATACACCCCCATTTACACCAACTGTAATCGGTGATCATCTTTATGCTCGTGGTGCTTCTGATATGAAGGGTCAGGTTTTTGCCTGTATCGCTGCCATTCAATCGATAAAAGAAACGTCCAATCTGCCTGTCAATATCAAATTTATCCTTGAAGGTGAAGAAGAGATCGGTTCCCCAAACTTGCCAAAATTCCTTGAAGAACATGTAGCTTTACTAAAAGCCGATTGTGCATTGAATACGGATGCGGGTATGCTCGGTAAAAACCTGCCTTCCATTACCTACGGTTTACGCGGTCTGGCCTATTTTGAATTGAGACTTTTTGGTCCGAATCGCGACTTACATTCGGGAAGTTATGGAGGCGTAGTACACAACCCGGCACAGGTGCTGGTTGATCTATTAAGCAAAATGCACGATGAAAATGGCCGTGTCACACTTGAAGGCTTTTATAATGATGTTTTAACTCTATCAGAAACTGAGCGGAAGAATCTGGCGATGCACAGCCCAAGCGATGAAGAATTCAAAACTCAGTTAGGTGTAGCCGCGCTTTGGGGTGAAGCCGGCTTTACACCGGTTGAACGGCAAGGCGCCAGACCGACACTGGAAATCAATGGAATCCTTTCAGGCTTTGCTGGTAAAGGTTCGAAAACGATTATTCCTGCACAAGCCATGGCGAAAATTTCCACCCGCCTTGTGCCTAATCAGAACCCAGAAAAAATATTCTTCATGCTTGATTCATTCATAAAAAAGAATCTTCCACCAACCGTTCGATATGAATTAGACCAACTCAGTACCGGTTTTCCCAGCATATCCGATACCAATTTGCCAGATGCTCAGGCGTTAACTCTGGCGTTTAGAGACGTGTGGGGTGTTGAACCTGCGTTGAAACGTGAAGGGGGAAGCGTTCCGGTTGTAGCTGATATGCAAAAAATTCTGGGGATAGATTCTGTCCTCACCGGCTTCGGCCTGCCTGACGACCGGATTCATTCGCCCAACGAGAAATTGGACTTACCCACCTGGCGCAAGGGCGTACACGTGCTCATCCATTTCTTCTTTAATTCTCACGAGGTCCGTAGTGAGTAACTTATCTGAAAAAGAACTCAAACTGCCTTCTTATGGTGGACAGGCGCTCATCGAAGGTGTTCTAATGCGCGGGTCGCGTTATCTGGCGGCAGCTTTCCGTTTGC
>JAGOVY010000078.1 GCA_018060515.1 Anaerolineaceae bacterium | reverse complement strand
GTTGATGTTGTTCAACATGATACCGCTTGCACCGCTCGATGGCGAAAAGGTAGCCTCTTTCCTGGTCCCAGAAAGATTTCGCCAAGGGTTCGCCAGAGTACAGCAATATGGCCCGCTTTTATTGATGGTACTGCTCTTCGTTCTGCCAATGGCAGGAATTGACTTGATTGGCTGGGTCATGAACCCCGCATTAAACCAATTGCAAAAATTTATTCTGGGAGTAGGCTGATGAGTACTCAAATCTCAGTAATTGGCTTGAACCAGGTAGGCGCCTCAATCGGGCTCGCCCTTAGCGCTTACAAAGACAAGCTCGTCAGAGTTGGGCACGACGCCAACGCCTCCCGAATGAAGAAGGTTCTAAATGAAAGCGCATTTGATAAAACCATCGCCTCGCTGACCGAAGCAGTTCGCAACGCAGAACTGGTGATTCTCACCCTGCCTACTGACCTGCAGCGTGATGCGCTGCGCCTGATAGCAAATGCCATCAACCCTGATACAGTTGTAGTATGCATCAGCCATGTTTCTACAACACCTTTAGCCTGGGCGCGCGAAACTCTCTCAGCGCAGCAACCTTTCATCATCCTTTTACCGATTTTGCCTCCTGACAGGTTGAGAGATTGGGAAGACAGCCTCGAAGTTGCGCAGCCTGGTTTCTTCACCAACTGCGACATGCTTGTCGTAACCGATCACGACACCCAACCCCGGGCTTTCCAAATGGCAAATGATCTTTGTCAGCTTCTGGGAGCAAAACCTTACTTTTCCGAGCCGCTTGAAGCCGATGGGATCATTGCCAGGGTCGAGCAATTGCCCAAGCTGAGTGCAGCAGCTCTGTTATCCACACTGGTGGGGCAGCCAGGTTGGGATGATTCCCGCCGTCTCACCTCGCGCGCATTCTTCCGTACAGCTTCCATCAGCTCGCTATACGATGAAGAGGAGTTTTTCGGCCTTTCCAGCCTGATGAATAAAGAGAATATCATCCGCGCGATTGACGATTACATCTCATCCATGATGGAACTGCGCGATTTGATTGAGCAAGATGACGAAGACGGATTGAAACAAGTTCTGCTGGAAGCCAGGAAAGGGTTCGAACTTTGGCTCGCACAGAGAACAAGCGGTGACTGGGAGAAAAAAGAAAATTCGCCACCGGAGCTTGAGCGCAACATGATGAGCCGCCTCTTCGGCGTCAAACCGCGCATCAAGAAAACCGATCAATGAGTTACTTCTGTTATATCGTGGAATGCGCCGATGGCAGTTATTACACAGGCTGGACGCTTGACCCAGTTCGCCGTGAAAAACAACACAATCAGGGGAAGGGCGCCTCTTACACCAGGCAGCATCGCCCGGTACGTTTGGTATTTATCGAGGAACAACCCGATCGTTCAAGCGCCATGCGCCGTGAACGAGCGATTAAAACCTTAAACCACACGCAGAAAGCAAAATTGATAAAAACCTATTCCGGGGGAATGGATATAAATGAAAACGAATGAGGGTATCGTCACTTCTCCCGGCAGAGTCAACTTGCTCGGTGAGCACGTGGACTACAACGGGGGCATCGTCTTGCCTGCGGCGATAGACCGCAGCGTAAAGATCACCTTTGAACGTGCTGGTAGCAGCCTGGTGAACATTTCAGCGTTGGATTTGAATGACCACTGCCAATTCAGCATCGAAGATCTCGATGCGAAAATCACTTCAAACGGCAGCCCTTTGCCTGGCTGGGCGTTATACCCGGCAGGCGTCCTCTGGAGCCTGCGCCAATATGGCTGTCAATTAGAGGGATTTAACGCGCAGTTCACTTCTTCCATCCCCATTGGTGCCGGCTTGAGCAGCTCAGCGGCTGTGGAGGTGGGCTTTGCAGTAGTGTGTGACAGCCTCGGAGGTTGGCAGCTCGATCGGTTGGAGATTGCCAAACTCTGCCAGCATGCCGAACGAGAGTATGTTGGGGTTAACTGCGGCTTGATGGACCAGTTCGCCTGCGCCTGCGGGGTTGCCGACCACGTGGTCATGCTCGATACACGCAGCCTCGAAAACCGCCCTGTTCCACTGCCAAAAGATACCGCTGTGGTTATCGCTGATTCGGGTATACGCCGCACGCTGGTGACCTCCGCTTACAATGAACGCCGTAGAGATTGCGAAAGCGCGCTCGCTTACTTTAATAAAATCGATCCCCGCATCACTTCTCTGCGCGACCTTGATTCTGAGCTCTTCGCCAGACATGAAAACCAGCTGCCCCACCAGGTGGCCAAACGCGCCAGACATATCGTTGAAGAAATAGCGCGCGTTAACCGGGCAATTACCCTGCTCGAAAACAATGATGCTGAAAGATTTGGCGCGCTCATGTTAGAAGCTCACACCTCCTTACGCGATCTTTATGAGGTGTCCATACCAGAGTTAAATATCCTGGTGGAGGAGGCAATGCTGATTGAAGGTTGTTATGGCGCCCGCCTCACTGGCGCTGGCTTTGGCGGATGCACAGTCAGTTTGGTGAAGGCGAGCCAGGTCAATGAGTTTATTCCAAAATTAATCTACATGTATAATCAAAGAACTGGGCTAAAAGCGGCTGTATTCGCCACACATGCCAGCCGCGGAGCATTTCTTCATGTTTAATGGCTATTAGGGGTCAATTTATGCCGACAAGCTCATCCATCTCAGCAATTGAAGCTGTTTCATTGGAGAAAACATATAATACAAGGCAGGGGTTCTGGAAGCGTTCCACCCACACCACCGAGGCAGTGCGCGGAATCTCATTTTGGGTGAACCAGGGAGAACTTTTCGGTATCCTCGGCCCGAATGGCGCTGGTAAAACCACCACCGTAAAAATGCTCTCCACTTTACTCATCCCAACCAGCGGAAAAATCCACATTTTCGGACAGGATATCATTGCGCACACCAACGAAATCCGCAAACGGATTGGCTTCACCTTCGGCGGCGCTCGAGGTTTATACGGGCGGTTGACTGCAGAAGAAAACCTGCGCTACTTTGCTGAGCTCTACGCCTTACCGCCAAAAACAACGCGAAAGCGCATTGACGAACTATTGGAGTTGGTTAACCTCTTAGAACGCAAGAATGACAAAGTAGAGACCTTTTCCAGCGGTATGCAGCAAAGGCTGCACATCGCACGCGCGCTGTTGCATGATCCTGAGATCATCTTTCTGGATGAGCCCACTGTTGGAATCGACCCGGTTGGTGCGCGAGAATTGCGGGCAATGGTAAAGAATCTCAAAGAACACGGTAAAACCATCCTGCTCACCACTCATTATATGGCTGAAGCCGATGAGCTCTGTGATCGCATCGCTATCATCAATAAAGGGAAAATTGTCGCGCTCGACAGCCCTGCCAATCTTAAAAATCAGATGACCGATGATCATCGCGTTGAGCTGATCGTGAGCAGTGAGCACCTGCTCCTGGTTAAAAATGCCCTCTCCCAGCTTGGTTCAAAAGAAAAAATCACCTATACCGATCATGCCTTTCACACATCCATTATTATCCAAACACCGCGGCTCGGAACGGTAATTGAACTCCTCTCCCCTCTGCTCAATAACGGACTGATCCAAAATTTGGATGTGCGCAACCAAACGATGGAAGATGTTTATGTGACGATTATCCAAAACGAGGAAAAGTGATTAACCACTTCTTCAGGCTTGGCTTCGTACTGATGGGGGTACAGCTGCGTATGCGAGTGCTCAACCTGTGGAGCCTGGTTCTTTTTTTTACGCAGCCTGCCATCTTCAGCACTGTCGGCATTTTATTATCGCGCGCGGCTGGTAACGCCAACCCCGATTTGATATATACCGTACTCGGTGCCGGCATCATGGGTATGTGGAGCGGTTTAGTCTTCACCTCGACGTACGACATACGCGCAGATCGAGCTACGGCTACGCTGGAATTAATCGTCGGCAGCCCAACACCATTGCGCAGGGTTGTGGGTTTTCGTTCTTTAATGAACATATTAGCTGGCTCAAGCAGTATGATTGCCGCCTCGGCGGTGGCGGTGCTGTTGTTTAATTATTCTTTCGTTGGAATTAATGTGCTGGGTGCTGTTATTTCGTTTTTGTTGCTGCTCATTGGCTTATGGTGCATGGGGGTTTTTCTGGCTAACCTTTTCGCCTGGTCACGCCTTTCAGGCACCTTTGTTGATCTGCTGGAAATGCCCATTGCCCTTCTATGCGGGTTTATGTTCCCCATCAGCGTCTTACCGCTCTGGATGCAAAAGATTTCGGCGGTGTTCCCCATTCGCTGGGGTTTGGAAGGATTGCGGGATTCGCTGCAAGGAGGCATGATTGACTCGGCTTTAACCACCAAGTGGTTGATTTCTTTGGGAATATCGCTGGTTTTTTACCTTTTGTCGCGCTGGTTTGATAACAAGGTTCACGATCATATTCGCGTCACCGGCGAGCTGAATTCAATATGATCAAGAGAATTTTGCACTACTTCCGTTTGTATTTCTACCAGGCATGGTTTTCTTACCGGTCTCTCTTTTCCTGGAGTACGCCATTTACTTATTTAACCAGCAAAATCGGTTTTCCATTTTTCTCGATGCTGTTCTTCGTTTTCATGGGAAAGTTTGTAGGGTTTTCGGACCCCATGTTTATCGTTGTCGGCAATATTCTGATGATGCCAGTGACCAACGGACTTTACGGTCTATCGATGACGATTGGCAACGAGCGCCAGTTTGGCGCCATGTCTTACCTGCTTGGCAGCCCCGCTCCACGCGCACCACTGTTCACTGGCCGAGCCTTCTTTCATATACTCGATGGCTTTATCACGATCGTCGTTGCGCTGCCTATTGCAATGCTGCTCTTCAAGATTGATTTTTCAGGCATCAACTTTATGTTGTTGATTTGCTGCCTGGCATTGCTTGCAATCACCACCACTGGCCTGGGTTTTATCATGGGAACCATCAGTCTGTTAAGTCGTGATGGCTGGATGCTCACGACAACCTTGGGACAATTGTTATACATCTTGATTGGCGTAAATATTCCGATCGATAAACTGCCGCCAACTCTACAGACGATTTCAGCCTATCTACCCATGACACGCGGGATACAGGCGACAAGATTGGCATTGTTTGGTGCAGGTTGGGAAAACGTGGCAGGTTTGTTGCTTGGTGAGCTGCTGGTGGCGGTGGTTTATATTATCGTTGGTTATACACTCTTTATGTACGTAGAAAGAGCCAGTATGTCTACCGGCTCTCTGGATTCAATTTGAATTAAGTATATTTTAATGAAGATCAGTCAGTAAACACCGGCAGATGCCCGATGGCGATAATGTCGTGCCACTTGGCGCGTTCTCCTTCGGTGAAAATAGCAGCTTCTGCAGCTACCTGCGCGCCTGATTTCTGCACCAGCATGCGCATTCCCTGCAAGGTTGAGCCGGTGCTGATGACGTCATCCACAACCACCACCTTCTTGCCCTTCATCAATTCGCGGTCTTTTTCATCCAAAAAGAGATGCTGCGGTTCGCCGGTGGTAATGGAAAGCGTTTCGGTTTTCAGCGCATCGCCCATATACGGTTTATAAACCTTGCGCAAGACCACATAAGGTTTCTTTGTCACCACTGCCAGCGCGTGGGCGATGGGAATACTCTTAGCTTCAGCGGTGAGCAGCAGGTCATAATCTACATCGGCGAGTTTTTCAGCCAGCACATTGGCGCATGCAGTAACGAGGTCAGTGTCTCCGAGTATGTTGAGGATGGCGATTTTTAGCCCCGGTTTGATTTCAAACAAGGGTAACTCGCGCTTTAAACCAGCGATTTCTATCGGGTACGTTTCTTTCTTAGTCATTTTTGCTCCAGATGAGAATCCAATTTTGACACGGGAATGAGTTTATCATATTTCTCTGTAAAAAAGAAAACTGCGTTCGTTAACGCAGCAATCGGTTGGGTGAATGGTTGTGGTAAAATCATCGAGAGCCGGGGACGCCGACCCCCGGCTCTCTTTACTAAGGAGGAGAAGAAAAGAAGTCGCCTTGTGAATATAATACCAGCGGCTTCATTTTATTACTTGACTCTTACCCTACGACTGCCCTACGAATAAAACAGCAAAATTTCTGTCGGTTTCGGTGTTTTTGAATCGTGTGCATTGTCAATTGAAAGTTTGTGCATCATGCTGCTTCATCTTTGTTCTAACAGCCCGATTGGTAATATCACCGTGTTCAGAAATGAACACGGTATTTCGCGCGTTGACCTTAGCGCCAACCCAACGATCGACTCAGAAACGTCAACGGAAGACAGCCTCCTCAGATCCTGCCTCGAACAGATGGACGAGTATTTTTCCGGGCAACGCATAGTATTCGATCTGCCGTTGGATTGGATCCAACTGAGCGGCTTTAGCGCCGATGTGCTGCACATCACCCATCAGATACCCTTCGGCAGCCTGCGTACCTACGGCGAAATCGCTTTCGAATTGGGAAAGCCCAACGCAGCGCGTGCTGTTGGCGGTGCCTTGGCGCGTAATCCCCTCCCTATTCTCATCCCATGCCACCGTGTGATTGCCGCCTCGGGACATCTCACCGGGTTTTCCACCGCAAACGGAATCGCCTCGAAAGCCTGGCTGTTGCAACTGGAAAGGCATCGCGTTGTCGATCAAAAATTGGCTTAAATTCATCGCGCTCGGTATTGTTTGGGGGTCCTCCTTCTTCTGGATCAAGATTGGATTGCAGGAAGTTGGACCGATTACGGTTGTTTTTTTCAGAATTTTCTTCGCCCTACTCGGCATGTCGGTCATGTACATCATCAACCGTCGAGCGCCGTTATCGTCCGCCTGGCGTTTATACCTCTTCCTCGGAGTGTTTAACGCCGCACTCCCATTTGTACTGGTTTCGTGGAGTGAAAAACACATTACCTCGGGGATGGCTTCCATCCTCAACTCGTTGCAGCCGCTGACCACATCACTGATTGCCGCCTTTTTTATTAAGGATGAAAAGCTAACTTTCCAACGCATCGCAGGACTGGTACTCGCATTCGGCGGGGTGCTGGTGCTGATGTCTGATAAACTCAATAAAGAGGTAATCAGTCAGACATACGGCATCATTGCCATGGTGATAGCCGTGTTTTGTTACGGAGCAAGCAGTGTGTTCGCGCGCCTCAACAACGAAGGCGTAAAACCAGAAGACCAAGCCTTCGGACAGTTTGCATTTGGTTTTCTATTCATCATCCCGAGCATGTTGATGTTTGAGTCTCCATTCACCTTGCCGGTACGCCCGGTTTCTTACCTGGCATTCGCATGGTTGGGGCTGCTGGGGTCTTTCTTCGCTTCATACACCTGGTATTCATTGTTGAATGAAATTGGCCCATCACGGGTAAGTATGACCACTTACCTGTTTCCGCTGGTTGGGGTTGTATTAGGCGCATTGCTGCTGCGAGAATCGGTGGATTGGCGGGTCATCGTTGGCGGTTTGTTGATCTTGTTGGGAATTGTCATCGTCAACAAGAAGATGAACAACGGATTAAAACGTGATAAAACAGAACAAGTGATAGGATAAAAAATGGAAGAAAATTTGAAATTTCGTGCAGGGTACGTTGCAGTTATCGGTCGTCCGAATACCGGCAAATCCACGCTGATGAATGCCCTCCTCAAACAGAAAATCGCCGCAGTTTCTTCAAAACCTCAGACTACACGCAAACGTCAGCTTGGCATCCTTACTCTGCCAGAAGCTCAGCTGATTTTTGTGGATACCCCTGGGTTGCATGTACCTCAGCATAAGTTAGGCGATTTTATGAATGAGACCGCCAATGATGCCCTGCTTGATGCGGATATCATCTTATGGCTGGTAGATGGCAGCGTGCCCTTGACCGCTGAGGATAAACTGATCGTTGACAGGCTCAGCGCAGTCCGGCATCTGCCGCCAGTTTGGATTGTGTTGACAAAAGTTGATCTGGTGGATTCACAGACGCTTGAAGAGCGCAAACGTCTGGCATTTGATCTTTTCCCCGCCCGCGATATCCTCGAAGTAACAGTCAAGCAGCAAGAAACGCTCGATCACCTGCTGGCGCTGCTCATCGAGCACCTGCCAAACGGGCAGCCTTTTTATGATCATGAGACAGTGACGGATGCTTATGAGCGGGAAATTGCCGCAGAACTTATCCGTGAATCAGTGCTCACCTTCGTGCACGATGAAGTGCCGCATTGTGTGGCGGTGAGAATCGATGCGTATGAAGAACGGTCGGATGAAAAAGCCTACGTCGAAGCCACACTCTTCGTGGAAAGAGAATCGCAAAAAGGGATCCTCATTGGTAAAGGCGGCGAGATGATTAAGAATGTCGGTACGCGCAGTCGTCAGGAGATCGAAGAGATGAGCGGCCGTAAGATTTTTCTTGACCTGCGGGTCAAGGTTAACAGTAATTGGCGAAACTCACCAGAAGCATTGAAACTGCTCGGATACAAAACAGCTGCCGAATAAAACTATGTTCAACTGGGTCTTCTTTCTCGCCATGCTCTTCGCCCTGCTCGATTGGGCTTCCACATGGAAAAGCTGGAAAAAACGCCTCTATATCGCCAAACCAGCGCTCATGATCCTTCTCGCGCTCTGGTCTTATCAGCAAACTGGTTGGCAGCATGGTATGGTTTGGTTTGGCATCGCATTGGTGCTCTCGCTTCTTGGCGATATCCTGCTGCTGCTTAACCCGCGCTATTTTCTGATCGGCGGGAGTGCTTTCTTCTTCGCGCACCTTGCCTACCTGACGGGGTTTAACCTCACACCCACACCACCCTCGGCCGGTGTTTTTTTGGTGGCTGCGATCGTAGGAGTAAGTGCCGCCATTGTGTACCGCCGTATCAAACCGGGCATCATGCGCGTACCACGCGGCAAGCGATTTCTCGCCGCGCTCAGCCTTTACGGGCTCTCGCTCACCTTCATGCTGCTCTCAGCCTTGCTGACCCTGTTCAAGCCAGATTGGGCAACACATCACGCAATGCTTGCAGCCGGTGGTGCGATTTCATTTTTTGCATCCGATACCATGCTGATTTACGATCGTTTCATCAAACGCCTCCCCCATGCGCAGAGCTATGTGCACATCACCTACCACATTGCCCAGTTCAGCATAATCACTGGGGCTATGCTGCACTTTATTGAAGTCAGCAATTCATTTTAAGGGTTTAAACCCCTCTCCCATTGCTTCATGGGTTACCCCAATCACCATAAACGCCTTTGGATCGATTTCTTTGACCATTTGTTTTAGTTGATTGACCTCCGCCCGCGTAATCACACAATAGATCATGGGTCTATCCGCCCCAGTGTAAGCCCCTTTTCCGCTAAGAACTGTCACCCCCCTGGCAAGCACCCGCATAATCTCATTGGAGATGGTTTCGGACTGTTCAGATATGATGATAGCTGTGCGAAAGATTCCTGAGCCCTCTGAGATCATTTCAGCCGCCAACCCGCTGACATAGATAACCACCATGCCGTAGAGCGCGTTTTCCCATGAGAAGGCGAAACCACCGGCCAGTACAACGAGTGAATCTGTGATGAGGTAAGCCTGTGAAATTGAAATACCAAAGCGGTGATTGAGAATTCGCCCCAAAATATCAGAGCCGCCGCTCGTGCCGCCGCCGCGATAAACGAGGCCCAGTCCAATCCCAAGCATCACCCCGCCAAACAGCGCATTGAGGATATTTTCATTGGTCATCCCATCGGCTGGAATGACAAAAACCAAAAGATCGGTAAAGATCGAAAAAGCGCCAACCGCAATGGCCGTGCGTAGCGCAAAACGCGGACCGCCAAGGAAGTTCCAGCCAAGGATGAAAAGGGGAATGTTGCCGATGAAGACCATTAAGCCAATCGGAAAATTCACAAAATGGTGGATGATCTGAGCTGCCCCACTGATTCCACCGCTGACGAGCTGCCCTGGCACAAGGAAAAGACGCATCGCCAAAGCCTGAATCAAGGCCCCGATTACCACGATCAAGTATTCACGTATGGTTTTCCAGGAAAAATCGAGTGGACCGAGATCGGTTTTAAAGCGTTGCCAGCGAGTGAGAGTGGGAGAAGGTTGAACAGTCATAAATACCTCTGATGGAAATGGAACCCAATTGTAACCGATGAAGCGCATCACGCGCCTTGAATTTTTTACTGTGTAAGAGCAAAGTGATAATGTCCTAAAGTAGCAAAATAGAGATGTCCTAATTAAGATTAGGAGCTATGACATGGACAATAG
>JAGOVY010000077.1 GCA_018060515.1 Anaerolineaceae bacterium | reverse complement strand
CATGCCTGGAACCTTCGGACAGAGTTGATGTCCGTACTACTTTCCGAAACCTTAAAGAATCTTCAGTAACATTATCATTTGAACGAATGGCTACTCGTCAGTAACATTATCATTTGACTTGACACGGGGGCACAGACAGATTTGTAAACACATCAGCAGCAGTGCCTAAGTTCATGATTAAAGACAATAAGAGAGGGGTTAGTCAATCGAGCCGCAGCGCTGACGGTGGCGGGGTGTTTTCTTCAGCCAGCTCCTTGAGCGCAGCATAAATGTTCTCACCCATCAGGTACCTCAACTCGGGTTCGAAAGTATCCAATAAAGGCTGCGCTGCATCTGCCGGTCTGACGCAGCTTCCGGCTTCGCTCATCATATTCTCCAATGAATCAAGGGTGATACGCCCTTTGTCATCCAGATCGAGCGGATGAAGAATACAGAAAAAAGGCTTAAAGCGCCAGGGATGAAACCCATTGGCATCTGCAGCAACCTGCAACGCGCATTTCCCATCAGACAAACAGAAGATGCAGGCGGTTTGGCCATAATGGTCGGGGCGGTTTTCCACCGCAGTATGAATTACTTTACCGCTTGGGCTGCGGTTGTCATTCCACTCAACCGGTGCAAACCATTCGCCTGGGTTGCGGGCATCTTCTGGCATATGCGGCAAAATCAGGGCTGCGTGCTGCATGATATCTTCCATCTCGCCCAGGTCGACCCAAACGCCGAAAACGCAGCAAGCGCCTTTACACTCGCCGAGGGCGCAACGCTGCAGCGCTTCAACAGCCAATAGCCGCGGGTTTACCCGCATGAGCGCTTTTGTTTTGATTTTTTGCATGAGAGGATTTTACCATTCGTACACCAAACGATCATGGCGTTAATCATTAAATTGCTATTAAGGTACAATCAAATCATAGAAATTCAAAAATCATCACAATCAAAGGAGTTGCTAATGTCAGTCTGGAAAATTTTGTTAACCGATGGGTTGGAGGAAAACGGCAAAGCGATTTTGGGAGCTTCAGGAGAAGTGGATGACAAGAGCGGGATTAGTGCCGATGATCTGTTAACAATTATCGGAGAGTATGATGCCCTGATCGTGCGCGGTCGAACCAAGGTAACTGCCGCTGTGTTTGATGCTGGCAAAAAACTCAAAGTGGTCGGCAGAGCCGGCGTCGGTGTAGATAATATTGACCTGGCGGCAGCCAAAACCCATAATGTAACTGTGGTCAACTCACCGCTGGCAACAACCGTGGCAGTGGCAGAATTAACCATGAGCTTGTTGTTGAGCATCGTGCGAGAAATTCCGCGGGCTGACGCTTCAATGAAATCTGGTAAATGGCTGAAAAAAGAATTTGAAGGCCACGAATTGTTTGGCAAGACATTGGGCGTGATGGGCTATGGCCGCATCGGATCAGCCGTGGCAGCTCGCGCCAAAGCATTTGAGATGAAGATTCTGGCATATGATCCATTAATCACAGCCGAAGAAATTAAGCAACGCGGCGCTGAGCCCGTCAGCATGGATGAACTCTTGGAAAAATCCGACCTGATCACGATGCACATGCCGCTCACCGCTGATTCACGCAGCCTGTTAAACACCGAGGCATTTGCCAAAATGAAGAAAGGCGTTTATATCGTCTGTGCTGCCCGTGGTGGCGTCATTGATGAAGCAGCGCTGCTTGAAGCGCTAAACTCGGGGCAGGTTTCAGGCGCAGCATTGGATGTTTTCACTGCCGAACCCCCAGGAGAATCCGATCTTGTCTCTCACCCGCGCGTGATTGACACCCCGCACATCGGCGCGCAAACCGTAGAAGCTCAATTCCGCGCAGCAAACGATATTGCCGAAGAAGTTGTTAACGCGCTCAACGAAAAGCCGTTGCGCTGGAAAGTTGCCTGAATCCATTAGGAACTGATATGGAAAAAGAATTCGCTCAGTTTAAAAAGATCATCACGGAAGTGACCGACCTCGCCCATGCTGAAGCCGTGCTGGGTTGGGATCAACAGGTGTACATGCCACGCAGTGGCGCTGAAGACCGCGGCAATATATCCGAAACACTCGCCAGCCTGGTGCATCAAAAATTCACTTCTGCAGAAGTAGGCGAACTGCTGGAAAAACTAAAACCATACGCCCAGACGCTCGACCCTGACGCTGATGATGCCTGCTTAATCAAACTTATAGCGCGAGAATACGAGAAGAACACCAAAGTACCCATTGAATGGGTAGCCGAGTTTGCTCGCGAAACCACTGTTGCCCAAATGGCCTGGGAAAATGCGCGCGAGAAAGATGATTTCGAAATTTTCAGGCCGCGCCTTGAAAAACTGGTGGAAATGCGCCGTGAGTATGTTACCTTCTTCAAGCCTTATGACCATGTTTACGATGTGCTGCTCGATCACTTCGAAGCAGGCATGAAAACGGTGGACGTCAAGAACATCTTTGATGCGCTACGCCCGCAGCAGGTTGCCCTGCTGAAAGAAATTGCCGCCAAACCTGCGATTGATGATGCCTTCATGCACGTCCCCTACGAAGAACAAGGACAATGGGATTTCGGTGTTGACGTCATCACCCGTTTTGGCTTTGACTGGAATCACGGCCGTCAGGATAAATCGGTCCACCCCTTTACGACCAGTTTCGGTGTTGGAGATGTGCGCATCACCACCCGCTTTGACCCCGAACGCGCCGCATCCGCATTATTCAGCACCATGCACGAGGCTGGGCATGCAATGTACGAGCAGGGTATTTCCCGCACACTTAGTCGCACACCACTGGCAGATGGCGCTTCGATGGCGATACACGAATCGCAGTCGCGCATGTGGGAAAACCTGGTGGGGCGCTCGAAAGCCTTTTGGAAGTTCTTCTACCCCATGCTGCAACAGAAGTTCCCGCAGCAACTGAAAGGCATCAGTCTTGAGCAGTACTATCGCGGCATCAACAAGGTTGAGCCCTCGCTCATCCGCGTGGAAGCAGATGAGGCAACCTATAACCTGCATATCATGCTGCGTCTTGAGCTCGAGATTGCACTGATGGAAGGCAGCATCCAGGTTGTTGACCTGCCTGCGCTGTGGAATCAAAAGATGGCAGACTACCTCGGCGTGGTTCCACCCAATAATCGCGAAGGCGTGCTGCAAGATGTGCACTGGTCAGGCGGAATGTTTGGCTACTTCCCCACTTATGCCCTGGGCAACCTGGTGTCTGCCCAGTTATGGGAAAAGATCAATGAGTCAATCCCAAACCTTGAAGATCAAATCAGCCAGGGGAAATTTGATGAATTGCTGGAATGGCTGCGCACGAACATTCACCAGCACGGAGCCAAATTCGAACCGCAGGTTTTGCTCAAGAAAGTTACTGGCAGCGGCATCACACCCGAACCTTACATGCGTTACCTGCGTGATAAATACTCAGAGATCTATAACCTTTAAGTCCCCATCTTCGCAAACAGACGGCTTAAACAGCCGTCTGTTTTTTAATTCAACACGGCTTCATTTTTGCTGAGTTCCGTTGTACTTGGGATTGGTGTATTTTGAGGAGCATCACGATCAAGCATCATCACCGAAGGCACAAAGAAAGCAAGCAATCCGATGGCCATGACCAACAGTCCGCTTGCCCAATACCACACCCTCAGCCCAAACCATTCGGCAACCGGCGCAGCAATGAGCAGCGCCAGCGGCATCATCATGGAGCAGAGACTGCTGATCAGTGAGAGCACCCTCCCCTGCATTTCAGGAGCAATCTTGCTTTGCATGATCGCATTGATTGGCCCATTGGTTATCGGGCTCATGAAACCGAACAAGGCAACGCTCGCTACCCCTACCCAAAACCAATTAGCAGGTGTTATTCCAAAAATAAACACCCCCAAACCGATGCCGATCACCCCAACGATTGACGTGACAATTCGGTTCTTAAACCCTCCCCAGATTCCCAGCAATAAGCCTCCAGCTACAATGCCAATGCCAATAGCAGATTCCAAGATACTTAATTGCCAAACATCTCCACCAAAATGCTGTGTCACCATCAATGGCATTAATGTGCCTGTCGGAACCAGAAAGAAGTTAAGTATCGCAGCAAGTAACGCCAGGTAGAACATTCCTTTCCAACTTTTCAGGTAAACCAAGCCCTGCTGCACATCACTTAGAATCATTCTTGGCGTTAATATTTTTTCTGAATCTTTGCGCTCAGGCTGCGGCACGCTGATAAACACGAGCGGCAAGATTGCGATAAGAGCAGTTATTACATCAACGGCAATAACCTGATGAAACTGCAGCAGCGTCATGAGCAGCGCGCCAAGCAGAGGGGCAACAATATTGAGACCACCCCTCACCGCCTGATTGAGTCCGGCGAATCGGGCAAGATGCTTGTCGGGCACCATAAGGGCTGTTGAAGCCTGCATGGCTGGCCAATGAAAAACCCCGCCTGCAGAGCGCAACAAAAGGACCACAAAAATATGCCAGATCTCAATGCGGTTAATAGCAAATATCAGTACCAAAGCGAGGGTTGTTAATGCGATAAAAAGATCTGCAAAAATCATCACCAGTCTGCGATTTAAGCGGTCAACAAAGGCGCCGGCAAAAGGCGCCAGCAATACTTCAGGCAGCAGCGCCACAAGTGTGGCAGTCGCGAGCATTGCTGCGGAACCAGTTTCTTGAGTGATATACCAGACCAGTGCAAACTGAACTAATCCGCTCCCCAGCAGTGAGAAGAGTTGCGCTATCCAAATTGGGAGGAACTTCTGTTTCCAATTGGTATCTGTGATACCTTGATTATTAATCATATTGACCTCGTGCAATACTAAGCATACCCGGTCTGATGTAGCAGACTGGCTTTGAATTTTTACTTATTTTGATTTGCAGGAATTACTCGATAAAGACCTCGACGTGTTCACCGTCTTCTTCATCGTAAACATCAATGATTTTGCCAGTCTCACCGGATGCCAGAGCTTCTGCCATGCGAGACGCGTCTAGCCCGTCTACCTCTGGTGAGAAGCGCATCCCCATGCGCAAGCCGGCATTCACCATGCCAATTGGCAGCCGAATGTTGACGCGAGCCCGCCCTGTATCTGTATCAGTTACGCGCACACGGAAGAACCTGCCGCTGCTCTTTCCCGGAAAACCAACCGAATTCCGCTCATCGGCATCCGTTTTTTTGCTGGTTGTATCCAGAGCTTTGAGTAGTTCAGCGCCCATCTCGGCTGTTATCTTGCCTTCTTGCACCATCTTGAGCACTTTCAATCGCTCTTCAGTGGTCGCCATCATTTCCCTCCTTCTGTTGCGCGGATGGACTGTTCAGTAAATCTCTCGCCGCGTAAGCGCGCCTGGGCTTCTTCCCAAGAAATTTGGCCGCTGTCCAGCCGTTCTAAAATATCGCGGCGATCTTCCGAAGAAAGCACAATCGGCGGCTCTTCTTTGCCGGGTTCATAGCCCAAGGCGCGCACGATCTCAGTGAGACGGTTGCGTAAGGTGGGGTAAGAAAGGTTCAATTCATCTTCCATGCGGTTAAGACGTCCCTCACATTTTATGAACGTGAGAATAAACTGCATCTGTTCAGGGGTGAGTGCGCCGAACGGCGTTTGCTCAGCCGCAAAGTGCCCCTCTATGGTGGTGTCGCAATTCACACAATATAAGCGCGTCACCACTAAATCAGATTCACAGACCGGGCATTGATCTAACTTTTTATTAATCATACAGCTTCCTTATCATCATAATATGGCTCAATTGTGTTTATCAATTGTTTACTTAATATTATTGATATAATAATACAACATTTATTAATATTGTCAATGTTAATTTTATAATTATTGAGTATTTATCGCGGGATTGGATCTAATTGTAGATAAAGCTTAGTGGTCATCATCAATTATCGCCCGTCGTTCACTTTTTAGATACCAGCCACCCTTGCGGCTGTCTACATCTCGCGGTGCGCGGTCGTAATAGATTTCAAAGATCTGACCCTCTTCTGTAATCACACGGAAACAAAAGCGCCCCACCCCCCAAGAGCCTGAGCGCGCCGCACTGGCCAGGTGTGTTTGCGCCATGTTTCTGGCCATTCTGCCACGGCGAGAGTAATCTACCCATTCATCGAGAATGGTTCGAATGCTGTACTTTTGTTCGCGCCAAATGAAACTCTGCGGGCAGGGAGGGGATTTCTCCAGCGCAGGTGGCTTATCAAAAATCACGGTGATGGGCTCATCGATAAGTTGAGAAGGCTGTGTTTTCATACTTGCGCTTTCAATTCTATTGTTCTGTTTTGCTTAATCTATTGTAGGAGATTAATGGAAAATCGAATCAGAAAGATGAATGATTCAAAGCTAATCATTCCAGTCTTCCGGTTCCACATGCACATAAGCGCGGTCTACAATGGAAAACTGCTCAAGCCGCTTCGTGACTTCGTCTGAAATTTCGTGCACCCGATACAGAGTTGTGTTGCCATCAACATTGACATGTAATTCCAAAATCAAACGCGGCCCAACATACTCTGTAATAATGTGGTGAACTTTTAGTACACCGTCCACTTCCTGTGCGGCTTCAAGGAATTGTTGAACTTCCTCTTTTGAGGCACTTACCCCGGTAAGGAAACCAAGGTTCTCCTTCCCCGAAACGAAAGCATTGCGAAAAATCCACAGCGCGACGATAAAACCAACAATTGGGTCTGCCAAGGGGTGAATGAGATTTGCGAAAAGAACACCCAGAAAAGCTGCCAACGAAGTGAGGACATCACTAAGATTGTCTCTCGCGATAGTTCCCAGCGCTGGGCTGAGGAGTTTATGGGCAATGCGCTTAACGGAGATGAACATGCCCATTTTCGCCGCGGCGCTAACCAGCAGGATGATGGTAGGAAGACCAATGGCGATAGGTTCAATTGTGTCATTGGTAAAGCGTAAATAAGCATTACGCGCTGCCATAAAACCCGCAATGAACATTACCACAGTCACCATCAACCCAACCAACGGCTCGAACCTTGAATGCCCCTGTGGATGGTTGGTATCAGGGGGTTGCATTGCAGCCCATAAACCCAATACCATCAGCAGTGAATATACAACATCTGAAATTGAGTTGGCTGCGTCAGAATATAATGCCGCTGAGCCTGAAATCCAAGCTGCGATACCCTTTCCAAGCGCCAGTATGACATTTCCTCCGAAGGTGATTGCCATGGCGATGATGTATAAACGGTTGTGTTCCGGTTTGGGTTTAAACTCACGTATCCAGCGCATAATTTTTTTCAATCCCTAGGCGGTTCAAATCAGAACCTGTTTATCTTTAGAGCGCAACTTTATCAGCCTGGTGGCTGGTTTGATGGCCTCGTCGCTATGATAGCTTGTCTGCGCGGGTTATAACCTTATCACTGGTTGAACCAGGGCTTAATTGCAGCCGCCATGACCGTCATCACAATGGACTTCTTCAAACTGAACCGTTGAGTGGTGAATACTCCACTTTTCAGCCAGCAGCGTTTTAATTTGCTCCAATATCGGCGCTTGATCAAGGAAACCATCTTTGGTGAGCACAACATGTGCGCTCATCGCCATCTGGCTGGAGCCGAGACTCCAAACATGCAGGTCATGTATGGTTTCTATTTGCTTAATCGAAGACAAAGTCTCTTTCAATTCAATTAGTGAAATTCCCTCCGGAACCCCTTCAAAAAGGATGTGCAGCGATTTGCGGATTAACCGGTATGAACTGACGAGGATAATTGCTCCGATAATTATTGAAATCAGCGGGTCAATCCAATAGGCTGAAGTGAGCCGGATTAAGACTGCGGCAATGATGACGCCCACTGAAGAAATAATGTCGCCTAATACATGCAGATAGGCGCTGTATACATTTAAATTTCTCCCCTTTCGATTTTTTGTTTGCTGTTCTGCTTCGTGGTCATGCGTTTGGTCGTGTGCATGTTCATGATCATGATTGTGCCCGCCCAGTATAAATGCGACGATGATATTCACGACCAGCCCCACAATCGCAATCACCATCATTGCACCACTCTTAATCTCCAATGGCGTCTGCCAGCGCTTTGCCGCTTCAACCCAAATGCCCAGAGAAATTATCAACAGTGTAGAGCCGTTGATCAGGGCTGCAATAATCTCAGCCCTTTGCCAGCCAAAACTATGGTTGTCATCGGGAGGTTTGGCGGCAAGACGCAGCGCAAAGTAGCTTAATGCAAGCGCGAAAATATCTGAAAACACATGGGCTGCATCTGAAAGCAACGCCAATGAGCCCGACCAGATTCCGCCGATAATTTCAGCAAGCAAAATCAAGCCGGTGAGGATGATTGAAATTATGAATTTGTTTTGCGTTTGACGATTATCTTGCGTGTGCACAAGGCTCTCTCTTGTTTTTTATCAACACTCGATTACGATATCACTCACCGAGTTTAAAATGTGGTTAGGACGGTACGGAAAATGCTCCACATCTTCTCGGGTTGAGACGCCGCTTAACACCAGAATGGTTTCGAGCCCGCTCATCACGCCAGCGACAATATCCGTATCCATGCGATCGCCAATCATGATTGTGTCTTCAGAATGTACACCAAGGTAACGCAGTGCGCTGCGCATCATCAACGGGTTAGGTTTGCCTACAAAGAATGGCGGCTTGCCTGTGGCTTTTTCAATCAATGCTGCCAGCGCACCGGTCGCCGGTACAATGCCAGCTTCGAGCGGGCCAGTTGAATCGGGATTGGTGGCAATGAACATGGCGCCATCATTAATCAGACGTACCGCGCGGGTGATCAATTCAAAGTTATAGTTGTTCACTTCTCCCAGCACAACATAATCAGGGTTCATGTCCGTCTGGATATATCCCACGTCGTGCAGCGCTTGGGTTAACCCGCTTTCGCCAATGACAAATGCTTTGCCATTTGGCGCCTGGCTTTGCAAAAAATGTGCTGTGGCAATTGCCGAGGTGTAAATATGCTCAGCGGTCACATTGAAGCCCATTGTACTCAACCGATGTTCAAGATCTCGCTGTGTGTACAATGGATTGTTGGTAAGGATCAGGAACTTAACCTGGCATTCAATTAATCGCTCAATAAATTCTATTCCCCCTGGCAGGGGTGTTTTACCTTTCAGAAGAACGCCATCCATGTCAATCAGGTAGTTTTTTGTCATCTTTCAACCTCATCTCTTCAATTCCTTAATTTTAACACGGATAGGTACAAAAACAGATGCGGTCAAAGGAGGCGAGAGGAAATCGGTTATAATGAAGCCGGTGATTTCATGAGGAAGAGGAAAAGTTGTGGCTCGCCAACGCGAGGTTGAAGATTTTTCAGCGGCTGAATTGCGACAGCTCTTGATGCAAAAAAGCCGTGCTGAACGCGAAGCAAGGCTTGAGGCATACCGCCGCAGCGGACGAATCGTTCAGACAGATCAAGCCATCGACTTTAACACACTATCCTCAGACCTTGACGAAGAAGAATACACGCCTCGACGCCGCAACACGCGTAAACGCCGCGGCGGGATGGATAAATTTCTTCTCTTGGTTGAAATTGTTGCGGTTGCTGGGCTGCTCTTTATCATTTTTAATGGCGCAAACCTGCTGAAAAATCTCAACCAACAGGTAGCTGCAATCATCGATTCGCCCACCGCAACCCCGGCTCCGCTAATTACAGCGGTGATTCTGCCAGGCGGGCATAACGCTCCGATCGGCGGTACCGAAAGCCAGTTCAATGAGTCCGAGATTCCCGAGCATCTACGCCAATCAGGGCAACTGGTTGTCAGCCTGCCGCTCTCTACCCCCAGCCCGCAGCAAGCACGCCAGATCCAAATTCCGGCGATTGGGGTTAATGCACCTGTGGTGATGGGTGACGACTGGGAGCAGTTAAAGTTGGGGGCGGGGCAGCATTTTGGTTCTGGTTACCCCGGTGAAAGCGGCAATCTCGTGATATCAGCGCATAATGATATCTTCGGTGAAATCTTTCGCTATCTCGACAGGTTGAAAATCGGCGATGAAATTATCATCTCCACGCAGGGCGGTTCATTTACATACCTCGTGACCAATACAGAAATCGTTGAACCTACGCGGGTGGATGTGATGGCGCCAACCAACGAAAGCACGATTACTTTAATTTCTTGCTACCCTTACCTGGTGGATAACAAGCGAATTGTCGTTCAGGGTTTATTAAAATAGATATAATTTGATGTATAGGAGTATTGTATGGCAAAGAAACCACAAAAACGAG
>JAGOVY010000076.1 GCA_018060515.1 Anaerolineaceae bacterium | reverse complement strand
GTTAGAAGCTGGTGTGAATATGAGCTTACCGACCTTCAAGATTATCCGATTGTTCAGTTATTGTTGGATAGTACCATTGAGCTTGTGCAGCCACTCAGTCAGTTTTATCGTTTAGAAATCAAACCTACCACGGATTGTGAAATCTGCGGAGAGGTGCATTTGCATCAGCAAGCACCGCTGCGGGTGCATGGCGCTGCTGGCGATGAAGCGGGTTTACATGGCGACAATTGGCGGAATGGAGATTCTATCGCCGCGACCAATAATTACGAGGTCATCATTTCCGAAGACCTTTACCGTTTGTTCGAAGAGACTGAGGCGAGAACACCGTTGGAATTCATACCGGTTGAGGCTTATGGCGGCAAGCAACCGCTCTGGCAGATGCAGCCACAAGGCAGGCTGCCTCTGCAATCCCCCCCCACACCCCTCAAGGTGAGAGATCGCTGCCAGGCTTGTAAACGCCCGCTGACGGTGGCATTGAGCACCTCGCCCATTGACATTGCTTTCGGGCCAGAACGCGAGACGATTTACGAGCAGGAAGCGCTGTTGACGTTGGAAACCACAGATCTACCTGAAGGAGATTTCTGGGTGACCGATTTACAGCAAGGGCGCATCCGCGAACAGATGGCGGTGTTGCAAAGTTTTGCTGATGCCCCTGATCCTTTTTATGTCCGTCTTTCTCAGCCGTTCTGGTTGATCTCTCAACGCTGGCTGCGGCTGCTGCATGAGCATGCTCCACACGGCTGGAGCTGCCAGCCCGTGAAAGGGTTAACCCAATAGATTCTTCACAAAGACGAAGAATACAATGTGGAAAACCTCAAAGAACCTTATCATTTAATCCAAGGGATGTGCGGCATGAACGATAAATATTCTGGTTTAATTGCGCAGATTCAAAATGATTTTCGCTTCCTGGTGGATGGATTTGCATTTGAAGAGGGTGAGGTACGGAAAGTTGGTGACACGACCTCGGTTCAGTATAAGCACGCCAATATGATTATTCACTTTAGTGTGCGCGGGGAGGAGTGGCAGGGGTTAACCTGGCCGGCATTGACGGGTAATCAGTGGCAGCAGATTGAACTTGATGACGTGCTGATGTATCTCATCCAACCACCCATTGATTTTGTTGCTGACCAAGCTCACTTGGGGCTAAGCCAGAGTGAGGCACTCAGCAAACTGGCGCAGCAGATAGCTCCCCTCATGCCCCAAATACTTGCCCTGTTTGGGCCGAAGCGCTGGCATTCTGCCTGGCCTGAAATTCAAGCGGTACTGGAAGATCGCCGCTCAAAGCGTTCAGGTCAATTCCTGCAATGGCAGCGAGGCAACAAGACTGGCTAACATGATGACTGCTTAACGGAAAGCCATTACAACCAGGTGTTTATTACAAATCATTTTATGAGTTTAATTGCATTTATAAGATGCAATGGTATAATATCGGCGCTTAAGGTTTAGCGCATGGAGAGGTAGCGCAGTCTGGCCGAACGCGCCCGCTTGGAAAGCGGGTATACCGCAAGGTATCGTGGGTTCAAATCCCACCCTCTCCGCCAAAGATAACCTGCTGTGTTTCTACACAGCAGGTTTTTCTTTTCGGTGCCACAAGATTAAAGCGATTGGCAGGCATGGGGGGGACATGTCTGCCAATCAATAGGGAGGGAACACCACCCTTCGTTTGTGTAAAACTTCGGGTGGAACACACAGTCTTGCTACCAATAAGTGTGTGTTATGTGGACATTATATATCATATTAGTACAAAATACAAGCGGTTTGTCTTACTCTTTTCGATCTCCGTTCATTAACCGCAGCATTTCCTCCACCTCTTCCGCGCTTGGCGGTTTGTTTTTTCTCTCCATCACGGCTGCCGGGCTTGAAAATACCCGCTGCATCTCAATAGAAAACTGCTCAGAGGAAATTACTGCAGCTCGCAGCGCGCGGGCTTCTGCCTGCACGAGGTGATCTGATGACACCACTTTCAGGTTGCGGGCGTTGGTGCTGGCATTTCTCAGAAACTGCACGATGGCATCATCGGCTGTGCTGCCATGCCTGACGTAATGCACCTGCACGAAACCATGCTTGGCTTTGGCTGCAGTCCCTGGCGTGGCATTATCAAAAAACAACTCCACACTCACCCGCTTGAGTCGGCTGTAGTCTCCAATGAGCGAAATCAATTTATCCTCATCATCCATATCAGAGAGGTTAATGCCTGGAACTTTTGGGATCAGATTATGCCCATCAATGAGAATCTTTTTCATGGTTTAGATGCCTACGACCATTTTACTTTGGTTTTATGCTATGATGATTCGAAACTCAAGATGGTGGGCAAATGCGCAGGTTATTCCCTTTCATTTTATTAAACATCATCGTCTCCGCCGTAACCGTTCTCATCGTTTTAATGATTTGGGATGCAACCCATCGGGTTATCCCCGCGCAAGAATTGGCGCTTGGCAGTACTGCTGACGTCCAGAGCCCCATCACAGAGACGCTGCCGCCCGCGGCAGAAGGAACAATTGTCATTCAAACAGTGATCGGCGCCGGCGATCTGGTACGCGAAAGGGTTGAACTTGCCAGCGTTTCACAAGCTCCGGTAAATTTACAGGGTTGGCAGTTGGCAGGCGAGGGTTCCAACCGATTCGTTTTCCCCTCTGTAACCGTTTTTCCGGAAGGAGAACTCAGCCTTTTTACCCAGGCAGGGGTGAATACGTCTGGTGAGCTTTTTTGGGGATTGGCAGCCGCCGCTTTTAGCCCCGGAGAACTGGTTCAGTTGATCGATTCATCCGGAACTGTACGAAGCCAATATCGCATTCCTTAAAATTTCCAGCTTCTGCTCTTCGATTAAGCCGGATTAAAGTACAATCAAGTTGACGTTTAACCATTTCAGAATAAGTTTGAAGAATGGAAAAAAGGACTATGAGCCAGGCATTATATCGAAAATGGCGTCCGCGCAAATGGGACCAGGTGGTAGCGCAAGACCATATCGTGCAAACGCTGCGCAACGCAATCAAAGCGGAAAAAGTAGGTCACGCCTACCTTTTTTCCGGTCCACGGGGAACCGGTAAAACTACAACCGCCCGTCTTTTGGCGAAAGCAGTCAATTGTCTTAATTCTGACCTGGCGGAGAGACCCTGCGATGATTGCGTAAATTGTCTGGCGGTGAATGAAGGCCGGTTTCTCGACTTGATCGAAATAGACGCGGCTTCAAATACCAGCGTCGAGGATATCCGTACACTACGCGAGCGCATCAATTACTCTCCGAGTGATGGGAAGTATAAAGTTTACATCATCGATGAAGTTCATATGCTTTCGACGGCGGCGTTTAATGCCTTACTGAAGACGCTTGAAGAACCGCCAGCGCATGCGATATTTATCTTAGCCACTACTGAGATTCATAAAATACCACCCACCGTACTTTCTCGTTGTCAACGGCATGAGTTCAGGCGTATCCCAGTCGAAAAGATTGTCGATGCCTTGCAAGGTATTTGCGCAGAAGAAAAGTTCGTGGCGGATGAAGAAGCATTGCTGCTGATCGCCCGTCAATCTACCGGAGCCATGCGTGATGCAATTTCGCTGCTCGACCAGTTGGCATCCAGCGGGAAGCAAATTGATCTTGAGTTGGCGCAAACCGTTTTGGGTACAGCCACCAGCCAATTGGTATTTGATTTGATTGACGCTTTGATTAAGAATGATCCTGGCATGGGCATGCGCACCATCCATAAAGCGTTGGATGGCGGCAGCGACCCGCGCCAGTATGCGCGGCAGGTTGTTGAGTATTTGCGCAGCCTGCTGTTGGTGAAAATGGGCAATGAAAAACAGGTTGAAGCCACCAAAGAAGTGAAGAGTCGAATGCGCGAACACAGCGGTTTGCTGGAGGTTGGTTTGCTGATGAACTGGATTGACCTGTTCAACGTGGCGATCAATGATTTGCGCACCTCGTGGCAGCCCAGCCTCGCGCTTGAAGTGGCTTTTGCCCGCAGTCTCTCCCTGCGAACTGTGGAGAACCACCCGCCATTGGCGGCAGATTCGAGCACGCCAGCGCATGTACGGCCTGCGGTGACTGAGAACGCAGCCTCTACGTCGACCGCTCCGGTAATGAAGATACCCGAGATAGTTGTGGAGGGATCGATTAACGCTGCACCGACCGCTGAGCCAGAGAAACCTGCAGCAGTAAAAATTCAACCACCTGCGGAAGAGGCGTTGACCGCAGCGGAAAAATCACCCGGTTCTGTGAATAAGACGATTACTACCGAAGACATCCTCAGCATTTGGAATGAAATCAAGATTGAAGTGAAGCAGCGCCGAAAGCAGGCTGAAGCGCTCTTGAATTCACAACGGTATTTGCAGGTGAGAAATGGCACTTTGATACTTGGTTTTCCCAGTGAAGTGCTGCGTTCAAAGATGGCAAACCAGGAAAACATTGAAGTCCTGCGGCGCGTATTGACGAGTAAACTTAATGTAGACCTGCCGATTGATTGTATTTTAGTGAATGATAAGACAGGTACTGCAATCGCTGACAGCCTTGTCGAGTCGAATGGTTTGGTGGAAACTGCACTCAACCTTGGTGGAAAATTGAAACAAAAAACTGAACTCAAATAGAGGAGCGAAACATGGCAAAAGGTTTTAATCGACCCGCAGGCGGACAAGGAGGCGGCGCTATGATGGCGCAGCTCAAACGTTTGCAGGAACAAATGGAAGTGGCACAGGAACAGCTCTCGCAAGAAACGGTTACTTCTTCTGCAGGCGGCGGAGCGGTTAAAGTGACAATGACGGGAGACCAACGCTGCACAGAAGTAATCATCGAGCCTGATCTGCTAAAAGATGCCGATGCTGAAATGCTGCAGGATCTGGTGCTTTCTGCGGTTAACCTGGCGCTCGATGATTCTCGGAAAATGGCATCTGAACGGCTTGGGCCGTTGGCAGGCGGCATGCCGGGGCTGTTTTAGCGTGGCGTTCTGATGCCGATTTTACCCGCACCGATTCAAGACTTGATCACTGCGCTGGAGCGTTTGCCTGGCATTGGCCCAAAATCAGCTTCACGCCTGGCATTCTATATGTTGCGCGCACCGCAAGACCTTGTGCAGCAATTGACCAATGCGCTGCTGAATCTTAAAACTGCCACCGGCAGGTGTAAACTTTGCGCCAACTTTACTTTAGCTGACCAGGAACTTTGCGAGGTTTGCACTGACCCCGTTCGTGCTGACGGCACCATCTGCGTGGTTGAAGAACCACTGGACGTGCTGGCAGTGGAACGCACCGGCGGCTTTCATGGACGGTACCATGTATTGCAAGGGGTGCTTTCTCCGATTGAAGGCGTCGGTCCGGATGACTTGACAATTCGTGGGCTGTTGGAACGGGTACGCAGCGGGGAAGCTCGCGAGATTATTCTGGCGACCAACCCCAGCATGGAAGGGGACGCCACTGCCTTATACCTTAGGCAGCAGTTACTGCCGCTGAATGTGCGCATAACACGCCTGGCGCGCGGCTTACCCGTGGGTGGAGATCTGGAATACGCCGATCAGAATACATTATTGCGCGCGCTGGCCGGTCGGCAGGAGATGGGCTGAAAACCGAAGCTGCGCATAAAATAACAACTTTTGCAATCTCAGTTCTTACGATACCTTGATTTACTCAAATTGTATTAGTTACAAAACCCCCGGTTCCCGGGGGTTTTGGGTCATTGAGGATTTGCTCTGATGTTTATAAGCGCCTGTTACCGCTTGAAGGCAGGCAATTCCACCTTTTTCCCATCATGGTTAATGATGTAAAACGGCAGCCACACTACAGCAAAAATATCTGAGAAAATGTCGCTCTTGGCTGGTTTTAACGGGATTTCGGTAATCTCTTCGGCAATACCATCCCATTTTTCACGAGCCGATTTAACAGTTTCATCCCGTTCGTTTTTCAAATCTTCAAGCTGTGTAACCAACTGATCTAATACGGTTTTCTTGGTTTCAAGTTTATTCTGGGCTTCAGAAGCCATGCGGTTTTTTGAAAGGGTGGAAGTTAATGTGCGCTTCTTTCCGGTCAACATACCGAAAATAGCCGAACCGCCGGTTGCAAATGTTTCCATTCTGCGCTGGTTAACCGAAGTTTCTGAGGATTTAATTGACAATTCCTGTGTTTCGATTTTCCGTTCCAAAGTAGCGATTTTTGTGTCGTATGTTTTGGCGGCTTTGTTCACATCCGCCTCGGCTGCTGTTATAACCGCTTTTTGAGCTGTTTCGAGAAAATCTTCTTCAGTTATTCCGGGCTTGCCATAGAGCTTCAGCTTTGCGTTTGTGTAGATTTTAATCCCGCCGCTGCGGAAGATCCAATCGAGAAAATCTTTTTTGATGGCATCTGTTTTCTTAATGTCTGTCAGCCAGGAAGGAACGGCATGATACTGAGTGTTCGGCAGCGGATGCATCTCCAGTTTGTTTTTATCGACTTCAGCGGTGAGCAGATCTTCCCAGCGAATCAAACCACTGCCCGGGTCTTCGAGGATGGCGGATGTCTTATCGATGTGATCAAAATTGTATTGCCGCGAAATATAACGGATCTCAGCCTGCGCCAGAATCCCGGCTCGGTACACCAATCCTTCTGAAGCAACCCCTGCGGGCAGGCTGGCGCTGCTTGCGGCCTCGCTGACACCCTGATTATTGGCGATGAAATACTCAGCTATATCACCTGGAATGGCTGGTCTGCTTGAGGACAGGCCAGAGCTTTCTCTCACCGAAGCGGTGGGTTTTGCTGCGGTTGCACCTGTTCCAGTGGCTGCGGGCAAGGCTGTATCACCAGCGCCTACCAGCGCGTTGGCTGTATCCAATTGGTCACGGGTTAATGGGCCGGCCAGAAAATTCAGTGCCCAACGGGTATTGAACAGCACCGGCGCGGATTTATGAACGCTGTGCAGCATGAACACGCGTTTTTGCAGGCCGGAGATGAGGTTATCCAGCGCACGGATATCTGTTGAGCCGCCAGCCGAAGAAAGACCATCGAGCAGTCGTTGTTTATCCTGGTCGGTTTGCAGTCGGCCAATCATCCAGGTGCCGGCGTTTGAGAGCGCTTTGTAATCCACGTCCACCGGGTTTTGTGTCGCTAAAACCAGCCCCACACCAAAAGCGCGCGCCTGCTTCAGCATGCGCAGCATCACGGTCTTTGAAGATGGGTTGGCAACCGGGGGCAGGTAACCCATGATTTCATCGAAGTATAAAAGCGCGCGCAGATTCCCCGTACCACGCTGACCACGCATCCAGCTTTCATAAGCCGCAAAGAGGAGCGTGACAAAGAACATGCGTTCATTCTCGCTGAGGTGCGCAAGGTAGAATATTGAGTGCCGCGGTTTTCCGTTAGCGCTGTAGAGCAGTGCGCCGATGTCTAAGGGCTGCCCTTGCAGCCATACCTGAAAGGAAGGCGATGCCAGGAAGTTATTTAAGAGCAAAGACAGGTCAAAACGATCCTTCTCAGGGAAGAAGGAATTCATTGGGAATGCGCCGATTCGATCAATCGGCGGACTTTGTACTTCCAAAATCAAGTCGGTCATTGATAATGATTTGCCGTGAATCCAGGCTTCTTCAATCAGGCTCGACATCAGGATGTGCTCCCGCGAACGCAGCGGATCAATGTTGGTGAGCCCTACCAACCCCAGCACTGCCGTAACAGTGGTGGAGATGCGTTCACGCAGGATTTCAGCATTGTCATTGAATGGGATTTCGGGGGCTTCAAAGGAAGAAAGAATATTGATCGGAATACCGGAGGTGGAGCCAGGCGAATAAATTGCATAATCTGCTGAGTCTGCCAAAGCCTGTAATTGCTCCTGCCCCAAACCCCAATCAGCCAGTCCTTTTTTCCAGCGGGCAGCGGTTTCTTCTGCCAGTTGGGCTACCGTTTTGCCTTCCCTGGTCGCTGTCTCAGGGTCGATCCAGGGTTCGAAATCAGATGCCGCCTGGTTGGGGAAATGCAGCACCATGTTTGTAAGGTCACCCTTGGGGTCAATGATGATTGCCGGGACCTTTTGCAAGGCTGCTTCTTCAAGCAAACCGATACATAAACCCGTCTTGCCAGAACCGGTCATACCCGTAACCACACAATGCGTGGTTAAACTCGCAGGGTCTAATATTACTGGGTCGCTGGTTGGACCATTTGTCTTGGGGTCATACACTCTACCTAAAAAGAAACCAGTTTTATCGGCACTCATTTGCTTCTCCACCTGTTATTTTTTGTTAATTATATGCTGAAAAAGAAAGAGTGGAATCGCGATTTTTTGTTTGATTGGTCCAAATCTTGTATCCATAAACTTGTTAGTACTCTTTAGATTAAGGATGCCAATTGTTTAATCTTAACCTCTATCCCATTCATCTAAGCCGCGGTAAAACAGAAGACACGCTGCCGGGTCTCATCGCGCAGACACCACCGCGAAAATGCGCCCGCGGACGCGAAGCTGATCATTTGGTCGCGCTGATCGATCTGAATACCCAAGCCAACCTGCCGCAGGACGCATTAAACTCATGGATGGGGAAGAAAGCTGCCTTGTTTTACGCTACCCCTGGTTCCACAACCAATGCCCTGCGCGTGATGGCAGAGTCCATCAATGCTGAGTTGTTTGAAAGCCACCAGGAAGATGAAGAAAGCACCCAGGGGATATCTGGCTCGCTTTGCCTGGTCGTATTGCGCAAAGAACTGGTCTTAACATTGGTTATCGGCCAGGGCAGAGTCGTGATATTGGATGGGGACGCTGTAATCGAAAAAGAAGATTACGTAAATCAACCGCAAGGCTTAGGGGTAAACCCACAGATCTCTTGCGTCTTCTCTCAGCACCGTGTTGGCAGCAACTATTCTGTTTTACTTCAAGCAAGGCCAAACCCGCAGTGGGAGGCAGCACTGCTCGCCGGCGGCGGCAATGTGGCTGTCGATGCATTGGTGCGCCGCCTGTTGAATCAACGCCTCGAAAATGTGAGCGCGGCAGTCGCTCAACTTTCAGCCGGCAATGGCGCCGTTGTTACACACCAAATTCAAGGCGTTTCGTTAGTGGATGACAAGCTCAGCGCAGCCAGCCTCAATGAATCACCAGATGAAGATCTGCAATCTGTATCGATGGAGTTGCCCCCTGCAGAGACGTTTGAGGAACACCTGCAGGAACAAGCATCAGCAGACCACCAGCACACAGAGGCGGAAGTGGATATCAACGCAGGGCCATCCGCTGAAGTGTCCAGTGGTTCTCATGAAAAATTGACTGCCCGTCAAAGGCGCAGGCTGGCAGCAGAGGCTCGCATGCATAAGGAGCAACCGCAAGAGCAGGTCAGCGCTTCTACTCAGGTTATGGATGAAACACGAGAAAAACCTCAGCGAAAGAGAAGGGATTTCTTCGCCAAACCGGTTGGCGGTGATGGAACCCCTCCGCGTTCCATGCTTATACTACTCGCGATCGTCATTCCGTTGGTTGTGGCGGCTGTAGCCGGTTCGGTGTATCTGGCAAAAGGGCGAACTCAGCAATTTGCCTATTATTACCAGCAGGGTGAGCAATACGTCATTCAAGCAGAGGCGGTAAAAGATGACGAGATTATGCATATTTTCAACTTGCAAGCCGCCCTTGTGTACCTCGAAAAGGCTTCTGAGTTTGATCAAACAATAGAATCCAACGCACTGCTTTCTTCTGTACAGTCTCAACTGGATGCGATTCAAGGTGTTTCGCGGCTTGAGCTCACCTCTCTCAATGTATCTGATTCGCTGGGGATGATCAATATCACACAAATGGTGGCCACGAACAATGACCTCTATTTGCTGGATGAGCTTTCAGGAAAGGTGCTGCGTTATTCGCTAAATGGAAATATGTATGTAAAGGACCGCAATTTTGATTGCGGCCCGAATACGGAAAACCCAATGAACAGCATTAATAAGCTGGTAGATATTTTGCCCTTACCATCTGGAAATTCTTTTGGCGCCACCTTGCTTGCCATTGATGTCATCGGCAATATTGAGTTTTGCATTCCCGGCAAACCCGGAAACGTCACCGCTCTGCTCCCTCCTGATGTAGGCTGGCAGGAAATAAAATCGATTGCGATGTATCAGAATCTGCTGTATGTATTGGATCCGGGGAATAATGGAGTTTATGTTTACACTGCCGATGGCATCCTGTTTGAGAAGGCGCCTCAGCTTTTCTTTGATCATGTCATTCCATCATTGGGGAATGCCATTGACATTGAGGTGAATGCAGACGAACTCTATATTCTGC